>VFKE01000017.1 GCA_009885695.1 Verrucomicrobiota bacterium | reverse complement strand
TTTAGTTAGGGTGTTCATGGCACCGACACTCTACCAAATCACGCTCTCCTGCGCACGAAGCACTCACAAGGTGCGTTTCTCCTTCGCTTTCATGTCATCTGACTCCTTTCATTCAGCTAGATTTGTTGGACTTCACTTGGCGCACCAAGATTAACAGGATGGGTTTACGAAGAAACTCATCTTCATCCACTGGGTGAGCGCGCGCTGATCGTAAGTGCCTTTATCTGAATCCTGTTCGTCATGTAAATTCTGTCCAATTTCCGTTTTTAGCAGACAATCCACGGCGTGCGGGATGCAGAACGGAGAGTAACTCCAGTCAAGTTTGTCGGGAGGGTTACTCCTTGTCATGCAATTGCGCGTAGCTCAATAATGATAGCATTCCAAGATCACTGATCCGGGTCGTGGCGGCACAGAGAGGCGTGATTCCTTGCTTGCGGTTAAAAAAAATCGGTGTATGAAATCAAGTCTGCTTTAGGATCCAAATCTGGAAATAGCTTGCTGGGCTGAGATTCTAAATAGACCATCTATTAATGATTTTTAGATAATTATAATAATTATCTTGTAATTATTACTATTAGGGTGTTAAATACTAAATACTATGCGGGCTTAGCATAGTGGTAATGCTCCAGCCTTCCAAGCTGGACAGACGGGTTCGATTCCCGTAGCCCGCTCCAAGGCTTCGCTTCGGCGGGGCAAAAATGAACCCAGTAAGCTATGAAAACCACAACTACTCTTAAAGTCGCCACTCTCACAGTTGCGACATTCCTTTGGCCGCTAATCTCGCGTGCTGGCGACTTCACGCGTTGCGACAAGGTCTTCGAGGAAGTCCGTTCTGCCGTAGAGATGGAACCGCAGAAAATACTTGTGATTGTCGAGGATGCGATGGTCGCGAATGAGACCTGCGCCTGCGAAATCGTCAAGGCCGCGATTCTGGCGTCGAAGGCGAACTCCGATCTCACAAAGCAGATCGTCCTTACCGCGACGCACGTGGCTCCGAAGATGGCGCCGCTTATCGCGGAATGTGCGGGAGCGCTCTCAGTGGGCGGAGGCAAGGATGTCGTCGAGTCTGTCAAACAGGTGATCGGTGTCCAGCCGGTAGAAATTGAAGAAGGCATGGATTACTCGCTGACACCCGGTGATATCCGCGGCGTGTATTTGATCCAACCTTCGACTGGGGGCTATTCGAACAAAACTCCTCCCAAAGAGAAGCCCGGTGGCACGACCAAAGTGGTCGTTAAACGTCGCCCACCAAAGAACTCAATTCCCCAATCGCCATCCATCGCGCAAGGACCGTAGCCCACCGATGCCGCCGGCCCTGTCTCCGCCACCACAACACCAACCACTAGCCGTATGAAAGCAGTTGTTTTCCTCCTCGGAGCGCTCCTAATGTCCACCATCCCCCTTCACGGTCAGGGATTGCTCGGAATCGGACAGAAATCCGACTATAAAGAGAATGTCCCCTTCAAGTTGAATGTCAGCGCACTGTCAGGTTACGATCGCATCAGCTACACCGACACTTCAAATACGGACGTGGATTCAGGTTTTGTCGGTGCTGGTCTTGGCTTCATTTTTGCCAAAAGCGACCGCATCACCGAGATCACCACCGGTGGCGACTTCGATGCCCTTTACTACTTCAATAAGGGGCCGGGAGACAAGAACACCAACTACAACACCCGCGCGAATTTCAACATTCAACACGCAGCTTCGCGCCGGCTCACCGTATCCAACAATCTTTACGCGGCCTATGAAATAGAGCCCGATTTCAACATTGGTGTTTCCAACGCCATCCCTTCCGGCCAGTATTTCTACGGCTACAACAACTTTGCCGTGAGCTATGCGTGGTCCGAAAGATTCGCGACCACGGCATCCTATACGTTCTCAGGCATCAAATATCAGGACGACGATCTCGGCCAGTTTGAAAACCGTCTTACCAACATCGTCGCGCTGCAGTTCAGCTACAAACTCAGCCGCACCACCGCGCTAACCGCTGAATACCGCTACGAAAAAGACACCTATCCCGACAGTCCCGCCGATCAGATCAATCCTGACTATACGGCGCATTATCTTCTCGTCGGCGTTGATCAGGCCTGGAGCCCGACCCTGGCCGCCAGCGCCCGGGTGGGCGCGCAGTTCTATGACTCCGATCGAAACCAAGACATCGCGCCCTACCTCGAGGCTTCGCTCAACCTCGCGACCTCCCGCCATTCCAGCCTGCGCTGGTACAACCTGCTGGGCTACAATGGTTCGCAAGTTGGTGAATTTGACGCTCGCTACTCCTATTCCACGGGAATCATCGCCGACTATCAGTTCAGCGAGAGATTCACTGGCAACATGGGCCTGGGCTACGTTTACAGCGACTATCAAGCCAGCGACACCGTATCCGGCGCGAATGAAAACCAGTTCTACGGCAGCCTCGGCATGAACTATAAGATCAACAAGAATGTAGCCGTCCAGGCCAGCTACTCCTTCACCACGATCAACTCCGACATCTCATTCAATGATTATAACCGCCACTACACGACCGTGGGCTTGAACGCCAGTTTCTAACTCACCTTGCACTGGGAGTTGGAGCCCAAAAAATATAATTAGTTTTTTTTGCCCACATTTGTTAAGTTATATTAACTAATAACCATCATCCGTTGATCTGCCATGAATCCTGAAAACTTGGAGTTGCAACGCCACGCCCATGATTACTGGCAGATCATCCGAAACCGGGCCGGGCTGATCCTCTTTTCATTTCTCCTGGTCTTTGCTGCTGCCGCCATCATCACCTACATTATGCCTCGCAAATTCAGGGGCAAAGTCGAAATGGTCATCGAGCGCAACGCCCAGGACGTCAGGGTTGAGGGACACAGTCAGCTCGATGTCACCAGCCCGTTCGCTGACAATTTTCTAAAGACTCAATTCGAAATCATCACCAAGCGCAAAACACTCGATCGCGTGGTGGAAAAACTGGATCTCCAGAATCGCTGGAACCACCCCGCCCGCCAGCACACCATCTCAAAGCTGCTCGGGAACCTTGACTCCCAGAGCAGCATCAAGTCTGATTTCATCACGGTAGAGTATTACGATGAAGACCCCAAGCTCGCCGCCGACATCGCGAATGCCGTGGGGGAAAGCTACCGGGAAATGCGGCTGGAAGTGGACAACGCCCGCAATGAGAGCGCCGTCACCCAGCTCATCGCCCAGATCGCCGCGAAAGAGCAGGTCACCAATATTTCCCTTCAAAAAATGCTCCAGATCAAGAAGGACAAAAACATCGTCGAGATGCCGTCCTACAATGTGCAGCGCAGCGCCGGACAGGATGACATCATCACGCCGGAAGGCGGGATCGTGGCCGAAGCGGCGCGGGACGTTTACAGGCTACAGAAAGACATCGGCGACATGAGGGCGCAGATCGTGCAGCTTCAGAAGCTGCAGGGCGATGATCTCATCCGCCAGGCCGGTGAATTGCGCGTCGAGAACGACACCATTCGCAAGCTTGGTCCGGTCTACCAGGATCTGCTGCTGAAAAAGGAAAATATCGTCAGTCAGGGTCTTGGTCCGAAGCATCAGAACATGATTTCGGTCAACGCCCAGCTCGCAGAGACGCGCAAACAGCTGCTCGCCGCCGCAGAGGACTACCGGAAGAACCTCGATGTGCGCATTGAAATCGAGCACAAGCAGTTGGAGGAAATCCAGAGTCTCAACAAGGAGCAACGCGACAAATCCATCAGCGCGCAGTCCAGCAACCAGGAGTTTCTCAAGGCCAAGAAGGAATGGGAGATCACCGAGATGGAACTGGCCAAGCTCAAGGACACCAAGGCGCAGAAAGAAATCGACCGCCAGATGTCCAAGACACCGGTCACGATTTATCAAGCAGCTGAACCGGAGTCCAGACCGTTCAAGCCGAATGTGCTGCTCCATCTGGCGCTCGGCGCGGCCGTGGGACTCATGCTCGGTTTCGGTCTCGCATTCTTCCTCGAATACCTCGACACCAGTGTAAAGAGTATGGACGACGTGGAACGCCAGCTTGGCGTCCCGGTGCTGGCTGTTATTCCCAAGGATGTGCCCGTGCTGCACCGCACCACCGGCAACAATCCCGATGCCGAAGCCTACCGCATTCTGCGCACGAACATCGAATTCAACCGCAAGTCGCCGGAAGTGAACTGCATCAGCGTTGTCAGCGGCGGCGCTGGCGAAGGCAAGTCCACCACCATGGTCAACCTCGCCTACGTCTGCGCCCAGGCTGGTTACACCACGCTCATCATCGATGCTGACTTGCGCCGCCCGCGCATGCACACGTTTTTCGATGTCGCCAGCAGCACCGGCCTCAGCACCTATCTCACCTCGCAGATGCCGCTGGAAGAAGCAGTGATGCAAACGCCCGTGCCCAATCTCTACTTCATGCCCAGCGGCATCATGCCCGCCGACAGCGCCGGCCTGCTGAACACCAAGCGCTTCACCGATCTGCTCACCGACGTGAAAAGCCGATTCGATCTCGTGCTCATCGACTCACCGCCCATCCTCGGCGTCAGCGACGCCAGCGTGCTGGCTGCGGAAGTGGATGCTACGATCATCGTCGTGCAGCACCGTAAACTTCCGCGCCACATGCTCCAGCGCGTCAAGCAGGCCGTGGATAATGTCGGCGGCAACGTAATCGGCGTGGTGCTCAACAACGTCGACATCCGCAGCGACTCTTCCTACGGCTACTACACGGGCTACTACAGCTACTACAACAAGCCGCAGCACGTTTCTTCGAAGGACTCGCGCCGCAAATCCAAGTCGTCAGCTGAATCCCATGCCATGGCTCCGGCCAATGCAGGTGATGATGTATTTTAATTCACCCTCATCTCAGTCATGAATACGAAACTCATCCCACTGCTTGTCGCACTGGCCGCCGTCTTCTTTGAACGCATTCCGGCCCCCGCCCAGGGCGTTGAACAAACTCTGCGTCCCGGCGACAGCATCGCTGTGAAGCTCTCCGGAGTTCCCTCCGAGGAGATCGCCGTGGTCAACAACACCTACGACATCTCCGACGGCGGGACGATCAACCTGCCCTACATCGGCAAGGTTCGCGCTGGCGGACTCCGGCCTTCGCAGTTGCAGGAGAACATTGAGTCGGCCTATAAGACCGCAGAGATCTTCACTCATCCCACCATCCAGGTGACCACGAACAAGGCGGATGGAGGGGGCACGCAGGTTCTCTATGTCAGTGGTGAAGTGAAAATACCTGGTCGTGTCCTGCTCAGTCCCGGCATGACTGTTCATCAGGCCATGACCTCCGCCGGCGGCCCGACGGACTTTGCAAAACTCAAGGCAGCCAAGTTCACTCGCGGCGGCGTGACGCGCATCCTCGACTTGAAGAAAGCCGACGGCACAGATGCCGCCATCCAAGTGCGCCCCGGCGATCAGATTCACATCCCGCAGTGATTCCAAGTAGAAGCGGTGCCCTCGCCGCTTTCAGGTGTATCCGGCGCGCCTCGCGTCGGTGAGTGACTGGCGACGATGGCGTCGCTTCCACCATCAGTGCGACGACGCCTTTTCCGAACCCAGTCCGGTGTGTGCCCGAACTGTAAGCTCTGCAAACTTCGCCTCGGCGTCCGGTTCTCGCTTTAGCAGCGAGCCGATGATGGCCGCAAGGAAGCCCAGCGGAATGCTCAGGATGCCTGGGTTGTTCAGCGGGAAGATTGCCTTCATCTGGATCAGGTGACGCTTGGCCGCTGGCACGTCCACGGCGTCGATGCCCATGATGCTTGGGCTTAGAATGATCAACACGATGCTGCTCAGGAGTCCCACGCCAAGGCCCAACACGGCGCCGAACGTGGAGAATCGCTTCCAGAAGATGGACAGCACGATCACGGGAAGGTTGGCCGAGGCCGCGACGGCGAATGCCAGCCCCACCAGGAAGGCCACGTTCGCGGCTTGAAGCTTGATCGCGAGGAAGATGGACAACGCGCCGACAACAAACGCTGAGATGCGCGCCACGCGCACTTCTTCACCCGGCGTCTTCGGGTTGCCATGGTGGATGACGTTGGTATAGAAATCGTGCGCGAAGCTGGTGCTGGCGCTGATCGTCAGCCCGGCGACGACCGCGAGGATCGTGGCAAACGCCACGGCGCTGATGAAGGCGAAGAAGAGATCGCCGCCCAGGGCCAGCGCGAGCTGCGGCGCGGCCATGTTGTCGAGGGGGATGTTGTGCGGTTTCAGAATCGTAGCTGCGCCAAATCCGAGGAACGTGGTCAGGATGTAGAACGCCCCGATGATCACCATCGCCCAGACGACGCTGACGCGCGCGGTCTTGGCATCCGGAACGGTGTAAAAACGCACGAGAATGTGCGGCAGTCCCGCAGTGCCGAACACCAGCGCCAATCCGAGAGAGATCAGATCCAGCGGCCCCCAGCCATTCGTGACCGCAGCGCCAAATTTCATGCCTGGCTCCAGGAAGTTGCGCGTCACCTCCGAGTTCGTCTTCACATCCGTGTAAGTGAGATGGGTGATGGCATCGAAGAACTTCGCGAAGCTGTAATCGAAATGCCGCAGCACGAGGACGCTCAGGAAGATGGTGCCGGTCATGAGCAGGATCGCCTTGATGATCTGCACCCAGGTCGTGGCCAGCATTCCGCCGAACACGACATACACGACCATGAGCACGCCCACGCCGATGATCGCCGTTTCCGTGGAAACGCCGGTGTCGGCCAGCAGCAGTTTCACCAGCGTGCCCGCGCCGATCATCTGCGCGACCATGTAAAATGTGGAAACGGTGATCGTGCTCAGCGACGCCATCGCCCGCACGGGCCGGGGCGAGAGACGGTAGGCCAGCAGGTCCGCCATGGTGTATTTGCCCGCGTTGCGGAGCGGCTCCGCCACGATGAGCAGCACAGTGAGATAGGCCACGAGCCAGCCCACGGAATACATGAAGCCGTCGTAGCCATAGAACGCGATCATTCCGGAAATGCCCAGGAACGAAGCCGCGCTCATGTAATCACCGGCGACGGCCAGGCCGTTCTGCCATCCAGTGATGCTGCGACCAGCGGCAAAGAAGGCGTTCGCCCCCGTATTGCGTTTTGCGGCCCAGATCGTGATGCCGAGGGTCGCGGCGACGAAAAGAAGAAACATCCAGATGGCTGAAGTCATGCGCGTGGTCTTTCAGTTTATTTTTCGAGGACAGCCTCGGCTGCCTTGTCCCATTGTGCAGCTTTCTTCACGTAAACGAACGCCACCGCCCAGGCCATGAAGAATTGCGAGAGCGCGAAGAGGTAGGCGATATTGACCTTGCCCACTATTTCCTTCTTCATCAGATCGGGAAACCATCCGACCAGCACCGGCAGCGCAAAGTAGTAGACGATGAAGAAGACCGATGCCGCCACGATGAATCTGCTCTTGCGCTTCAGCAATGCCTGAAACGCGGGTTTGGCGGCAAGGCCGCTCCAGTCGGGCGGGCTGGCGGGAGAGTCATTTTTTTCTTGAGACATGGCGCAGAGGCTAGAGAGTCTCCGCATGGAACGCAAGAGGGGAAAACAATACTGGGCTCATGCAGTCTTCCGCTCGGCACTTTTCTCAGCGTGGCGGCCCCGGACGGCGCGGAGGTCCGGGACGCTGCGGAGCTTGATTTTGCGCCGGCGCTTCAGCCTGTGGCGGCCCGGCAGGCATTTTGACTTTCTTCTTCATGAACATCGGCCAGAGAATTCTCCCAAGGATCAGCAGTGCCACGGCTCCACCGATGATGTAAATCCAAGGCAGCGGCTTCACCAGCTTGTTCACCATCGAGGGCTTTTCCGTGGCGATTTGCGCCAACGACCAGCGGTAGCGCACATCGTTGTGCGAGGTGTCCTTGAAACCGGAGTCAGTGTTCGAAACTACGGTCGGTGATTGAAAGTGAGTTTTGTACTGTGCGAATTTGTCGGGGGGCAGCTCCATCTTCGCCGCGCCGTGCCCCAGCTTGCGCTCGACAACGATCCTGCCGTCACCATCCTTCGTCACCACAAATTCGCCCACCAGCATCTGGGCCGGCTTGTTCTCCGCCGCTGCCGCTCCCAGCTTCTCCAGCGATGTGAAGGCCACTTCAAATGTCGCCTCCGGGTAACGGCCCTCGCTCAATGTATAGCTTCTCAAGGTCAGCCCACTGAGCGAGGAAAAGCGCCTCTCGATGTTTTTCTGGCTAAACTCCTCGCGCATGGCATCAAATTTGGAAACTATCGAGTCTGGCAGCCTGACCTTCACCACCGCCCTTCCCGAAAGATCTGAATTAATCACCATATCCTCCTCGTAACCCTCGAGGCAGGAACTAAGCAAGCTGGTGCAAATCAGCGCCAGCAGCACGGCGGCGGAATGTCGGAGAAGCTGCGTCATGCAACATTGAAAAGCGCGAAGCGCCCGCAAGTCAAGTGGAAGGGGAAGGTTGACACGCCGCCTGCGTCCCCTTGATTGCGCGGCCATGACCGCCGCCGAGAAAGTATTGCACATCCGTGCCGCGATGCCCGTCCGCGGGATGTTCGCGGGCAAGGAGTGGCTGGCCTCAACACAGGCGTTTCCGATTGCCCGCGATCTTGCAGATAAACTGGATGCGCTGGGCGCGGCGCTGCTCGCGTTTCAAAAAACGTGCAACGAACTCTATCATCGCAGCGCAGGGGGCGAGGACGCCTGGGTCGCGCAACTGCTCGATCTGGGAAAACCGGAACGCATGATCGCGCTCGGTCGCAATGCGCGCTGGCGAGATGAGTTGCCCAGGGTCATCCGGCCTGATCTCATCCTGACAGAAACAGGTGTGAGCATTGCGGAGCTCGACTCGCTCCCCGGCGGCATCGGGCTGACCGGCTGGCTGGGAGAAACGCAAACCGCGCTCGGCGAGGAGATCATCGGCGGTGCCAGTGGGATGATTGAGGGATTCTCCAGGTCGTATCCGCAGCATGACTTCCTCATTTCGCGCGAATCGGGCGACTACCAGCCGGAGATGGAATGGCTCGCGGAAAAGCTCAACGCGCACGAAGGCGGTGAGCGTGAAGTGATCAACCCCTGGAATGTGCAACCGCATGAACTCACCGGCCGCGACATCTATCGCTTCTTTGAGGTGTGGGATGTGGACAATGTCGAGCAGGGCGCGGCGCTGCTGGCGATGGCGGAGCGCGGCGATATCCATTTCACACCGCCGCTGAAACCGTTCCTCGAGGAGAAACTCTGGCTGGCCTTGTTCTGGTCGCCGCAACTGGCAGGGTTCTGGGAAACATCGCTCAGCGAAGAAAACCATGCCCTGCTGCGGGAGTGCATTCCCTTCGGTTGGGTGCTGGATCCGGTGAAGCTGCCGTTGCATGCGGAATGGCCGCAGCTGGGCATTCACGACTGGAATGAAATGAAAGAGTTCGGCAACAAAGAGCGCGAATTGGTGATCAAAGTCAGCGGCTGGTCCGACAAGGCCTGGGGATCGCGCGGTGTCAGCGTAGGGCACGATCTCTCACATGATGAATGGAGCGCCGCGATTGATCACGCGCTGGAAAGTTTTCCGCGCAACCCGCATCTCATACAACGATTCGCCAAGGCGAAAGTGATCGCGCATCCGGTTTGGAATGAGAAAAAGCAGGCCGAGGTGATGATGCGGGGCCGCGTGCGTTTGTGTCCGTATTACTTCGTCGCGGATGAAGAGGCAAAACTGGGTGGCGTACTGGCGACCATTGTCCCTGCGGACAAGAAGCTGCTCCACGGCATGAAGGACGCGGCGATGGTGCCGTGTTCGATCAATCATGTGTAGGGCAAGCGCTCCGCTTGCCGTAATTTTGGAAACCAAGGCAGGCGGAGCGCCCGCCCTGCAAATTACATCGCATCCCAGATCAACTTCACTGTCAGTGCGAACACCACCGCGAGAAACACAGGCCGGATAAATTTTGCGCCGTGCTTGATGATAAATCCGGAGCTGAGCTATGCACCGATGAGCTGGCCGGCGATCATGGCTGCGCCGGCGATGAAATTTACTGAACTGCAGAGCAGGAAGATCACCAGTGATCCGAGGTTGCTCGCGTGGTTGGCTGCTTTCGTGTAGCCGGTGGCGTGGCGCAGATCGAGACCCAGCAAAGCCACGCAAGCCACGGTCCAGAAAGATCCGGCACCGGGGCCGAAGAAGCCGTCATAAAATCCGTGCACACTGCCGAACTGGAGTGCGAAGGTGATGAGCGGGATTTTTTTCTTCCCTGATGAATACCGAAGCGCGGATTCAGCGCGGTATAGATGGCGACCGCGGCCAGCATCCACGGGATGATTTTTTTCAGCTCGTCGTTGTTGATGATGGTGAGAGCATGCGCCCCGCCCATGGAGGCGAAGAACGAGCACGCTACCGCGAGCCAGAGCCAGGAAGTTTTCATCATGCCAGCGTGGGCATAGCGCGTGACGGCGATGACGGTGCCGCGGGAAGATTGAAATTTGTTGGTGCCCAGAGCAATCTGGGGTGGCAGACCTGCGGCCAGCAGCGCGGGCAAGGTGATGAGTCCGCCACCGCCCGCAATGGCGTCGATAATCCGCCCGCCAGTCCGGCGAAGAAGAGGAAAGCGAGGGTGGTTAATGACAACGCGGTATTGGCAACTGCCGATGGGAGGAGGCACTGAAATGGATGTTCATGCTGTGGTCTGCGGAGAAAAGTTAGAGTCTCCTCACGTTGTCTGCTACTGGTATGAAGATGAGCGGTTACTTTGATTATAACGCCACCACGCCACTGAGCGATGGCGCACGCGATGCCTGGCTGCGCGCATCAGAACGACACTGGCACAATCCCTCATCGCTTTACCGGGAGGCGGCGATGACAAAACGAAAACTCGATGAGGCGCGCCAGCGGCTGGGTGAGCTGCTGGGTTGCGAACCGGAGCGCATTGTGTTCACGAGCGGCGCGACGGAATCAAACAACGCGCTGTTCACCAGAATGGGCGATACGCTTGGCAAGCAGACGCGCGTCGTGTCATCCAGCATCGAGCATCCAAGCGTGCGCGAATTTTTGCAGCGGCAGTTTGGAAGTCGTGTGACGCTGGTCAAGACCACGCCTCGAGGTGAACTGGATGCAGATGATTTTACGGAGCATCTGGCGCGTAATGATGTGGGTCTGGTCACGGTGATGGCGGCGAACAACGAGTGCGGGCTGTTGCAACCGTGGCGCGACATCGCGGAGCTGTGTCGCGAGCGCGGAGTGCTTGTGCACACGGACGCGGCGCAGTGGATTGGAAAACTGCCGGCGCATGAACTGGGCGCTTGCGATTACATCACGGGCTGCGCCCACAAGTTCGGCGGGCCGAAGGGCGTTGGGTTTCTTGTGATGCGGGATGAGCAGGAGACGCTTTCGTTCTTGCGCGGCGGACCGCAGGAGGAGGGACGACGGGCGGGCACGGAAAATTATCCGGGCATCGAGGCTATGGTCGTGGCGCTGGAGGAGCTGACTCCCAAGTTGGCCGGTGTCGCGCTTGAGCAATCTGTGATGCGTGATGATTTTGAAAAAAACATGCTCACAACGTTTCCCGATTTGCGAATTATCGGCCAGGGCGCTGAACGACTCTGGAATACCTCGATGTTCGTGCTGCCTCATGGCGACAACCGCAAATGGCTCGCCCGGCTGAGTCAGCAGGGGTTTGCAGTCTCGACGGGCTCCGCCTGTAGCGCGGGGCACGATGGATCCTCAGTGGTGCTGTCCGCGCTCGGTGCCAGCATGGATGAGATGAGCCGTGTCATCCGCGTTAGTGGTGGCTGGGACACCACTGCAGCGGATTGGCGGGCGCTGGCGGAAACTTTTACGGCAGTGAGTTGTAAAATGCCTGCCGTTGCAACCACCAGAGGCTGATGAGGTCGCGGATCATTTTTTCAAGGCTCTGTGGTTTGATTGACACAGTGGAGGCGGGCTCATAGACTGCGGATTCTGAAATTTCATGGCCAAGCCCCATACAATCCTTGTTCCCGGATCCGAGAGCGCTCATTATGCCGCGCAACTGACCCTTTGCCTGCTGGCAGGGCTTTGCGTGGGCGCACTGGGCTTGGCGGGTTGGCGCGGTGCTTTTTCTGGTGGCAATGCTGGTATGTCGCCCGAGCCTGGACCATCTACCCAGGTCACAGCTTTCGCCACAACCAGCGCCCCGGCATTAATCACGCCTCCAGCAGTTTCTTTACCGGTGCCCGGATCTGCCGCCGTATCAGCACCGGTCAGCCCATCAGTGGGAGGTTCGCAACCATCGATGCCATCAGGTCGCGAAATTTCCAATGTTCAAGTGCGTGAAATGGTTGAAGCCGCGCGTGCGGTGCGCCAGCTGGGTGACATGCAACTGGCATTGGAATCCTTGCGCGCAGCGGATCTGCGCGAGCCGAATCATCCCGAGATTCTCAGTGAAACGGCGCTGACCTACGAGGCGATGGGTCTGGCGGATAAATCGGAAACTGTGTGGCGCAATGTCATCGCGATGGGAGAGCTGGGTGCGGGCGGATATTACACGCTGGCGAAGGCGAAACTCGAGGGCCGGGAGGCGGTGCCAAAAACGCCGGAGCGCAACTCGGTGACGCTCGGTGCCTGTCAGGTCATTCCGGACAAGTCGGTAAACAAGGGACAGCGGCTGGCGCTGCGGGTGCCGATCATTGCCGCGCCGGGGGTGGAAATCGATCCGGCACAAATGGACATTCACGTCTATTTTTTTGACAAGGTGGGTGCTGACCGGATCGAGTCCACGCGCGCCGATCCGCCGGTGCCGAACTGGGTGTCCGCCCCGGTGGACTGGAAGGAAAGCGAGGAGCTGGTGGACTTCAGCTACAACATGCCGGAGCTCAAGCCCGAGGAGCTGCGCGAACTCGGGAAACGCAGCTACTACGGTTATGTTGTGAAAATCTATTACCAGGATCGTCTCATGGATGTGCAGGCGGAGCCGAAGGCGCTGGTAAACTACAATCCACCTGGCGCAGGGCCAGCAGGTGCGGACAGTGCGCTGTTCCCTAAAAACTGACTGTCACGCACATGGTTGTTTTATATGTGGATCCAGATCCAGTGGTGAGGTTGCAACGTGCCAGAATGTTGGCGCTATCAGGTCATACAGTGCACTCGGCTGAAAGTGCGGAAGACGCGGCGAACGTGGCTCAGCAATTGGAGTCGCTCGATGTGCTGGTCACGGAGGGCCTGCTCGGTGGTGATTTCACGGGCTTCGATCTTCGCGATGGGGTGCGCGAGAAATTTCCTAGTCTTCACACCGTGGTCACGAGCCGTAATGAGCTGTCGGAATTGGGTGCATTCATCGAGGACAGTGTGGTGCTCTGCGAACCAGTTGGTGATGGGGCTCTCGCTGCTGCGGTTGCCGGCCAAGTCCGTCCCCAGGATCAATCAGTCTCTCAGGCTGACGTTTCAGTGGTGCCAGACGAAGAATTGGTAGCTATGGATGCGCCCCCCATGCTCCCACCCGGGACGGTGCTCGGAAACTATGTCATCAAGGAGCGTCTCTATGTGGAGAAAGATTCCGAGACCTATCTCGCGTTGCAGCAGTCGGTGAAGCGCGAGGTGGCCTTGGTGCTTCTCAAGCCGGAACTGCTTAATGACGCCACCGCGGTGGAGGGGTTCCTCGAACGCAGTCGCGTGAAGGCATCAATCACTCATCCGCGCATCGCACCACTCTATGAAGCACAGAAGTTAGAAGGCTGGATGTATTATACTCGCGAGATGCCGCACGGCCGCTCACTTGAAAAACTAATCGCCACCTGCGTGAAGTTTAAGGAAAAAACGCTCGCGGATGTCATTGCCGGCGTGAGCGAGGCCATGAGCCTGGCGGTGTTACGTGGCCATCATTATCGCATGCCGACAGCCCGGGATATTTTTGTCGATGAAGAGCAGCAAGCCAGCATTGTGAACGTAATTCGTCCGCAAACCGGAAAGAGTCGCGACTACGGGTCGGACACTGGACGCTTTCTGATGATGCTTCGCGCGCTCTGTGAGGGGCAGCGCGCCCGGCATATGTTGGAGACACTGGCCCGGCAAAAACTCGACTGGGAGACATTAAACCGGCGCGCTGTAAACATGCAGGAGCAGAACCGGCAGGCTAGTTTAATGAAACGCGCGGATACGAAGGAGGCACATGAGATCGTAGCCGCCCGTTCGGCTGGGAAAAGTGTCTCCGCATTGGCTTGGGTCGGTCTGGCGCTGGCGTTGATCGGCAGCATCATCGTGTTCAAATATCGTGGCGCTGATTCACGGCCGGTTAAACCGCTGACCGAGGAAATGGTGGCGGTGCCCGCAGGCGAATTTATTTTTCAGCGGAATGGGAATAGGACGCTATCAAAATTCTGGATCGACAAGTATGAGGTCACGATTTCACAGTATGACGAATTCTTGAAGGCGCTGGACGCTGATCCCAGGCGTGCGTTTGCATGGGATGACCCGCTCCAGCCAGCATCAAAAAAGACGCACAAACCTGCCAAATGGGTTGAGATTTACGCCGCTGCGCTCAGTGGCGGAGTGGTGGATGCACAACGCGTGGATGTGAATTGCCCGGTTGTGATGGTGGACTGGTGGGACGCCGCTGCTTATGCAAAATGGAAGGGGCGCCGGTTGCCGACTGAGGAGGAGTGGGAAAGAGCGGCGCGCGGCACCGATGGGCGCGCTTATCCCTGGGGCAATGTGGCGATGCCCAAGGCGGCAAACCTCGGCCAGGACTACGACACGACCGGGGAAAAAAGCGGAAAGATCGATAGCAGCAAGCGCTGGACACCAGTCAACAAATACACGACAGATATCAGCCCATGCGGTGCGGTCGGCATGGCGGGCAACGTGGAGGAATGGACCGCAACCTGGACTGACCATCCCGACTATCCCGACAAACGCGTGCCTCTGGTTCGCGGAGGGTGCTTCGCCGCACCAAGTTCACCCGAACTGCTGACCGCCCGGCACTTCTACAAATCACCTGAAAGCTCCAGTGAAGCGCTCGGCTTTCGCACCGCGTCTGACCAACCGCCTTCCACCCCGTGAGCTGGAGTTCGGAACTTGGCAAACGTGCCATTTTCTGCTAGTCTCGTTCATTTCAACGCTCTTCCTGCATGACCGGCTCCACTCCGCATTCTTTGCTGAATCGTTTTACGCTTTGCATGCTGTTTCTTGCGCTCTGCCCGGCAGTTGCTCGTGCGCAATACGAAATCACGCTGAAGCTCAACAAGGAAAATTATCTGACCTACGAAGGCGTGGAAGCCTCCGTGACCGTCATGAATCGCACCGGCGCAGATGTCGTTCTTGGTGGGCCGAACAACACCCCCTGGCTCAGTTTTGACATCATCGATCCACAAACGCGCCCCGTCCCGCCCATGCGCTTCCGGAGCGAGGAGAACATTGTCTTCAAATCAGGCTCCACCATCACGCGGAAGATCGCACTTTCCGACCAGTTTACATTTTCGGATTTCGGAAACTATATTGTCGTGGCCAACGTTTATCATCCGCCGTCGCAGCAATACATTGCATCCAACCGCGCCCGAGGCGGTTTTTCGGCCTCAAAGCCATTTTGGTCGAAGCCATTTGGTGTGCCGCTTGGCCTCGCAGGGGCCGGTCAGATCCGGCGCTACGAGCTTTCCGTGCTCAAGGATTTCGAGCACACTAATCTTTATTTGAGACTTCTCGAAGACAAAACCAATATGAATCTCGCCACCTTTTCGCTTGGAAGCTGGATCCACGTGGCTGATCCACAAATCACGCTCGATAAGGAAAACAGGCTCAATGTGCTGTTTATGACTCAACCCCATATTTATTCGCACATCATCATCAACACCCAGGGTAATGTTGTAAAGCGGCTCTACTTCAAGGAGATCGAAGCCAACCGCCCGCATCTGGTCGTGGACCCCACGCAGAATGTGATCGTTCAGGGAGGTGAATTCTTCGATCCGACCATCGTCGTGCCCAGTCGTCCCTCGGGCCGCTCCATCAAGGATCGGCCGCCGGGATTGTGAGGGGTGGCACTATTGAGAGCGGGTTAACCTCCCGACTAACTTGACTGGAGTTACTCTCCGTTCTGCATCCCGCACGCCGTGGATTGTCTGCTAAAAAGGAAAATAGAACCGTCGAAAATCGGGCTGTGCCTTTAAA
The DNA here is from genome assembly GCA_009885695.1 of Verrucomicrobiota bacterium. Lineage (GTDB taxonomy): Bacteria > Verrucomicrobiota > Verrucomicrobiia > Verrucomicrobiales > Verrucomicrobiaceae > VFKE01. Next base: position 17,985 of record VFKE01000017.1, on the reverse strand, counting down.
CACAAGGCCTTGAACATGAATCGTTTATCACCAGGAAAGTTCATCGCGGAGCGATGGGAATTCACTGAAAATTAGACCTATAGAGCGGGCGGTGATTCCATTTTTCTTTTTAGGTTTAAATAATTTCGTGGCCGCGTTCGTAGCCGCGTTCGTAGCCGCGTTCGTAAGAACGCGGGAAATATGGAAGTTCTCCCCGCAGCCGCGAAGCGAAAACGCGGGAAATAGGCATGCTTCGTTGGCTGGCGTGGCTTCTTCCCGCACTCTTACTGAGATGCGGCTACGTCTTTTTTAGAAAATGTTCTAAAGTGAAAAAAGCTCCGAGACCCAACGTCTGTCTACAGCCAGTGAGGGCTGAGCCTTGGGACATTGGCCCACCCTTTGGTCAAACCCTGAGGGGGCGTCCCAATGATGAGGCTGGCGTGGGCGGTTTCATTTCACAACTCTCCGGTAAAGGCCTGATGCCGCAGCGACTTCATCAACGCTTCCAGCGCGACGAGCTTCGGTGTTCTTGCCGTGTTTAAAGGCATCGAGGTATTTGAGGGCTTGCTTGAACATGGGACGTGAGTTCGCGGGACAGGCGATTCAGGGAGGCGCGACATAACGATGGAGGGACGACCAACGCTTGCAAGTCGTTTGCGGCACTGGTTCACGAATGGCGCACAAGCGGCGGACTGAAGTCCGCGTTCCGTTGTAGCATCACACGAAATCCGGCAATGGTCCGCCCGATGTGTCGAACATCCGTTGGTGAGCCTGGAAGGCGGCGCGGTCGGTGAGGTTTGCGAGCCAGTCACATACGAGCCGGGCGCGAGCACACTTGTCCGGCGCGACCATGATGGATTTTTCCACGGGCTCGGGCAGCAGGTGGAGGCGGGGTTTCTCGCGCTCGATGTATTGTTCGCGCAGGGCTTCGAACAATCTTTCCAACATCAGCTCGGCCTTGAAGTCGAGCTGCTGGAGCTTCGGCGCGCGGAAGACGAGTTCGAGCGCGATCCGCTTGTTGAGTTTCGCTTTGCGGCGCACTTCCTCGTCGATGGCTAGGTCGAAGGCGTAGCGCTGCGTGTGGTGGAAAATAAAGTTGCGGCGCGGCTGAAGGGAACAACCACGAATGTGCTCGCCGATGCTGCGGCCGAGCCGGCCTTCGAACTTGCCACTTTCGATGGCGTCGATCAAGAACTCGACGTGCCCGGCCTCTTCACCCGGTAGTGATTGTTGCTCGGCCCAGGCGGCGAGTTTGATTTCGGTGATGAACCCGGCGCGGATGCCGTCGGAAAGATCATTGATGGAATAGGCGGTGTCGTCGGCCCAGTCCATGATCTGGCATTCGAGACTGCGAAAACCGTTGCGGGCTTTTCCCGGGGTCAGTTCCGCGGGGAACTCCGCGCCGCCGAGGACAAAATGGATGAATCGTTCCTGCTCGTCGTAGAGGTAATGATTTTTCGCGCCGCTGGCATCGTGATGCAGCGTTTTATATTTGAGAATGGCATCGAGCAAGCCACGGGTGGGGTTCATGCCTTCGCGTCCGTCGCCGAAGAGTGTTTCCGTGAGGAGGCGCAAGGTTTGGGCATTGCCCTCGAAACCGCCAAAGTCCTCCATGAGCCGGTGCAAGGCTCGCTCGCCGGTGTGGCCGAAGGGCGGATGGCCGAGGTCGTGCGCGAGACACGCGGCCTCGACGAGATCCGGGTCAATGAACACTGCGTCGTCGAGTGGTGCGCCTTTGGTTTGGAGAAACCCGCAGATCGCGCGACCGACTTGGGAAACCTCCAGGCTGTGCGTCAGGCGTGAGCGGTAAAAGTCGTATTCGCCGATGAGGAAGGAATGAAAGACTTGCGTCTTGCCTTGCAGGCGACGGAAGGCGGCGCTGTGCAGGATACGGTCGCGATCGATCTGAAAGGCACTGCGGTATTCGTCTTCGGAACGCCGCGCCCGTTTTTCGTCGAGCGGGGCGGTGTCAAAGTCGTTATAAAAGCGGCTGACCATCGAATGCGGTCGTGGGGGGCCGCGCTCTAGTCGAAGGAGACGAGGTCGTTGATCTCCCAGGTGAAGCTCTGGCGCGGGACACTGTTCTCCAAGAAGATGCGACCGCGCATGGCGTGAAAGGGTTTAACCCATTTCTGAACCTGCTTCATTTCTTTTTGCTTTTCTGGCGTTTGAGCGGGCGAGAGTTTGGTGGCGGAGACGCCCCAATCCACGAGCGCACCGAGGTCGAGTTTCCAAACGAGTCCGTCCACGCTTGTGGTCGCAGGTTTGGAGAGTTCGCCGGCGAAGGCCTCAGCGCAGTTTTTGGAGGTGCTGAGCACCAGCAGCTTGTCATTGATTGAGGCGCAGGGAAGCATGTCCCCGGCAAAAAACGGCAGGCCGTAGAACCAGGTGGTCACACCGTTTTTCTCGGTGCTGATCGGATCCGGGGGAACAAAGCCGGACGGCGCTGCACCCGCAGTAGTGCCCTTCGCGTCGGATGCACCACCACCGCCGCCGGCAAAGGTGCCGATAGCTTCGGTGATGGTGTCGCTCATCTTTTTCCAACTTGAGGCCACGATGCCGCGGTTGGTCACTTCGGAGATTGTGGTGATGCGGGGAAATTTCATGTCCTTGGCTTCGATCGGGACTCCTGGAAGCGAAGGCATTTTGCCATTCACATCAATGACGAACGCCGCTTCGCCACCAAGTCCATTGTCGGAAAGCTCCCTGTCGGCGTCATAAATTTTTTTCAACATGGGCAGCACCAAACCCTCGAACATGGCGAAGCTCTGTCCGCCCTCCGGACCGGCGATGCCTGTTTTTATCAGTTCCTGCGCGGCGGTGTAGATCATGCTGAAAAGCTTCTCCATCCATGCACGCTGAAATTTCTCAAACGGATGACTGCGCTGGTAGGCAAAAGCGGCGACGACACCGGGTTGGTCAACCAGGCGGGCGTATTGCAAATTTTTTGCCAGTTCGAAGGCCCTGGAGCGGGCACCGCCGTAGCTTTCCATATGCAAGCCGCGATCCCACCAGATCGCAGCGGCTTGGGCGGTGATTTCCATCTTAAATAAGGCGGACTCGGCCGGCGTGTATTCGGCAAGCTGATTTTCGAGAATCGTGCCAAGGGCAGAGAACATCGGGTTCTCCTTCATGGCGCCAACCACGCCGCGCAGCATGGGGGTCAAAGGCTGATTATCCATCAAGCCCTCCAGCACGCCAGCGCTGGAGTAAACCAGCCCGAGAAGGTTTTTGTTTGCATAGGGACTTAACTGCGTCAGCTCTGGTTTCGACAAGAGCGAAGCCCCGGCATCATCGGCGAACTTCAGATGGTCGAGGTTTTTCCCGAAGGCGAAGATGAGATGGTCACCGACCGGACCCCAGGCGAATGAGAATTTTTTGCCCTGAAAATCCGTGAGCATTTTTTCGATTGCCTTGCGCGACCGCTCGTTGAAAGCTGGCGGCAGACTGGCAAGCATTTGCTGTTTGGCTTCATCAGCGAGCAGTTTTGCGCCGTCGGTGGTGAGGGTTTGGAAAGTGCTGCCATCGGGACTCTTGACGGTGCCAACGGTGACTTTATCCGGGGGCGCATTTTTCAGCATTTTTTCGGGGATGAGGTCGCGGGCTACCTCAGCGGGATTATCAACCTTGACGCCAAAGAGCATGGGCGGCAGGTCGAACTTGGCGATGACATCGCTGGCGCGGTCGAGTTGTGAGGGGTCGGCAAGAAGGGACTGGAACAAGACGGCGGGATTGAAGGCCCTGGACTTCTCTTTGGACTTGGCGATGGCGGGATTGAAGGCGGCGCCAGTCATGAGCATGCGGAAATTCAGCTCATTGTAGAGGCGGCTAATCGTGCGGAACCAAGTTGCGAACTCCGTCATGCCCGCTCCGCCGGCGATGAAAATCTCGTCACCCCAGAGCTTCTGGAGGGCCTTCATGGTTTTGTCACCCGAGGCCGGGGCCGGGGTTTTGTCGTTGGCGAGCGCGGAAACCTCCTTGTAAAACGCGGACTTTTTCAGCGTCTCGAGATGCTGTTTGAAGTTGGCGCTGCCGATGTAGAACTCCGTGTTGGCAGGCAGTTTGCCCGCAAATCCGAGCATCGGAGCCTTCGCGGCGAAGCTGACGGGCGGCTTCGTCGGAGCGGTGGCAGCCGGCATTGAAGTGGCGGGCGTGGCGGGCGCATCTTTTTCCCCACACTGGCTCAAGGCGAGTGAGAGAAACAGAACGAGAGCAACGGGTGGGATGAGTCGCGGCATTTTCATGGGCAGCGAACCTACAGGAACCCGGTGAAAGCGCAAATGCCAGCCTGCCAAACACAGGGAACATGAAAAACCGCAAATTTAAGTGAAGAAAACTTTTAATTAGCCGCGGTTTTTGCCACAGTATGGCGGATAAATGAAAGAATTCGCATACATTCACGAACACGGCCGGGTGCCGGCTGCCTTGAAGAAACTGCCGTTTTTGGGTTCCTTCGACGACGAGCAACTCGATGATGTGCTCGATTCCAGCAACTACGTTCAGGGTGAACCGGGAGATGTGATGATCGACGAAGGCGCGATTGACTCGCGCATATACATCCTTCTCAGCGGCGAGGTGGAGGTGCGCAGACAGGGCAAGCTGTTGGCGACCATCGGACAGACGGGTGAAGTTTTTGGCGAGCTGGCCGTGGTTAGTGAGGATCGGCGCTCGGCTTCCGTGGTGGCCAAGACGCGGGTGGTTTGTCTTGCCGTGGACCAAAAATTTCTTCAGGACATCAAGCCTCGCGAGGAGTATCCGGCTTTCTACGCCGCGCTTTACGAATTCATTGCCCGGCTCACAGCCGGGCGGCTTGAAGCCACTTCGCGCCAGCTTGCGAAAGTGCAAAATGAACTGCGCCTCTTGAAGGCAAAAATCGCAGCGAAGCGAAGCATCACGCTCCCGGTCAAGGGTGTGAAACCCAGGGCCGCGAAGCGGAAGCTTCCCGCGCGAAGCAGACGTTGAACGCATGGGCGGTTGACGTCGCGGGGCAAACGAGGCATGGCGGAGCGTGATCGCAACCACACGACCCAGTTTCCGGCTCGAGATGCTCCAAGTGTCGCGGCTGGCACCCAAGTTGTTGGGCGAATCAGCGCAATTGGTAGCGGACTTCGTGAAATCGCGGCTGACCGATTCTGGTGGTTTTGCCAACCGTGACGGATGTCCGGATCTTTACTACACCGTCTTCGGACTGGAGGCGATGCTCGCGCTCCAGTTGGAACCGCCAACCGGGAACGTTGCGGAGTTTCTTGTCGCATCCGCGAAGCCGGAGTCACTCGACTTCGTTCACGCCTGCTCACTGGCGCGATGTGGTGCGGCTTTGGAGAGAAATTTTTTTGAGGACAAAATAAAGTACTCGTTGGCGCGCCGGATTAATACTTTCCGGACGCCTGACGGTGGCTTTCATGGAACGCCAGGCCGGGCGCATGGTTCTGCCTATGGTGCGTTGCTCGCGTGGGGAGCTTTATCGGATCTGGATATGGCACTCGCAGAGCCGGAGCAACTCTTGAACTCACTGGGATCGTTGCAGCTTGAAGATGGGTCATTTGCCAACGAGCGCGGACTCGCGCAGGGCACCACCAGCGCGACGGCTGCCACGCTCACGCTGTTCCGCCATCTACAGGAATCGCCGCCGGTGCACAGCAGTGCCTGGCTGTTGCAGCAGCAACATGTATCGTGTGGGTTCCTCGCGACGCCGAAAGCACCGTTACCGGATTTGTTAAGCACGGCGGTGGCGCTGCACGCGCTCGACGGTTTGCAGATTTCGTTAGAAACGGAACGCGAGCGCTGTCTCGATTTTGTGGATTCACTTTGGTCGGCAGAGGGTGGCTTCCATGGGCACTGGGCAGACGATGCACTGGATGTCGAGTACACTTATTATGGATTGCTCGCTCTGGGGCATCTGGCGCTGTAGGGCACACTGATTTGAGAAATCTTGGATTCCAGAAAAAATAGTTAGACTGCCGGAGTTTTTTCTTGCTTAGCTTCTCATTGATATTTATTATCGCTTAAGCAATGGTTTATTGTCATTCTTATTTTACATAGTAAATATGAATACTTAAATTTAATTGCGGTGATAACTTGTCCATGGCATTTTCCCTGCGCAGTTTCTTTGGCAAAAGCGGTTCCACTAATGGTGCAGCCGCTACTCTTGTGGTTCCCGAGAACGCGGCTCCGGCCGAAGTTGCTTCACCCTTTCAGTCTGTGGCCGATTCCAATTCAGTATTCCCCAACTCGATGCTCTTCAAGACTGCCACGGTTGAAGCCCACGTTGGCGCGCCGGTCGCATTGAGCCCATTCGCTCCCGCTGAAGAAACACCCGTTGCGGGACTAACCATAGGTGACTTGTTGCCGTGGATACCGGCCGATGTCGCAAAAAATCCCGGACTGCCTTCGACTCATCCGGTAACTGTTCCCGATCACGTTCTTGAAAGCGCTTTGCGGAGCGGTAATCCCACGATCCCGCTCTACGAACTTTTCCGGGTCTGCCCGTCGATGTTCCAGATGGCTGTTGGGCCTCACGATTCGAGAACGGTTCCGTTGCCGCCGCATAAAATTGCCCATCTGATACCAGGAAACACGACAACGGCTGCACCGCAAAATCCATTTGCGATGATGCCTCAACATGGAACCCCCACGCCATCAAGTCCTTTTGGGATAGTGTCGGCACCCCGTGAAGATGAACCTGCAACGGCTTCACCCGCTGCGCCCGCCCCCCTCCTTTTTCATCCCGCGCCCTTCACTCTCATACCAGCTGCCGAGCAAGCAATGGCGGCCAGTCCCTTCATGACCGCACCGTCCATGACAGTCTCGAGTCCTTTTTCACTGGCACCTGAGTCCGCGCAAGACGCACCGCAGTCTGGGAGCGCATCTTCCTTTTCTTCCTTTGCGTCACCCATTGCGCCCGCGCCAGCCCCGCAGTCGGCAGACGCACTTCCAGCTATTCCCTCGATGCTCAATGGTCCGGTCGTGCAGTCGGTGCCGGGCGTTGGATCGTCGTCGCAGGACAGTTCGTTTTTCTCGGCGCCTTCGCCCGAACCGCAGGCCACGGCCTGGCCATTCGCGCAGACACCCGCCTCAGTGTCACCCTTTCCGGCAGCGCCTGCGTCGCCGGCTAATCCGCCAGTAGCACCACCTGCCAACTGGGAGTCAATTTTCTCAGCCCAATCTCCTGCGCCAGCAGCCGCTGCCTCATTGCCCGGCGTCGGTGCTACTTTTTTTCCTGTCGAACAACCGCAGTTAGCCGCTGACTCACCCGCAGCAATCGCGCCAATTGAAACCGCGCCTCCCCATGCGGCCGGATTCTTCAGCAACTTTGGAGTGGCACCGGCACCCGCCGAACTCAGTCAGCCCGTAGCCCAAGTGGAAAATACACCGACCGCGCCGGCGAGTTCCCTCCCAACAGCTTCATCAAAACCATTCAATCCGTTCGAACGCATCCAGGCTTTGGCAAAGGCTGCGGAGCAATCTGCGCCGCCTGCGGCAGATCCCTTTGCGAAGAAGCCACCAATCGATACCGCAAGTTTCTTTGGCGGCAGTCCGCTGCCTGCCGCCGTTGAGCCGCCTCATCCGGCACAGGCACCAATGATGCAACCAGTAGAGGGAGCAAGCGATGGCGGCAAGGTAGTGAAACTGAATCTTGCTGCCTCACTGAAGAATTGCGCCGCACATGATCTGGGCACCAATCCCGAAAACATTCCATCTTGGGTTCAGTTCACACTGCCCTGTGAGATGCTGGCCGGTCAGATCGCCACTGGTCGGGTGATCATTCCGCTGGAAGCCATCGTCGCCGGTCTGGACGCACCCATTCGCGTGCTCTTCACTCAGGCGCGCAGCGGTGTGCAGGTCGAACTTCCATCGAACACTGCATATTCCGCCGTCTCCGAGATGGCTCCAGCATCCATCGCAGCCACGGCCATTCCGTCCGACACGCGACTCGATCCCTTCGCGCCTGTTCCGGATAACTCATGGAAAGAGACCGTGCTCGAATCTCCCGCCCCACAACAGCCGCTTTGGAACAGTCCTGCCCCGACACTGGCAACTCCGATCTCGTTTGACGCTCCGCAAACGCCAGAAGCGAAACCATTGTTCACTCCCTCCGTTGCCGAACAAAATTCTGATCTGCTACCATCAGCAACACCAGAAAAGAACGCGTCGGTCATCATTCCGGCCAATCCACTGACTGGCGCGCCCGAGTTTGTCTCCCCCGCGCCGGTGCTTCCGCCTCAGGGATCCTTCGCCGCTGTGGCCACACCACGAGGCGACAACGCCACCCGGCGACTTCTTCTGACGGTGCTGCTCGGATCACCCGATGCCACGGATGTCACTCAGATCGTAAATCTGACGCGTCATCTCCCCGGTGTCTCCGCCGCGCTCTGTGTCAACAACGGACGCCCAATCGCCGAATCCGGAGATGATTCACCGGAGGCCCATCGCTTCTTGCACGATGCACCCTCGAAGATCAACGGCCTCACCGCTCTGGCCAGTCTCACGGGAATCGATGATGCCGAGACACTCCACATTCAGAGCGACCAGGTCGAAGCGACCTTCTGCCTTCAGGGCGCGATCACTTTCGCCGTGCTGCATGATCCGCGCCGACGCGAGACTGCGCTGAAGGAAAAGATCACCCTCCTCGGCCGTGAAATCGCTGCGATCCTCAGCGAATCGTCGGCAAGGTAAATCCTCCGAGTCATGGCGTCGATCCACCACGCGGAGCGCTACGTCAGCTTCAAAATTGTTTATTGCGGCACGCCGATTGGCGGGAAGACGACCAACCTCCAGCACGTCCATCAATGCCTCGATCCGGAGACGCGTGGCGATCTGATCTCGCTCGCGACCGCCCAGGACCGCACACTCTTTTTTGATTTTCTGGCCGTGGAAGCCGTCGTGCTAAACGGCTATCGCACCCGCTTCCATCTCTACACGGTGCCCGGACAAATCGTCTACAATGCGACCTACCAACTCGTGCTCCGTCAGGCCGACGGCGTGGTGTTTGTCGCTGATTCGCAACTCGATCGCCAGCGTGACAACATCCACGCGTGGCAGAATTTCGAGGCCAACCTCCGCCTGAACGGCCAAAATATCGAGCAGATCCCCATCGTGCTGCAGTACAACAAACGCGACGCGCCCAACGCCGCGCCAGTGGAATACATGGAGTATCTGCTCAACAACGGCCAACAGCGCCATCTGAGTTACGAAGCCGCTGCCTCCCGCGGCCACAACGTGCTCACCACACTCAACGCCGTCTCGCACCAAGTGCTGGCGCGCTTCGCATCACGCGTGCACGAGTTTGACGGACCATCGAGCACCCTGTCCCACGACGAACGCGGCAGTAGCGCCGACATGAGCTGCCCGCCACAAATGGCACAAGCGGGGTAGTATTTGCCACTGGTGGGCATTGACTTGATCCGGCAACAGTGCCACCCGCATCCATGACCAGGCTACTCTTTCTATATTTCCCTTTCGCCCTATGCGGTAATTCATCCGCCGATTCCGCTTCGAAGCTGAACATCGACTTTATTCTCGCCGACGATCTCGGTTGCTCCGACCTCGGCTGCTACGGCAGTGAAATTGAGCCCGAAAAACACAATGGGTGGGTTGAGACAGGATTAACAAGATTGACAGGATGGGTTTACGAAGAAACTCATCTTCATCCGCTGGGTGGGCGTGCGCTATTGCATTATTAAAAAAGACGCAGCCGCTTAACCCCGCATTTAGTAGTCAGGGGCTCAATGGAGCCTTTGCTTCTCCGCTTCTTTGCCACTATCATCTCCATGTCCATGACCGTCGCAGCCGCCCAGTCCCCAGAATACAAGCTCGGCAACGAAAAGCTCATCAAGGTGCTGCCCAACGCATCGTTGCGGCTGCTCGGCCTCTTAAAAAAGCAGGGCCGTGCGGAACACGGCGCGCTGCGCATTGCGGTAGTCGGCGGCGGCTGTTCCGGGTTGCAATACAAGATGGATCTCGTCGATGGTCCAGCGAACCGCGACATCATGGTCGTCTCCAGCGATGTGCGGGTTGTGATCGATCCCAAGAGCGCCCTGTTCGTCAGCGGCAGTGAACTGGATTTCAGCGATGACCTCCAGCAAGGCGGCTTCAAGGTGAAGAATCCCAATGCCGTCGTGACCTGTTCCTGCGGCGAGAGTTTCGCGGCGTAGAAGCGACGCCCACGTCGCTTGCAACGTAGAATATGTTCGACGCTTACAAGACACTGAATTTCACGCGCCGCGCCGCGCTGGATGAGGGGGCACTGCAAAAAGCCTATGCCGCTCACAGCCGCGCCGCGCATCCCGATCACGGCGGCGACGAATCAAGGGCCGCTGAGGTGAATGCCGCTTATGAAATTTTGCGCGCTACGGACAAGCGACTGAAACATCTGCTGGAACTCGCCGCGCCAGTGGATGCCAAGCAATGGCGCACCGTGCCAATCGATGAAGGCATGATGAGCTTGTTTTCGGAACTGGGCGCAGCACTGGAAGCTTCAGCCAAATTCATTGACCGAAAGTTAAAAGCGCAGACCGCCTTGTCGAAGGCCTTGCTCGCGAACGAGGAAATGCAGCAGCGTGAATCACTGGAGCGCATTGGATTTGAACTCGACCGCCGCCGCAAGGAAATGGAGGCTGAATTGCCAGGGCTTGATGCCAGCATGGATTGGAAACAGCTTGGCGTTTTACAGGCGAAATTCGCCTACCTTGCTAAATGGCAGACGCAGGTGAGAGAAAGCTTGCTGGCCTTGATGTAAATTCACTGATGAGTGCAATCCTCGGCATTGATCTTGGCACCACCCACTCACTAGTCGGCGTGGTGGACAGCGGCTTTCCGATCTTGCTGGCCGATGCCGAGGGCAGCCGGCTCACGCCATCAGTGGCGCATTATGCGAAAGAGGGAGCAGTCACTGTCGGCGCAAGGGCACTGCGGCAGCGCGCGCTGGATCCAGAGCGCACAGTGAGTTCCGTGAAACGGCTCATCGGACGGCGCCAAGGCGAAGGCGACTGGAAGCCATCGTATGACTTGACGGGGATTGGAAAAACACCGGTCGATGTTTCCGCCGACATCCTGCGGCACTTGAAGAACATCGCTGAGCGCGCACTGGAAATGGAAGTTTCTCGCGCAGTCATCACCGTGCCGGCTTACTTCAACGATGCCCAGCGCCAGGCCACGAAGCGCGCAGGTGAACTTGCCGGACTCACGGTGGAGCGCATTCTCAGCGAGCCAACCGCCGCCGCGCTGGCCTACGGATTGGACAAGCTGGAGGAGCGGAAAAAGATCGCGGTCTATGATCTCGGCGGCGGGACCTTCGATATTTCAATCCTCGAAATGCGCGACGGTGTGTTCCAGGTGCTGGCGACCGCGGGCGACACCCAACTCGGCGGCGACGACATTGACCGTGCCTTTGCAGATTGGATTCGTAGCCAGGGCATCTTGCCCTCGCTTGAAATCATCAAGGGCAAGATGCCCTGGCTACGAGATGCCGCTGAGACGGCAAAGAAAAAACTCTCATCGCACGATGAAGTCACCATCGAGATTCCATTCCTTGATTCACAGAAACACCTCTCCGTCCGCACCACGCGCACCGATCTGGAAAAAATCGCACTGCCCTTGATCGAGCGCACTCGCCGACACTGCCTCCGGGCGCTGACCGATGCTAATCTCAAGCCAGACCAACTCGATGAAGTCATCCTCGTGGGCGGTTCCACGCGCATGCCTCTGGTGCGGCGCATCGTGGCAGATATCTTCGGCAAAGAGCCAAACATCTCGCAGAATCCGGATGAAGCTGTGGCGATGGGCGCGGTCATCCAGGCCGGCATCTTGAGCGGTTCATTGCGCAACGTGGTGCTGCTGGATGTCACACCGCTGTCGCTGGGCATCGAAACTTTCGGTGGGCTGATGAATGTCATCATCCCGCGCAACACCACCCTTCCCTGCAAGGCCGGCGAAATGTTCACCAACGCCGTGACCAACCAAAGCGAAATGCTGATCCGCGTGCTCCAGGGCGAGCGCGAACTCGCGAAAGACAACTGGGAACTGGGGCGCATCGCCGTGCTGTTTCCTTCAGGACCGAAGGGCAGTGCCCGGGTAGGTGTGCAGTTCTCCCTCGACGCCAATGGCATCTTGCAGGTGCTGACGCGCAACACCGCGACCAAGGCCGACACCGTGCTGGAGATTCAAAGCTCCGCTGTGAATGTGGACGATGCCCAGGTAGAGCAGATGATCGCCGAGAGTGTGGACCACGCCTTCGAGGACATGAATGAACGGATCTGGACCGAGTCTCGATTGAAGGGCGAGGAACTGCTGGTAGCTGTTGCTGAGGCTCTCGCCCAGTGTGGCACCTTGCTCATTGAAGACGAGCTGCACAAAATCAAATCCTGCGCTGCGCAGGTGCGCGATTCAATCAATCACGAACCGCATGATGTGAAGAAGTTGAAAGCGGCGAATCAATCACTGGATGACGCGACACAGTCGCTCGCTGTGCTGCTTGTGGAGCGCGCGATGGAGGCGGCGCTGGAGCGGAAGCTGGGCTAGGGCGCGTTCTCGGCATTCTCAGGGGAGGACGCCACCTCAGGCGGGTCGATGATGAAATCTTCATCCGATCCGGCCATGTGTTTTATTGGCTCCTCGCTCATATCCACATTCTCTGCTGTTGCTGATGGAGGTGATATGACTTCTAGCGTAGTCGTTGCCTCGTCGATTTTGATTTCAACCTGCCCGGCATCCACGACTGGCTTCGCCGCTTTCGGTTTCGCGGGCGGTGGCTCCATGACACCGATAAACACGGCGCTGTCAGAATATTCGACGAGGTATCCTTCGCTGTTGAGCCAGTATAGATCCTTCAGCACTTGGATGCATTCTTGCGCAAGGGGGCTTGGCTTTGTTTCCGCCACGGGCGCGGTTTCAGCCTCCGCGCATCCGGCGGCTTGCTGTGGAGGCGTTTCTTCTCCGGGCGCGATGGTTTCGACCAGCTCTTTCACATGGATGCCGGGCTTTGTTTTCACCAGCTCGATCATCTTCGAAATGCGATCGGAGAGCACCACGCTGCTATCGATCAGCTTCGGCCTTGTGCGACTAACCCAGAGTTTTCCTCCCCGGCGCTTGAAGAGCTTCAGCCCCTGCTTCTCAAATCCGACGCAAAGCTGCTGCGCGATGCCGAGCAGATGCTTGCGGGCTTCGTCCACCGACCGGCGCAGCGCGAAGTAAAGCGTGGGCGGCAGGTTCTTTTTCGGAATATTGCCAGGCACAGTCGCGCGGGCGGTTTCACCCAGCAAAGAATCCGCGTGATGCGTGCGGAAATGGGTGTCCACTTCCGCGCGCGTCTTAAACCGGGGGGCTTCACCACCCTCGGGGACTTCAGCCTTGAGATCGATCCACTGCCTGCCGCGCCTTTGCGATTCCTTCCATTTCTCGACGGCTTCCGGGCTGGAATCCGTGCGCACGCGACGCTTGAAATCCTCGAAATGGATGTTGCTGAATCCTTCGCGATGGATCCGGTGCAGGGTGGCCTGATAGCTGTGATGATTGGGCGGGCCGAGCAGTTCACCGCTGAATCCACAGATGGCGATGCTGGTGAACATGCCCTTGGGTTCTTCGAGTTCAACTTCCTCGGCGCGATAATACTGATCGAGAACGTTGCTTTGCATGAGATGCGCCAAGGCATCCTCACGGGTGAGCCAAACTGAACCATCGGCGGGCACCGTTGCAAACTTGGGCGCGTTCGGCGCATCAATCGTGAAGGTGATATCGAAACGGTCTCCGCTGGAGAGCACGAGCTTCGCGGCATCGAACACGCTGTAAGCTTTCCCCGCGCTGCGAATCATGCTGGCCATCGCTTCCACGGCTTTGATGTCCGGTTCGATCAATACGACCAGCCCTTGAACCACCGGGGGATTTTCAAAACGTGGTCCCTGATCTCTGTCCCTGCCAAATCCGCCACGCTCGCGCCGGTCATCGCGCTGTCCGGCACGCGGCGGTCCGCCTTCACGACGACCGCCCGCGCGCGATCCGCGATCTCCGCCACCGGGAGGTCTTCCGCCTGCACCACGCGGAGGTCCGCTTCTGCCGCCACCGAATCCACCGCGATCACCACCGCCGCGACCATCGCGATCACGTCGCGGTCGATCATGTGATTCACCTTCGTGGGTTTGGAACTGCGGCTGTGCATTGCCAAAGTCGGCCACCCACTTCGGCGTCATGCGCAGATCGGAGAGGTCAACGGGAGTCGTAGGCTCGGGAGTGTCGGACATTGAGGCTTGGGAGAGCGGAGTGAGACTGTTGCAGTTTTGTGGAGCAAGGCAACTTCGATTCTCCGTTGAATCCGCAGCGCATGAATCCAGCGCTGGCCAATGAAAAGCCGCGCTCGAATGAGCGCGGCTTGCATTAACACATGACTGGCATCGCTGAAAACTAGACTGCGGCAAGAATTTGCGTCTCCAGCTTCACGATGTCCTTGGCAAAGTTCCGGATGCCCTCGGCGGTTTTCTCCGTGGCCATCGCGTCTTCATTGAGCATCCAGCGGAAGGATTTTTCATCACAGTTGATGCGCTCGATCTTCGCGGATTTCGCTGCCGCAGCGTCGAGCTTTTTGATTATAGGCTCGCTCGCCGCCTGGAGTTCACCCAAGAGCGACGGGCTGATGGTGAGCAAATCACAGCCACAGAGTTCGGTGATCTCTCCCTTGTTGCGGAAGCTTGCGCCCATGACTTCCGTCTTGTGGCCGAAGTGCTTGTAGTAATTAAAGATCTCCGTGACCGACTTCACGCCGGGATCTTCAGCGGGTGAGTAATCCTTGCCGCTGCTCTTTTTAAACCAGTCGAGAATGCGGCCCACGAAAGGTGAGATGAGCTTGATGCCGCCCTCGGCACAGGCCACGGCTTGCGCGAGTGAGAAAAGCAACGTGAGATTGCAGTTGATGCCTTCCTTTTGCAAAACTTCGGCGGCCTTGATGCCTTCCCAAGTGGAGGCTATCTTGATCAGAATGCGCTCTCGACCGATGCCGTTCTTCTCATACAAACCGATGATGTGCCGGGCCTTCGCGATGGTGGATGCGGTGTCGAACGACAAGCGCGCGTCCACTTCCGTGCTGACGCGACCGGGAACGATTTTTAGAATCTCGATGCCGAAGTTCACCAGAATGGTGTCGATGATCGAATCGGCGAGTTTCACACCGTTAAGCGCGGAGCCTTTGTGATCCGCGACAGCCTTGTCCACGAGCGGTTTGTATTCCGCCTTTTGCGATGCGGCGAGAATCAGTGAGGGGTTGGTCGTGGCGTCCTGCGGCTTGTAGGCGCGCATAGCTTCGAAATCGCCGGTGTCGGCTACCACGACGGTGTGCTGTTTGAGCTGGTCGAGCTGGTTCATAAGTGGGGAGGCAGAATACGGGGATTGCTCCGGCGCGCAAGGAGCGAGTCGTCCTGTGTCACAGCATGTGGCACAGTGCCTTCGGCCTGTGTGTATCCCGGGCATTTTGCCCGGGTTCATCGCGTTGGAATCGAGGATCGCAATCCGCCGGAAACCGGCGGAAAACACACAGGCTGCAAGCCTGTGCCACCATCACAACATCTCAGCCATCGCGCGACCGATCTCCATCAGCCGCGCTTTCTCATCATCCGTAAAATCATGCGGTGTCATCAGGCCCACGCCCAAGGTGCCGCGCAATTCATCTCCGAAAAGGCAGGGCACCGCCAGCGAACCCTGAACGTTCGTGGCTCGCGCACCCTCTTTGGCCACGCCACCTAGATCGACTTGTAGATTGCACAGTTCCACCGGCTCCCGGCGTTTCGCAGCGACACCAGCGATCCCCTTGCCTACGGGAATGTTGTCGATGACCGGCATTAGATGCGGCGGCATGCCGCGCTGTGCTACGAGCGCGAGCAGGTTCGTGGTTGGATTGAGCCGGTGCAGCGCGCCGGTGCTACCTTTAAATTCTGCGATGACTGCATCTAGGACGGCCTGCCAGTCGATGGGTGAATCGGAGAGGAGTGAAGTGATCGCGGCATTCATGGGAGAAGTATCCGGGGCAAAAGGCAGGAGGCAAGAGGCAAGAGAAAATCCACCTCATCATCACTTTCGCCTCTTGCCTGTTGCCTTCTTCCCGCCAATCATCAGCCATGCCTCCGCCCAAGAAATCCGCGTCCTCGAACTTCGCCGCCGTTCTCGGCACGGACGAGTCGCGCGTGAAAGAAACGGCGCTGGCGCTCTCACGCGAACTGGCGCCGGCGGATGCGGGCGACTTCGGGGTGGATATCATCGATGGCGCGGCGGACAATGCCGAGCACTGCGAGCGCATCGTGCGGGCCACGATGGACGCGCTGCAGACGCTGCCGTTTTTCGGCGGCGGCAAGCTGGTGTGGTTGAAGAATGCGAACTTCCTCGCCGACACCCAGGTCGGAAAAACCATCGCTGCGATTGAAGGTGCTGAATCGATTTTGGATTATGTGGAAAAGCAGTTGCCGCCCGAGGTGAAGTTTCTTCTCAGTGCCACGGCGGTGGACAAGCGCCGCGCCGCCTACAAGCGCATCCAGAAACTGGCCGATCTGCGCGTGTTCGACCGGCCGGACACCAGCAAGACGGGCTGGGAAGATGAGGTCATGCCCCTCGTGCAACGACGGGCGCGTGACATGGGGATCACTTTCGACGGCGATGCGCTGGATATGTTCGTGCAACTTGCCGGCGAAGACACGCGGCAGCTTGATTCAGAACTGGAGAAGATCGGGCTTTACCTCGGCCAAGCCAAGCGCGTGACCGTTGAAGACGTGCGCGCAATCGTGCCGCTGAGCCGTGCGGGGATCATCTTTGAAGTAGGCAACGCCATTGGAAAACGCGATCTGCGTCGCGCGTTGGAACTCTTGCGCACGTTGATTTATCAGGGGCAGAATCCCGTGGGCATATTGCTCGGCGCCATCGTGCCGAGGGTGCGGAGCCTGCTGCTGGCGGCGGACATTGTGGCCAGTCACCCAAAATTGCCGCGCGGGAATTACCAAGGCTTCGTTGGCGCACTGGATCGACTGCCAGCGGATCAGACCGCACATCTGCCGAAAAAGAAAGACGGCAGCGGCATCAATGGCTATCCGCTTTTTCTGGCGCTCGACGAGGCTCGGCGTTTCACCATGATCGAATTGCGTGATGCACTGCGCGCCTGTCTCGATGCCAACTTGAAGCTTGTGACCACGGCACTTGATTCGCAGTTGGTGCTGGAGCGTTTGTTGATCGGGATGCTGGGCGCGAAGAGTAAACGCCGCGCGGCATGACGGTGTGTGGCACAGGTTTTTAACCTGTGTGTAGCCCGACCATTCTGATCGGGCCATGATGAAACAAGACCCGGCACAATGCCCGGTCAACACACAGGCTCTGGAAGCCTGTGCCACTCGTTCAACCGTGCGCTGATGCCCACAACCTGCAGATCATAATTCCAGAGCGACGGGCATGCTGTTAGTAACACTCACGACGCCACGAAAAACGCTGCACTGGCGGTGAAACCGTGCAGGTGCGCTTTTCCGCCGACGGTCCCGATCTCGCCGTTGCAAAGCAGGCCGGCGAGTGGGACATCAACGAAGATGGTCTGGATCAGCGCGGCGTCGTGATTCGGTTTGCCGAAAAGGTTTTTCCCGCGGCCCGCGCAAGAGAAGAGCAGGCTGCCAAACGGCGGCGCATCGAGTGCCGCGCGCTTTTGCCGCAGCATGTTGCGCAGGTCGGCGTGCGCCGCCTCGCGATCGCGCAGTTGGAATTGCAAGGTCTGCCCCACGCGCGGGATGGCGCCGACGGCGAGGATGCCATTGTTCGGATCTCCGCCGATGATCGAACGCACCAAAAAATCGCCAGCATGAAAATCTTCGACGTATTCACTCATCGCGAGTCCGACGAGGATGTTGCCCTGGGCCTGCTCGCGTTGCGTGTCCGACAGACTCTGGTAGTGTTCTGTCGCAGAAATGTCTAGACAATAGATATTTTCCTGCCATGGTCCGGCATGAATCTAAAAACCACTGGCGTCACCCTGTCGAGCGAACAGCGGAAACTGCT
>VFKE01000085.1 GCA_009885695.1 Verrucomicrobiota bacterium | reverse complement strand
TCAAGTTGAAGAGGGGAAAGGGTGCGGGCATCTCTTTGTTTCATTCGCTAAAGATAGCCTAACCCAGTAAAAAGTCACTACTTTTTATTGCCGGGTTAATACAATAGGCTCTGGAATCTCCCAGACGACGTCTGAATTTGCCAATCTGACTGTTGCAGTGGCGCTGCCCTTGATGCCGCCGCCTCCTTCAGGTCCGCTGCCGCTGCCGCTGCCGCCTCCCATTGGGTCTTTTAACACCCACAATGCTTCGACTTTGATGGTTACAGTTTTGGGCGAGGAAGTTGCGTTGGTGATTTTACAAACGGTTCCAACGTTACTCCATACAACACCAGCTTCATCGTTCGGACTGACTATCGGATAACCAGGGGCAAGCTTGTATTTTTCGGTGGTTTCCACTGTGATGTCGAATGTAAATGTATAATTGGGAAACAAGGTCTTGTCTGGCTCCGTTGCGTTTAGCCAGGAGTAATCGCGACGTTCAGGTGGTTCAGGTGAAATTGTATGTTCGACGAGAATAGGTTCTCCTCCAGCAGCTTGAGAAAAGTCGGGGGCAAAAACGGCCAATGCGCAGAGCGCGGTCAATAATTTGAGCTTGGATTTTGTCATATTGCAAAAGTTATAGCTTGGCGACTTTCTTTTTTCGGTTTTCTTCCAGCTCGCGCCGCTCGGCTCGCAGTTCGAGCACCTGCTTCTGGTGTTCGATATCTGGCAGCGACAGATGATTATAGTAGTTTTGTATGACGAGAAGGTAACAGCCATCTTCCTGAGTCATCTTTCCCAGGCTGATCAGCCCATCCATGCTTTCCAGGATGCTGCGCGCCAGAACGCGGTCGCCATGACCCATCTGCGCGACAAAAAAGCGGGCGCGCAGCCAGTCGGGATTCTCAACGAAGGCCGCTCCTTCCGGGATGTTTTTCGCATATTCAAGGATGGTTGCGGCCCCATCGGGATCGCCATTTCCATACAATGAGGTGCTCAGGCTGCAGACACGAAAGGCGCGGGTTCTAATGGGTGTGGATTGATCATTGAGGTAATCTTTGATCCAGCGGGAGGCTTGAGCGTATTGCTCCGGTGTTCCGGGAATGATATAAAGTTGCTCGGAAAATCGGACTCGGAGGGAGAGCCACCATCCGGGCAGCGGTTGTCCGAGGGGTTCAATCCACGTTTTCTCGAGCGCCAGCAGGCGCGGAATGATCAGATCTGAATCATCATACCAGCGGGACAAGGCTCCGGTGACAAGCTCGGTGACGGCTCTGGCGCGCTGTGCCCGTGCCATGGTAGCATCCGGAGGGTCAAATCTGGCGATGATGGCATCCAGCAGGTTAAAGGTCTCCGTGGCATCCATATTGATGAATTCCGTCTGGATGCGGAATACCAGTTTGAGCCCTAGGCTCCATTCGCGATATTTTCTTTCCGCTTCATTCTCGGAGGTGCTGGCATTCGGCCATGTGAGGAGCCGTTCCATGAGGCGGGTGGCCTGAGGAATGAGCGTTTTTTGAATTTCATTCTTGGCGGGTGCTTCGCCCATGAACCAGTTTTGCGGAATGGATTTGTTCAGTGTCTGTATTTCTTTGAGGAGTGTGACCAAAGACTCGCCGTCGAGGGGAGGAAGCGGAGCGGTGGTGGCGGATTTGAGCGGCGCGGCAAGAAGCAGGGCGATGAACAGGGTGATAAAAGTAACGCAGTTGTTCCGCCGGTGGGTGCTGCGGGCGGCACGCCCAGCATCATTCATATCAGTGGTGAGCGAGACGCTCCCCACACCCACAGCCGAGACGGCTGTGTTACTGTCGATCACGAATCTCATTTGGTGTTTTTCTCCGTGAGACCGGTTTCACAATCCTTGAGGTAGCTGATGATGGGCGGGTGCGTGGCTTTCGCTGGATATGCTGCGATGAGCGCGTCGAAAGCAGCCTTTGATTCCGCCCATAGTTTCTGCACCCAGAAAAGCCATGCGCGGGTGTAGAGAGCCTGTTCGTGACGGAAGCTGCCTGCCGGAAAATCGCGGGCGATGGACGCACAGAGTTCCGCAGCTTTTTTCCAGTCCCCTTTGGGCCCGGCTTCCAACTGCACGAGGTGCCAGCGGCTTTCACCGCCCCATTCGCTTTTCGGCGCTCTGCCGGCAACCCCGAGCCAAAGCGATTCCGCCTTTTTCAGATAGTCCTTATCTTGTTTGTCTTTGCCCGCATAAAGGCACCAGCCGAGCTTTGTCTGGGCTTCCGCAAGCTGGAGGGCTGTGGATTTGCTGGCGTCAATCATGCTGAAGAGCTGTCCTGCGAATGCGACGTTCCTTTCTTTCAGGGCATCGTTGGCCGCAGATAACAGAATCGTGGGGTCACCCTTGGCATTGATCAGCGCGCGGGCTGTTTTGAGCTTGATGAGCGTGACGGGTTGAAGTTTCTTTTCAAACTTCGAGTATATCTCAACGGCTTCCGCAAACTTCTGCGCTTGATAGAGATCGTCTGCGATTGCAGTCCAAACTTTCTGAGTAACCGGGCTATCCGGGTTTTCGCGCAGCAAGTGCTCACGAGCACTTTGAGCTTCGTGGATGCTGCGACGCTGTTCTTGGAGCAGCACGCATTGTCCGTAAGCCCGCGCCG
>VFKE01000137.1 GCA_009885695.1 Verrucomicrobiota bacterium | reverse complement strand
TCAGAAGAGATGCAGAAGCAGATCGAGAAGAACGGGAAGAAGCCAGAAACAGCGAAGCCTGGCACCGAGAATCCAACCAAGCCGGTGAAACCAACGAAGAAGTAGTGATGTCACTTATCTAGTCGGTAAATCGTATTCATAAGCGCCAACGGCGCGCCTCATCCCCAGCCTGGGGTGAAAACCCCAGGAAAATGTGATCATGTCCGTAAAGCGCTGAAAGCGCGTCTATTAATCCGGCATGTGGATAGCGCACACCGCTCACTGGTTAAAGTCAATGCAAACGCATGTCCTATCATGGTGCCGGATTAATAATAAGCGCCCGCTAGTCCCAGACATATTTCTCGTCATAGGCGACCTCATATCGTTTCAGGATTGTGCGGAACTCATCCTGAAATGTGCGCGTTCGGTGATGCTCTTCTTGCTCCGCGATGTATTTCACGAGCGCTGGCAACTGGCTCTGGCTGATGGAAAATATTCCATAGCCTCGCTGCCAGGTGAATCCGGCGTATTTCTTATCCTGCCGCTTGAGCCAGTGTGTGGATGAGGTTTTCAGTTTCTGCACTAGATCACTCTGCGTCAGCGTGCGAGGAAGTGTGGCCGCGATGTGAATGTGATCCGATGTCCCGCCAACGCGATAAGCCTCCACCTCGAGGTCACGGCATACGGTGGCGAGATATGCGTGAACGGATGAACGGATTTCCGTGTCCAGCCAGGGCTCACGGTTCTTCGTGCTGAAGATCACATGGATGATGACTTTGCTGAGGGACTGGGCCATGCAGCGATGCTATGATGCGCGCTTTCAGCGCTCAAGGCTTTTCGTGCATGCTGTCCTGGGGTTTGCACCCCAGGCTTGGGATGAAGCGTGCCGTTGGCACTCCAGGCTCACACAATTGAATGACAAGGTATGAGAACACCCCCGGTCCCACTTTCTCTGGGGCCATGGCGATCCCATTCTTTGTCCGCTCGTTACCTCATTTTGAGGGTTTGCGGGAATGTTATTAAGCGCGCATTCAGCGCTCAAGACATTCGCTGCATGAAGGTCCTGGGGTTTGCACCCCAGGCTGGGGATGAGACGTTCCGTTGGCACTGGTGAGGTGCCGAAACGGACACAGCGATCAGGCCAAGAAATGTGGAATCAGGTTATTAACCCGGCAATAAATTGTAGTGACATTCCTTATGCTGCGGCCGCATAACGTATAAGTTCTGCTTGGAAATAGGAGGCTACGCGTTCGGGAGAT
>VFKE01000208.1 GCA_009885695.1 Verrucomicrobiota bacterium | reverse complement strand
TCCACGACATAGTTGTAACTCCGCATGTCGCCCAGCAGACGGATGAAACAGCGCTCGCTAAATTTCACGAACTCCTTGGCGATGCGGACGCGGTTGAGATCGGGACGCTGGAAGTGATCAATGATGAACGCGTCGCCCGGCACGCCCGCGATGTGTTCTTCAATAAGCGTGTCTTCGTGTACCAGATAGCTAATGCGGTTCGGAGAGAGCACATGTTCCATTTCCAGACCGTAGATGCGGGAGGCGTCCGCGACCTTGAGATAGAAGTGATCGTAGTTGTCGTTGTATTCGTTGACCACGCGGATGCGGAAAGGCTTGCTGTTGCCGAACTGGCAGAAGTCCACACGCTCGACGTAGAGATGCGGCACGGATTTGAGGTCGCCGGTTTTAAGGAGCGAGTAAATGCTGGTGAGCTTGGGCCAGAGTTCGCGCTGGGCGACGGTGTCATAGACGACGGTTTCCCAGAGGGTGCCTTGGCCACTCTTGTCGTGCAGCGGGTATGCGTTGGAGAAATCCCGCAGGTCGCGATAAAGCGCCGGCAGCGGCGAGAGGCGGGCGTAATGGCGCAGGTAGCTGTGGAGTTCATCGGACACGCCGATGAACGCTTTGCGCTGGGAAATGGTGTTGAGCAGATCCGCCATGACCCAGCATTGTAGCCGCAAATGCCTTGTCAGCACGCGGAAGCATGGCATAATTGCCGATTGTGACCGGCTGGAAACCATTGCTGATCGTATTAAGCCTCGCGGCATTTGTGACCGCGCAGGATCTGCCATTGCCTTCGAGTGTCCTGCCGCCGGGCACTGGCAGCGGTTTCGTGAAGCCCACGATTATCGTCAAGCCGCCTCTATCCGCACTCGCCGCGAAATCGAAACCCGAGACCGCACCCGAGTTGGCGCTCGCGGCCATTGAGCAAGCGCTCATCGAAGAACACAACCACAGGCAGATCGCCGCCGCGGCGAAGCAGGGCGACGCTGCTGCATTGAAACAATTGATTGTCATGGCGGGTCCGGTGGATGCCGCCTTGTTGAAATCTCCCAAGCCGCCCGTGGTGCCAGAAGGCCGGGTGGCGCTCATCGGCCTCGATGGCAGTGCTACGGTCGGCAAGAACCTGGATCATTTCTTCGGCGCACCGCTCACCCCGGAGCGTGAGAGGCAATTGTTCGACGCCGTGAAGACGCAACTGGCGGGCGGCAATCCGTCCGCGATGGAAGTGAAGGTAGTCGCCTGGTGGCCCACCGAAGGCGTCATGGCCGTGACGCTGGCGCCACGTTCGTAGTGCGGCGCGATGCCAGTTCGACAAAGTGAAAACTTAGAACTCTCCATCTGCGGGATGGGGCGCATAAGGTTGGATGTTGTCGACAAGGAATGACGACTCTGATGCCGTCAGGAACCACCCATCACCTCGACGCAGGTTGTTTTGGCATTTGCTTCTGCAAGCGCATTTCAAGTTTTTCCCATTCCCCTAGATGCGCCCGCATCAGTGCCTTCCAGAGCTTGCCGTGATTCGGCACGGAAAAATGGAGCAACTCATGCACGATGACGTAATCCCCAAGGCCGCGTTCCATGCCGAGGAGTTCATCGTTGAAGCTCAGCGTGCCTGCGGTCGAGCAGGAGGCCCACTTGCGGCTCATCGGGCGGACGTAGATGGAGTGCGCTTTCACGTCGAGCTTCGCGGCCCATTCGAGGACGCGGGCTTTGAACTGCTCCCGGTCGCGCCAGCGCTTCATGCCTTGTAGCTCCTTTGCAGCAGCGTGAACAGTGCATCCACCATGGCGGTCACTTTGTTCAGGTCATCCTCTTCGGAGAAGATTGCGAAGGTCACCTGCTTGCGGGCTTCCCGCAGTTCGGCCTCGCTGGTCTTCCAGTTCGGATGCTTCTCGAACGCTTCTCTCACTTTCCCGGCCACCTTCTCCGGGTTCGGGATGCCTTCCTCGGTGAACTTCGACATCATGAAGTAGGTGAAGCTGTCCAGGCCCTTGGCCGCCTGCTCCTTCTTGCGTTCCTCGTTCTTGGCAATCGCTGAGAGCAGATTCTCCAGCGCTTGCTCCGTGCTGTCCTGCCGGGCCTCGAAGGCCTCCTGCACGGCGCGGGCTCGGTCTGCCATCGCGAGCAGGAAGGGATCGTCGCTCTTTTCCTCGGCTTCCTTCTGGATGGCCTTGATCAGGTTGATCACCTTGGTGGCCTTGCCTTCGTCCCGCATTTTGATCGTTTCGATGGTGCTGCGGTCGATCACTACATACTCCGCCTCAGGCTCGGCCAGGGATGCTCCGATATGTTTCTGCACCAGCGCGTTCGTCTTCTTCTGGAAGTCGCGATCCACATAAACGCGCCGCGCGTAGGCATTGCGCACCACCAGATAGATGTTCGATAGCGTCGCGTAGTCGTCGATGAACGGCCGCAGGAACGCATCCGGGGAGATGATCTCGTAGAGCATCTCGATCTCCTTGTATTCCTTGAAGAACTCCTTCCGCCGCTCGGGGTCGCGGAAGTGCTCGATGAGGGTGTCCACGTCCTTGTCGTTGAATTCGAACGGAGCGCGGGTTTTCCAACCCGCGTCTTGCCCGGACAGGCGGACTGGAAAGTCCGCCCTCCGGTTGGACAGGCGGACTGGAAAGTCCGCCCTCCGGTTGAATGCCTCCATCTTGTTTTTGAAGAGCACCTTCAGGAGCTTCAGGTCCTTGACGATGGCGTTGATCTCGTCGCTGTCGAAGGCGAGGGCCTTTTCCAGCTTGTCGAAGATACCGACGAAATCGAGGACGAAGCCGTGAGGCTTCACCATCTCCTGCGCCTCGTTTTCGTAGGGGCGATTCACCCGCGCGATGGCTTGCAGCAGCGTGTGGTCGCGCATCGGCTTGTCGAGATACATGGCGTAGAGCACGGGCGCGTCGAAGCCGGTGAGCAGTTTCTCGGTGACGATGAGGATCTTCGGCATCTGATCGAGCTTGCCGAAGCTCTTGCGGATCTGCCGTTCCTTCTTCGGGTCGAGGTGGAATTCCTTGAGCAGCGCGGAGTCGTTGTTGCTGCCGGTGTAAACGACCTCGGAATACTCGGGCGGGAGGAATTGATCGAGCGCGTGTTTGTAGTGGGCGCAGGCTTCCCGGTCCACGCCGACGAGGAAGGCCTTGTAGCCGAGCGGCTCGACGTTCTCGCGGTAGTGCTCAGCGACGAACTTCGCCACCTTCTGAATGCGCTCCTTGCCCTTGAGGAAATTTTTGAGGTTCACCGCCCGCTCGAGGATCTTGTTCAGCTCCTCGATGTCGGCCACGCCTTCGGCTTCGGCGAGGGAGAGGAACTCCTTGTCCAGCGTCTCGTGCGGGACGAGCATTTCGTTCGGCGCGATCTGGTAGTAGAGCGGCAGCGTAGTGCCGTCCTCGATGCTGTCGGCGATGGAATACTTGTGCAGGTAACCCTGGTCGTCCTCGCAGCCGAAAGTCTTGAAGGTGCCCTTGCCGTAAACGGTTTTGTCCACCGGGGTGCCGGTGAAGCCGATGAAGCTCGCGTTCGGCAGCGCGGCCATGAGGAAGTTGCCGAGATCGCCGCCGGTGGTGCGGTGGGCTTCGTCGATGAGCACGTAAATGTTCTTCCGCAGGTTCAGGTTCGCCGGCATGTCGCGAAACTTGTGGATCATCGTCACGATGATGCCACGGTAGTCGTCGCGCAGGAGTTGGTTCAGCCGGGAGATGCTGCTGGCGTGCTCCAGATTGCCCAAGCCGAGCGCGGCCAGGTTCTTGAGCATCTGGTCTTCCAGCTCGTTGCGGTCGATCATCAGCAGCACGGTCGGCTTGTCTGCTTCGGGGGCGCGGAAGAGCATCTCCGACGCCTTGATCATGGTGAAGGTCTTGCCACTGCCCTGAGTGTTCCAGACGAGGCCCCGGGTGCGCTTGGGATCGAGCGCACGGCCCACGGTCGCCTCCACCGCGCCGGTCTGGTGCTGGCGCAGGATGTATTTGTTCAGCTCCTCGTCCTTCTCGGCAAAGACGATGTAATCCTTCAGAAAGGCGAGCACCTGCGGGATGGCGCAGAAGCTCTTCACCTTGGCTTCCAGGCGGCCGGGAGCATCAACGGAGGGCGGGTTTCCCAACCCGCCTTTGGTTGTAGGCAGCGGACTGGAAAGTCCGCTCTCCTTTGAAAAACCGCTCTCCAGTATGAACTGCCCTTCTCGCAACTTCGCCTTCACCGGATTCTCCCGGACATACTCCGCCACCTTGAAGAAGTGGCGTTCGTTCCGGATTAACCGATCCCAATACTCATCCTGCCAAAGCGCCCCCGTCTTTCCGATCCGCTTGTTGATCTCCCGCGCCGTGAACCCCTTCCACGACTTCAAGATCTCCGGCAACGCATGCGCGCCCAGCGGGCGAAACAGCACATGCACGTGATTCGGCATCACCACGAACGAAGCCAGCTCGTATCGCTCCCCGTCGAAGTGGCTCAGCGCGTCCGCGACGATTTTTGCGCTGGCGGGATCCTTCAGCACACACGATCCGCTTCCTTGATCCAGCCATTCGTCGATTTGCCGCGAAAAGCGCTCGTGATACTCAGCTTCGGTCTTTTCGTCCCAAGGCTCGGGATGGTGTGAGAGCCAGATCGCACGCTCGTCCTTCCATTGATCCAGCTTTGCCTTCGGCAGTGAATCCCCAAGCCGCCATGTGACGAACACCCACGCCTCGCCCTGCTGCCAGTGGGGGAGATGGTGGGTCGTCTTTTCAATCTCACCATACGGATTGAGAAAGGAGCCGCCAACGGAGGGTGGACATTCCTGTCCGCCTTTTCCTCCATGCAGCGGGTTGGAAAACCCGCTCTCCGTTAGCTTCCAGTTGAAAATGTTCCGCCGCACTGTGTTCCAACTCACCCCATAGGAAAAGCCGATGGCGTCGGTGGCGGTGAAAAGCTGCTGGGATACGAACAGCTCGGGCGTCTCGCGGTGGTAACGGCGGATCTGGTCCACCCCCAGGGCAATCGCCTCGTCCTTGTTGGCGTTCTTGCACTCGATCACCTGCACCGGGATGCCGTTGATGAGAAAGACCACATCCTCCCGCGTGCCGTAATGGCCGTTGTGAAAGGCCCACTCCTCGGTGACTTCGTAAACGTTCCGGCTCGGGTCGTCGTAGTCGATCAGGATCAGGTCGCGCTCACGCTTCTCCTCGTGGTCGAAGAATTTGCCCCGGTTGCGCAGGTGCTCGACAAATTCCCGGTTGCCGTAGATGTCGGTATGGAGATGGCGGAACTGCCCGAGCAACGCGCCCTCGGCCTCGGCGTAGCGCGGGTTGAATTCCCGCACCTTGGCGTCGAGCAGGTCGTCGAAGAAGAGCGACAAAGGAGCGCGGGCAACGGAGGGCGGACATTCCTGTCCGCCATTTCCCCGAAGACGGCGGGTTGGAAAACCCGCCCTCCTTTCCTCGGCTTCCTCGCGGGACACAAAGGCCCAGCCAATTTCCTGCGCGTATGCGAGGATCCGGACTTGGACTGTTTTGTGTTCTCCGGGTGTGGGCATGGTTACACGGTGAGTTCGTGAACGCGGGTCTTCGCGGTCATCAGTTCGTGAAGGAGGGTGCGGAAAAGATCTTTCAGGGTGGCTTGTTTGCGAACAGCGATAGCCAGTTTGTCCTCAAGGGTCTGGAAGGTGGTAACGATCTCACCCTGCTCAGCGCGCGACGGGAGGGGTATGGGAAGCCTCTTCAAGAAGCCACAGGTCAGCGCTCCCTTCGTGCTTCCGCCACCGTGCGCGATGGATCGAAGGTAGTCGTAGCGTGTCTGCATGAACCAGAGGACGAAATCGGGAACGATCTTCGCAGCGTGAAACAGGGCGTAAGCGAGGTGCTGATTGATGCAGGTCTCGATTCGGGTGATCGCAGAGTTGCCGAGCGTCTTTCCTTGCCCGGTGATCGCGATGAGCAGGCTATTCCGTGCGACCTTCGGCAGGTGGCATTCCTTGACGGCTTGCGGCGTCACGAACTGGTCCGCTTCGGTGATGAAGCGGTCGTGAATCTTGGTGCTGTTCAGCCACGGGATCGTTCCGCGTTCCCAATACGCTTTATTGGCACGCTTCGGCGTTGAGCCATTTCCAACCTTGGCAATCGATCCCAATTCCACCACCTCCCAGCTTTCGGGGACGGGGCCGATTTCGGTTTGTTTTTGGAGTTCGTGGCGGAGGCCTTCGGTGAAGAGCTTGTGCATGAGGGCCTTTTTCAGCTCGGTGGTGGTCTGAATGATCCGCTCCTGCGCTTCGATCGCCCTCTGCACCGTAGAAAGGATGTGCGCGATCTTCTTCTGCTCGGGGAGTGGGGGGAGATTCAGGCGAATCTGTTCTAGACAGTCCCGCGTGATCCCTTTGATCGTCGCGCCGCGCTTGTTCATTGCAACGTATTGCTGAATCGAGTCGATTCCCAATTGATACGCGAGAAACTTGATGTCGTGTTTCTCGTTGTCTATCAGGACGCCTGCGAGGTCTTGATTGATGGCGAGGTCAATCCGGTTGATGCCGACTTTGCCGACACCAACGCGTGTTGCGAAAATGATGCTGTCTTTGGGAACGACCTTCGTGGCGGTCTTTTTGACCGCCTCTTCGGACACGAATTTCTCTCCGGTTGTGAGCTCAAGTTTGTCGCCAAGCCATTTGCTCGTGATCCACGGAATTTCACCCTTCCAGTAATCAGCCCGCGAGGTGGTTGGAGTTCCGCCGCTGAGAAACCCGCTGGAAATCTTACCAAATGTGGTTTTTTGCCAATCGCTCATATCCCGATCTTCTCCAGAATTTCCTTCAGCGCCTTGTCCGTCTCCCGCGCCTCGGCTTCGATGACCGGAGGGCGGGTTTTCCAACCCGCCTTGGCCTTGTGCGGCGGACAGGAATGTCCGCCCTCCGTTTGGGTTTTCCAACCCGCCTCATTCGCGCAATAGCGGACAGGAATGTCCGCTCTCCGTTTTTCTTTGCGCTTCATACGCCGAGTCGTTTGAGGATCTGCCGGAGCGCCCGATCCGTCTCCGCCACTTCTTTCTCAATCACAGCCAACTCCTCGACGATCTCCGCGATGGGCCGGTAGGTCTCGACGTCGCTGGTGTGGATGTAGCGGCTGGGGGAGATGTTGTAGTCGTTCTTCTTCAGCTCGGCGTGATCGACGATGCGGCTGAGTTTTTCCTCTTCCTGCCACCCGATGAGGGTGTCGGCAATGCGCTGAATGCCTGCGTCGGGTATGAAGTTCTTGGGGTCGCCCTTTTCGAAGATCTGGCTGGCGTTGACGAGGAAGACTTTTCCTTGGCGCTCCTTTGACTTGGCCTTGTTCAGGAACAGCACGATGCCGGGGGCGGTGGTGTTGTAGAAGAGGTTTTCCGGCAGGTAGAGGACGCTCTCGATAAGGTCGTGGTCCACGAACCACTGGCGGACGGTCTTTTCTTTGTTGGTGCCGGCATTGCCCGAGCCACGGGAGGCAGCGCCTGTGTCAAGGACGACGGCGGCGCAGCCTTTGTCGTTGAGGCTGGCGTGCATGTGCTGGACCCAGCCCCAGTCGGCGGAGGATTTGCCGGGGAAGCCGGCCCCGGCGGGGAAGCGCTCGAGTTCGTCGGCGTCGTAGTCGGCCTCGGTGAACCAGTCCTGGTTCCACATGGGATTGGCGACGACGCGGTCGAAGGTGCGGAGTTTGCCGCTCTTGTCCCGGAACTTGGGGTTCTTGAAAGTGTCGCCGATCTCGATCTGGCCCTCCATGTCGTGGATGATCATGTTCATGTTGGCCATGGCCCAGGTCTCGGGAACGTATTCCTGGCCGAAGAGCTTCAAGGGGGCAACGGAGGGCGGGTTTTCCAACCCGCCGTTCTTTGACCGCAGCGGACTGGAAAGTCCGCTCTCCTTTGAGGGGTTTTCCAACCCGCCTTTGGATTTTGATTGGCGGACAGGAATGTCCGCCCTCCGTTTCTCCTCCATCGCGGTCTCGAGCTTCACGAGGAGGCCGCCGGAACCGCAGGTGGGATCATAGACCGTCATGCCGGGCTCGGGAGCGAGCACGCGCGACATGATGGTGCCGACCTCGGGCGGAGTGTAGAACTCCCCGGCGCTCTGGCCGCTGCCCTCGGCGAACTTGCGGATAAGGTATTCGTAGCTCTTGCCGATGATGTCGGCCTCGACGTCCTCGAGCCCGAGGCGCTTGGTGCTGATGGCCTCGATGAGGTTGGAGAGGCGGTCGTCGTCGAGGTCGCGCTGGCCGTGGGTGGTGGCGTTGAAGTCCACGCGGTCGATGATGCCCTGCAGCAGCGGGTTTTCCCGGGCGATGGCCCGCATCTGGGTGGTGACGCCTTCGCCGATCTTGTCGGAGAGTTTGCGGATGACGGACCAGACCGGCTGCTCAGGATCGTCCGGCGTGAGGGGCAGGTAGAAGCGGACGAGCTTGTGGTCGGCCTTGGCGAGCTGGAAGGCCTTTTTCCGCGAGCCGACTTCCTTCGCGATGCGGTTCAGTTCGTCATCGAAGACATCGCAGAGGCGCTTGTGGTGAAGATGAGCGGGAGGATGTAGTCCTTGTATTTCGCCGCGTCCTTGGCTCCGCGGATGGAGCAAGCCGCATCCCAGATCCAGGATTCGAGGGATTTGGATTTTTCAGGAGGCATGGTCGTCGGCTTTTGTCATCTTGGCAGACGTTATGACTCATGCAATGTGTAAACAGTAATGAGGCGAATTTTGGAGCAACTGGTGGCATCATTCGGAATTATCGACAATGATAAACAATGACCCGCCCCAAGAACATCGCTGCCATCGGAAACGAAATCGCCATCGTTTGGGACGATGGCTCTGAAAGCTTTATCGCCATGGAAAAACTCCGGGCGCAGTCGCCTAGCGCGGAGAATATTGGGGAGCGCGACCTGCTCGGTCGGCAATTCGGCGGGACGGACCGGAAGGATTTTTCCGGCGTGACTGTGAAGCGCTGGAATCTGATTGGCAGCTACGCGGTGCAGTTTGATTTCAGCGACGGACACAGCACCGGGATTTATCCGTTCGATTTTTTACGCTCGCTGGGAGGGTGAAGTAGGCGGTGCTTCTTGCTTCGCGTCAGTGGATTAAGACTAAGAATACGCGAAGCGGGACGCATCGCCTACGTCTTGTAATTTCACTTTGCAGCGGGCCAAAGCCCTCTAAGTTCAGCCGCTCGCAGGCAAAATCTTATTACTTAATGAGCATCCAACGCGCGCTACTATCCGTGTCCGATAAAACGGGCCTTGCCGAATTTGCCAAGGGCCTCACGAGCTTGGGCGTGGAGATCATCTCCAGCGGAGGCACGGCAAAATTCCTGAAATCCAAGAAGATCGCCGTCAAGGAGGTTTCGGATTACACGGGGTTTCCGGAATGCTTCGACGGGCGGGTAAAAACATTGCATCCGCGCATTCACGGGGGCCTGCTTCAGCGGCGCGACCTGGAAGAACATCAGAAGCAGGCGAAGCAGCACGACATTCCACCGATCGATCTGGTGGTGGTGAATCTCTATCCGTTCGAGCAGACGATTGCCAAAGAGGGCGTCACGCTGGACGAGGCGATTGAGAACATCGACATCGGCGGTCCTTCGATGCTTCGCAGCGCGGCGAAGAACTATCAAAGCGTCACCGTGATCACCGACCCCGCGGATTACGAAATTGTGCTGTCGGAAATGAATGAGGAGGATAATGCGAAGGACACCACGCTCTCCACGCGCGAGCGTCTGGCCACGAAAGTTTTTCAGCGCAGCGCCGCCTACGACGCCGCCATCGCCCGCTACCTGAACAAGGAGCAGGAATGCGCCAAGAGCTTCAATCTCTCGCTCCCGCTTCACAGTGAATTGCGCTACGGCGACAACCCGCATCAGAAGGCTTCGATCTACGGGAACTTCAGCGACTATTTTGTGAAGCTGCACGGCAAGGAGTTGAGCTACACCAACGTGCTCGACATTGAGAGCGCCGCTGCGCTGGTGCGCGAGTTCCGCCGTCCCACGGTGGCCATTTTGAAGCACACCAATCCCTGCGGCGTGGGCTGTGCGGAGGAGGATTTGCGCGAGGCTTGGGAGAAGGCGTTTGAGACGGACAAGCAGGCACCCTTCGGTGGCGTGATCGTCATCAACCGTCCGATGACACTGGGCCTGGCCAAGATCATTGGTGAAATCTTCACAGAAATCATCATCGCGCCGGAATACGAGGCTGACGCGCGCGCGTTGTTGCAGAAGAAAAAAAATCTCCGACTCATGGAAATGCTGCCAGGCGTGGAGGAGGCGCTGAAGCAGCCGGTCATTCGCAGTGCGCCAGGTGGATTGATGGTGATGGACAGCGATTATGAGGCGCTCGGACTCGATGACATTGAAAACAAGGTCGTGACCGAGCGTCCGCCGACCCGTGAAGAGATCGAGTCCATGCGCTTTGCCTGGCGGGTCGTGAAGCATGTGAAGTCCAACGCCATCGTGTTCGCCACGGGCGACCGCACGCTGGGCATCGGTGCCGGCCAGATGAGCCGGGTGGATTCGTGCCGCATCGCGGTGTGGAAGGCGAAGGAGGCCGGGCTCTCGCTCAAGGGCAGCACGGTGGGCAGCGATGCCATGTTTCCCTTTCCAGATGGATTGATCGCTGCGGCGGAGGCTGGAGCCACGGCCGCCATTCAGACCGGGGGATCGGTCAAGGACAAGGAGGTCATCGCCGCCGCGAACGAACGGGATGTGGCGATGGTGTTCACCGGGCACCGGCATTTCAAACACTAGGGAAAAACAGTTATGGGTTAGAAGTTATGAGTTGGTAGACTGTGCATTCATGTCATCCCTTTCCCGCATAACCCATAACAAATAACCCTTAACTTCAATGCTTCATCTCGGCGTTAACATTGATCATGTGGCTACTTTGCGGCAGGCGCGTTACGCGCAGATGCCGGGCTCGCCCAATGCGGAGCCGCTCATCCTGGAGGCTGCGCGCGAGTGCGAAGCCGCGGGCGCGCACTCGATCACGGTGCATCTTCGCGCTGACCGCCGCCATATTGTGGACGCGGATGTTTTTCTGCTGAAGAAGGAACTGCGCGTGAAGTTGAATCTGGAGATGGGCAACACGCCGGAGATTGTGGAGATCGCCCTGCGGGTGCGGCCGGACTTCGTCTGTCTGGTGCCGGAGAACCGGCAGGAGATCACCACGGAAGGCGGGCTGGATGTGACCGCGCATGCCTCCGGGCTGAAAGAGACGACTTCGCGACTCCAGGCGAACGGAACGCGTGTGAGTTTCTTTGTGGATCCCGTGCTGGAGCATATTCGCGCGTGTGCTGGCTGCGGGGCGGATATGGTGGAGCTGCATACGGGAACCTTTGCCAATGCCTCCGGAAAGGAGCGTGATGCCGAGGTCGAGCGGTTAAGTGCGGCTGCCGAACTCGCGCATGCACTCGGCCTGCAAGTGAACGCGGGTCACGGTCTCACCATGCGGAACGTGTGCGATCTCTTCGCCGTGCCGCATCTCGCGGAATTGAACATCGGGCATCACTTGGTTGCGCGGGCGATCACCACCGGTCTTCGCGAGTCGGTGCGGGAGATGCTGCTGGTGATGGGGGGATACGGTGGATGAACCTCATCGCTGTCGGGCTCGATTTCGTGGAAGTGGCGCGCGTGCGCGTGATGCTGGAGAAGAGCGGCGACCAGTTTAAATCGCGTGTCTTTACCGAGGGCGAAGTGGCTTACTGTGATTCCTGCGCGAGTCCGGCGATGCATTATGCGGCGCGTTTTGCGGCCAAGGAAGCCGTGGCCAAGGCTCTGGGAACGGGCTTGGCGGAGGGAGTGTTTTGGCGCGAGATCGAGGTGCGGCGTGATGCCAAAGGCGCGCCCACGATCATGCTGCACGGTGGAGCGGCGGTGAAAGCGCGCGAGTTGGGCATTTATGACTGGCGGGTGAGTTTGACTCACACTGCGGACATGGCCGGTGCCAGTGTCGCGGCGGTCGGGTGATTCAGACTTAGAGCATTTAAAAAAGACGTAGCCGCAGATCGTAAGAGTGCGGGAAGAAGCCACGGCAGCCATCGAAGCATACATATTTGCCGCGTTCTCACGAACGCGGCTACGAGTGGGTGCGAACGCGACGGTGCAGCCGCGTCTCGTAAAAGTGCGGGGCCTTCCTGCGCTGGGCGAAGAACGATACTTTCCGCGTTGTCGCTTCGCGGCTACGGGGAGAGCTTCCATATTTCCCGCGTTCTCACGAACGCGGCTACGAACGCGGCTACGATATTATTTTATCCACTCTAGCTGGTTGCGTCGCGTATTGTTAAGTACCAGCAGCGCATTGCGGACTTAAAACGGAATTTTGAAACCCAAAGCTCCTTTTTTTTCCTTGGGGACCGGAGTCTGGAGATTCGACTGGCGCAGGTTGTCCTCGATCTTCTTTTCGTCCGCTGGATTTCTCGGAGCGGAATCAGAATTTTTATCCTTAACAATGGCCTTGAGCGCTCCTTGAGGCTGAACGATGCCGCAGGTGCAGAGGAGCATGGGGAGAATAAGGAACAGGGTGAATGTGAGACGGCGGAGATTGTGGAATGACATAAATATGTGGCGGGGAAATTATTCGACGGGATCAATGGGGCGCAGTCTCTTGACGATGCGGTTGATGCCTTCGGGAGCGAATTCGCTCTGGGGATACAAGGTGCGAGCCTTGAGGAACCAGGCGAGGGCGGAGCCGAATTGTTTGTGCTCCTCATGTGTTTTTGCCTTTTGCAGAGCGCTGACAAACTCGGTGGCTTTAACGCTGAGGTCGGAACGGAGACGGGCGACTTCGGTATCCTCGGGGAACTCCTGGTAGGCTTTTTCGATGGCCTCCCAGGCTCCGGCGACGCTGCCTTTCTGAAGCAGGGTGTGGGCACCTGCGGTGGTGACCAGTATTTTCTGCATGTCGGTGACGACCTTGGCCAGGAGCTGCTGTCGGTCTGGGTCGTCAATGACCGCGGCGGAGAAGCGACCCTGGTTGTTGAAGATTTGGCGGTAGTTACGATCAGAGCGGAGCCGGTCAAATTCAAGAACGGCCTGGGTCTTGATGTCGGCGTTGTTGCCGATCATGCCGGTGAATTCTCTGAGCTTGGGATTGGTGGGCCACATTTCGGTGGCACTTTTCAGCGCCCCGGCGGTTTTGGCCTGGTCGCCTTTCATGGCTGAGACTTTGGCCTCGTTCAGATGCATGTCGCTGACGGTGCGCGCGGTTTCGACGACGGCGAGCGGTTTGCTGTAGTCGAAGTCTTTGGCTTGGGCGCGCATCTTGATGAT
The DNA here is from genome assembly GCA_009885695.1 of Verrucomicrobiota bacterium. Lineage (GTDB taxonomy): Bacteria > Verrucomicrobiota > Verrucomicrobiia > Verrucomicrobiales > Verrucomicrobiaceae > VFKE01. Next base: position 12,894 of record VFKE01000208.1, on the reverse strand, counting down.
GAGTTCTTCGGCGAGCTTGTAGTCCTTCACTTCCATGGCGGAGATCATCTGGTTCGCGTCGCGGGTGAAGTCGAGCACCCTGAGTTTTTTGGCTGCGGGAACGCGTTGCACGCGCGGGAGGAATTCGCCGACCATGTAGGCTTCGCTGATGCGTTCGCTGGCGCTGGCGATGTCGCCGCGGGCGAGGAGGTTGTCGAAGGCCTGCACGGCGGTGTCCACTTTTCCGATGGCTTCATTGGCGAAGGCGTCAAGCCCGCCGATGGTGGGCGAGGTGCCGAGGCTGGTGGCGAACATTTTTTCAGCATCGGAGCCTTTGTTGAGCTGGAGGATGCCGTTGGGGTCACTGGTGAAAATGTTGCGATAGAAGCGGCAGGCCATGACGACGTGTTCGAAGCGGCGTTGCACGGCGAACTGGATGATGAGGGCCTGGAACTCCAGCTTGGACATGGCTTGAGAGAGGCCCATGGAAGCCTCGTTGACTTTCATCTTGGCTTCGTATTCGGCGATGTTTTTGATGTAGTTGGCGATTAAGCCGAGCTGGCCGGTCTGGGACTGGGCGCTCTGCTGCTGCTGCCCGCCGCCGGATGCGCCGCTGCCTTTGCCTCCACCTGCGGAGGCGGTGCCACGCTGGGAGAGCGGCGTCGAGTGATGCTCAGCATGGAAGTGCATCGTGTTGATGCTGCGTTTCATGGCTTCATTGGTGGCGCGGAGGTTGGTGACGTTTTTCTGCGCCAGCCAGACGCCCCAGATGGCGTTGGTGAGCGAGTCGCAGAGGCGGGCATCGGCTTTGTACTGCGCCGCGATGGGCAGCAGGGCGACGGCATTGGGCAGATCGGGGCGGCCGCCGTTGTTGTTGGGCGAGAGAATCTTGAGAATGTTGTCGAGGATATCGCGATAAGCCTGGTCATCTGGTGTGTTCGCTTCCGGTGCCGCGAGATAGGTTTCCAGCATGGCGCGGAAGACGCGGTTATTGGTGACAGAAAACATTTTACCATCCCATTGGACGGTCTCGGAACCGGGGTCCATGAACGGCAGCACATTGCCCAGGACGCTTTCTTTTTTCTGCGGCTGCTGCCCGGGGCCGGAATCGACGTTCGAGGCGGGGGCGGTCTGGCCGCCGCCGGGAAGCACCTGGCCAGGCAAAGCCGCAGGCAGCAGACAAAAGGCAAGGGCGGAGAGCAGGGGTGTATTTTTCATGAGCGCGTTCAAATTTAATAGAAATGCCTAGGAACACAAGACCGGCCAGTCCATGCCGCGCTCAGGATTTTTCGAGATCAGTGACCTCGAGGATGCCGGTTTCTGCCTGGACGGTGACCTTGAAGCGGAATCGCTGGTCGCGCTGGATGTTGGTTCCGTTGAATTTGGCTGGCACCAGAACCGGCAACTGCGCCTTCTCGCTGCCTTCCTCGATCTCGACGCTAAAGAGCCTGCCATCAGAGGATTTCCAATTTTCATCGAGCCGGCTGCGCACCACGCCTTCGATTTTGTAGGAGTTGTTGCTCAGTGCGTTCGAGTTTTGTTTGTAGTCCTGGATGCTGAGATCGGTGCCGCCGAAACCGGTGTCTTTTCTGTTTCCCAGCAGCATCCAGCCTCCGCTGGCGATGACAATGATGGCGGCAAGGATGCCCAGGAGATGGAGGGGGTGGAAGGTGGTTTTGGCGCGGCGGGCCATGGGGAAAAAGGGATGAAGGATGAAGGATGAAATTAGTGGGGGAAGTTAATTGGGTGTTCGTCTGGGTTCATCCTTTCCGTATTCAGTCCCATTGGGAGCGTTTGATGCCGGCGTAGGCGAATGTCAGCCCGATGAAGACATGGAGGCTGAGAACAAAGAGTGCCAGCGATGGCTGTTCGATGTTTGAAGCGGTGACTTTTTTAACAGCCTCGTAAAAATCTGGAGCATGGTCCCGCAGTGTGTGCAGGCTGCCTGACCAGCTCCAGAACGCGGCGATGAAGGGCTGGATGACCGGTGCGAAGACCTTGGGCAAGGCGAGCACTGCGCCGCTGAGAGGAAGCTGAAATCCGACCAGGTAGATGCTGAGGATGGTGGCCTTCTCCGGAGAACGCATCATGGCGGAGACACCCAGGCAGACTGAGGTCATGGCGGCGGAAGCCATCACCAGAAGAAGCAATTTCCAGGGAAGATTGCCAGGAATTCCATGACAGACGATCTCGACGAACAATCCCATCCACAAGGCCTGGGCCAGCACCAGGACGCCGAGGAACAATATTTTGCTGGCGAGGTAGGCCGTGGGGCGCAAGCCGCCGAGGCGTTCGCGCTCAAGAATGACGCGTTCACCGGCGATTTCTCGGGCGGCGTTGTTGGAAGCCATCAAGGTGACGAGCACGACCTGAAACATGATCAGTCCCGAGACCAGTCCGCCGGTTTTGAGGAGTTCCGCTTCGTGAGATTGCTTCATGCTGATTTCAGCGGACAGATCCTTGTCCTGACGGTCGGGCAATTTCGAGAGCGGCTTGATTCCCTGATAGCCGAAGATCACCACCAGAAGCGGGAAGCCGATGAGCATGGCCGCATGGAGCCACACTTGCGCCATGTCGCGGCGGAAAATGAGCCAGCGCCGTTGTAATAATTCGCGCGTCTGAGCGATGAAGCCGGGGAGCTGGTGGTCGCTGCTGATTTCATGTGATGCGTCATCGTCCTCTTCTTGCGTCCTCTTCACCTCATCTTTTGATTTTTTCCTGGTGGCTTGTTCGTCGGAATCATCGTCGTCTGTCCTGGCCACGGGCAGCCTGATCCGTTCTGGTTCGCGGTCGGTGATGAGTTCGGGTTCTTTTTCGTCTCCGGTCTTTTTGGTGGATAGATAGTAGGCTGCATAGTAATCATCACGGTGGCGTGACCACGAAGTGGACCAGCGCCCGGCACTGCGACGGGCGAGCTTGGGATAGACGTCCTCAGCCTGGTCGATGCTGAAGTAGTGCGTCAGCGCGCGGGGCGGGCCGTGATAGACTACGCAGCCCTCGTGCAGCACCAGGATGGAATCATAGAGCGAAAGGTTGGCAAGACTGTGGGTGACGTTGATGACGATACGATTTTTATTCTGCCGCGAGAGGTCGAAGAGCAACTGTGTGATCTCGCGCTCGGACTTTGGGTCGAGGCCGCTTGTGACTTCGTCGCAGAGCAGCAGCGCTGGATTGGTCACCAGTTCGAGCGCGAGTCCGAGCCGGCGCTTCTGTCCGCCGGACAGCACTTTCACCTGGCGGTCCGCCAAGGGGGTGAGACCGGTTTGCGTCAGGGTATCAGAGATAAGAATGCTGGTGGCGTCTTCGTCCGGCTGGCGTGTGCGCAGGGCGATCGCGCTGGCGATGCATTCTTCCACGGTGAGCAGTTCGTGCGCGACGCTGAACTGCGGGACGTAGCCCAACTCCGAGGGATGCAGGTCGCCTTCGTGTGCGAGATTGCGTCCGTCCCAGCGGACTTCGCCTTCTTGTCCCTCCTTGAGCCCGGCAATGACTTTCATCAGCGTTGTCTTGCCACAACCGGACGGGCCCACGATTGCCAGCAGATGACCCGGCGGGACGTTGAAACTTACGTCGTCGAGAAGTGCGACTGGTTCTCCGTCGCGCTCCAGGGTCAGGGTGATGTTGCAGATTTCTAGCATGGCCGGATTGCTCGGATGCCTACTAAGCGGAATTTGATGGGCTGGCGAGGAAAACTTGAGCTATGCCCCAACAGGAGGATAGTTGCGCCTGATGAAGAGCAAACCAAAAAAGAGGAAAAGCTGGCTGCTGCGCCTGCTCATGTTTCTGTTGATCGGCGGGCTGGTGGCTGGAGTGGTCGTTTTTTTATCAGCATCGGCCTGGATACAAAATTATCTTCGCAGTGACGCCTGCCGGGAGGTGCTGGCGAGACAGATCGGGAAAGTGGCGCGAGCGCATTGTGAGATCGATCCGGTCACATGGTCCGGTTGGAATGCCTACTCGGCAAGAGTCTCGCTGCTGTCAGACAGTGCGACGGATTGGAAGCAGATCGAGGCCGAGGGTTTGCAGTCGTCACTGGATTGGAGCGGTGTTCGCCGGAGGGCGTGGCATGTTCCGGGAATTAATATTGACCGACTTCGTATCTTCATGCCGGGTGCTGCAAAAGTATCCGTGTCGCCAGGCGGGCCGGTTCCGACTTTGAGTGATGTTGACAGCGCAGTCGCTGATTCAGTTGTGCCGTCATGGATCAAGCGCTGGCTGCCCAAGCACACGGAGATCGATGAAGTTGACGTGCATAAATTCGAATTGCAGCCTTTCGCGCCTGGTGGGGGAGTGGCTGTTGCCGCCATGCATCTCAAGGCACGTCCCGCTTCGGACGAAGGTGCGTGGAAAATCAGTGGTGACGGCGGACGGGTGTTGCTACCCGGTCAGTTGGAGCCGTTCCGGCTGAGTACTGCTGCGGCGCGCATCGATGCCAAGGCTTTTGTGCTCAATGATGCCACGGCACGCTGGCTGGGCGACAGCGAGGTGACGTCTTGTGGGGAGGTTCCGTTTAACTCGAATCAGGGCTGGATGTTTACTGGTCGCGTGATGGGTTTGGACTTGCGACATATCTTGTCTGACGCTTGGAAACCGAAGCTCGGCGGTGTGGCCGAAGGTGACTATGAGATTTCGGGTCGGGCAGGTGCGACGGTGTTGAGCAAAGGAAGGCTCCGGGTGAAAAGCGGCGTGGTGCAGGCGCTGCCGTTGCTGGAGCGGGTGGCGGATTTTACACATACGGATCGTTTCCGACGGATTGTGATGGATGAAGTGACGGGAGAGGTGGAGGTGCAGGGCACACGCACACGAGTGATGAATCTTGTGCTGCAGAGCAACGGCTTGATTCGGGTGGAGGGCGATCTGATCATTGACGGGCAGATGCTTAGTGGAAGCCTGCTGGTCGGTGTGTCGCCGGAGACACTGCGCTGGATGCCCGGAGCGCAGAATCATGTGTTCACGGATGCCAGTGTCGGGAAGGTGCCCGGATTCGTCTGGACGCATGTGGTGCTGAGCGGAACGCTGGACTCGCCGAAGGAAGATCTCAGCAATCGACTTCTGGTTGCCATGGGCAGGGCTGTGTTGCTTGACGTGCCGATGGAGGTGCTTGGAACCGGGACTGATGTGATCAGCAAGACCGGCGGTGCGGCTGCTCAGGGTGGCAAAGCGGTGTTTGATGGAGGCGATGAGATCATCCAGGGTGCGGGTGAGGCGGCCAGCAAAGGACTCGATGCTCTGAAAGGTTTTATACCTCTGTTTCCCAAATGACCGGGCTGTGTATTTTGCACGGCGATTGAAATCAAGCAACTTGTCAAAAAGCAGATGACACCCGTGGGGAAGGATGATAAAGTTTCGCTTCAGAAAAAGCCGAAGTAGCTCAGCGGTAGAGCAGCGCATTCGTAATGCGCGGGTCGCGGGTTCAATTCCCGCCTTCGGCTCCATGTCCCGAGGAACAATGACAGACAATGAAATCAAAGGTTTCAGTCAGAAGCGCCGGGAGGCGAATCTGAGGGTTGTTTGTGTCTTCTTCAGCCTCGCCGCCGCCGCTTTGACAGTGTTATTCGTCCTGCGCCTGGTCAGACAGCGCATTGCCAATGACCGCAAGGCTCAGGTTGCCGTGGAAGTTGAGCGTCAGCATTTTGAGCAGAGTCATGCCACGTCCCGAGCGCAGCGTGATTACACCCAGGAAAATACTAATGATACACCGCGCGAAATCGTCCCCATCGTCGACGTGATAGACATGAGCGCACGTGGTTCTTCCACACGCAAAGACCGGACTGCAGCTCTGTCTCAAGCTGCCTCGCCTGTGCCATCCCCGCCCTCACACATGGTGCCGGCTCCGTTGCCGAACCCCGGGTCGGTGCCGATGCCGGCAACGGTGGAACCCCGAGGATCGACAGGCATTGAGCAGTTGGAGCAAAAACGATCTGCCATCGCGGATGTGCTTCGTGAATTCTTTGAAGCTGGTGCCGTGGCGCAGATGCTGTCCTTGGTTCGCGATGCCGGCCGGGTCCGTCCATCGATGGAGGAATATTATAAGCGCAACCCTCTCGTGAACCGAAATTGGAAGGGCATAGGCTGGTCAATCCCGGTGGAGGAGCCCGGCTACCGGTTTGCCTACGTCCAGGCGCTCTTTACCAACGCGTCGCCTGTGAATGTGGTGGTCGAGGAAACCGATGCCGGGATCCTTGTCGACTGGGAAAGTTCTGTCCAGTATTCTGAAATCGGCTGGAATGAATTCATGCGCACCAGGCCCGGTCAACCCAAGGTATTCCGAGTCATCGCATCGAAGGTGCAGTCAAGCGATGGCAGCACGGCCCTGTCATTGAAGCATCCCATCGAGGCGGGGTTGGTGATTGGCCGTTTTGATCCCAGTGACCCGCGTTTTCGCTCGCTGGTGGAACAACTCGAACTTTGCAAGTGGAAGGACGTGCCCGTTATATTGCGCCTCTGCTATCCCGGTCCTGGGGCCGAGCCTGACGAAGTTCAGATCGCCGGTGTCGAAGGCAAGGGTTGGCTCATCCTCGATGACCGCATCCGCGGATCATGAGCGCGACAAAGCTGATCCACAGCTTGTCTTGCGCCTCCTTCGATGGTAAATGGAGTTCATGCCCGTCCGCGCCCTGTTCGACTCCCACATGCACACACCCTTGTGCAAGCACGCTCACGGGGAACCCGAAGATTACGCTGCCCGCGCCTTGGAGCAGGGTCTGCAGGGCATCATCTTCACCTGTCATAGCCCCATGCCCGCAGGTTTTTGGCCCCAGGTGCGCATGAGCGAGGCTGAGTTTGATGTCTACGTGGCGATGGTGGATCGCTGTCACGATGCGTTCGTCGGCGAACTCGAGGTGCGACTCGGCATCGAGAGTGATTATTTCCCGGGATACGAAGGGTGGATCGAAAAACTCCACCAGCGGGCGGAGTTCCACCATTGCCTGGGATCGGTCCACTGGCAGGGGCCGGAATACGGAGCAAAGTTCAACCTACAGGATGAGACCGCATTCCGCAAAATTTACTGGGACAATCTGGCCGCTTCCGCCGAGACTGGTCTGTTCGATACTCTGGCCCATCCCGACCTCATTAAGAATTACCGGGCTGCAACGTGGTGCTTTGAGGTCTGCCGGGATGATCTCGCCGCCGCGCTCGACCGCATCGCCCAGGCCGGCGTTGCCATGGAGTTGAATACATCCGGCCTGCACAAGAAGTTTTCCGAGATGAATCCTGGCCCGCAGATGCTCAGGATGATGAGCGAGAGAAACATACCTGTCGTCATCGGCTCCGACTCCCACGTTGCGCGCCGGGTGGGCGAAGGATTTGTCATCGCGCTGGAGTCGCTGCGGGATGCGGGTTACACAGCTGTCAGCGTCTTTAAAAAGCGCAAGAGAAGTGAAATTCCAATTAGCATGGCGCTGGCGAGTTTGCTCCTGCGGGCCGGAGAGTCCATTCAGCAAAGCGCCAGCCTGACATGATGACTGATTCCTACACATGGGCCACGAGGTTCCGCGACCTTTTCGAGCGATATGCTGATAAATACAAACGCGGCGACACGAGCTTCGAGGCGTGGTTTGACAGCGCCGACCTCGAGTTTCTGGCGTCGATCGGATGCAAGCCGCGTGAGCTTTTCGATTTCATCGAGGATCACTGCCATGCGGACGGCGGGGAGCCCAGCAGGGAGACCGCGCTGCTCATTGCCGCGGCACGGCGGGACTATTTTCTCGTCATGCAAAAGGGAATGGCTGGCACGAAGCTGATTGATCCGTCCGCGCTTCCGGCCAAAACCGCCGAGATCGATGGGATTGTGTGGCTGCCGCGCATCATTGCCAAGGCGGAGGCCAAGCTTCGTGGTGAGATGGATCCCGATACCATGTTCGGGTGTGGAGGCGATCGCGCATTCTGCAGTAAACATCATCTGCATCCCGCGGACTTTCTGCGAGTGGTGTGGGCGACGCGCGGCGATCCGGCGAAGATCCTGCACTTTGTGAAGACAGGGAAAGTGGCGTGAGTTCGCGATAACTCGCAATCACGCGTTGCCATCTGGTCAGGATTTGGCTAGACTGAGAACTGTGATGTTTCTCTCCGGATTAAATTTTCCCTGATTTTGTTTTGTCCAGCCAGCTTTTCTCAAATCTCCCCTCCATCGAAATCGGACATGGTGTCCGGATTGACGGTGTGAAACCGGTGTTCATCCTCGGACCCTGCGTGATCGAGAGCGAGGCCTTTGTCAGGGACATGGCCAGCCGGCTGAAAGTCATCGCGGATGAATTGAAGCTGCGCTGGATTTTCAAGGCCAGCTATGACAAGGCGAATCGCACCAGCGGGACCTCTTATCGCGGGCTTGGCTGTGAGGAAGGGTGCAGGATTCTCGCGGACATCGGGCGTGATCTCGGCGTGCCGGTGACGACGGACGTGCATTCGCCAGAGGAGGCGAAGCGGGCGGCGGAGTGGATCGACCTGCTGCAGATTCCCGCATTTCTCTGCCGGCAGACCGATCTCATTGTTGCCGCAGCGGAAACGGGCCGGGCCGTGAATGTGAAGAAGGGCCAGTTTCTTGCGCCATGGGACGTGAAAAACATCGCAGACAAACTGACAGCGACCGGTTGTGCAAATTTTGTTTTTACTGAACGCGGCACCACGTTTGGCTATCAAAATCTCGTCGCTGATATGAGGTCGCTTTACTGGATTCGGGAGTTAGGATACAGGGTCATCATGGATGCCACTCATTCTGTTCAGAGACCCGGAGGCCTCGGAGGTGCAACCGGTGGTGACGGCAAGCTCGCGCCGGTGCTGGCTCGCGCCGCGGTCGCGGCGGGTTGTGACGGCGTTTTTATTGAAACGCACCCTGATCCCGCCAAGGCATTCTCCGACGGACCCAATCAGATCCCACTGGCGGATCTGCCCGCATTACTCAAACAACTGCTCGCTATTCATGAAATCGCGAAAGCTTGAGCGTCTCTGCATGGCCGGATTTGCAGCTTGTGCCTTTTGGTGGCTGGCAGGCGGAGCCATGGTGTCCGCCGCAGGCAATGATCCCCCGAGCATGCCGGGGGAGAAGGGCGGAAAGGAAAAAATGGATGCGACAAGCGTAGTTCCCGCTGAGAAATTAAAACCCGGCGTGGCCAAGCCTGGTGAGGCCAATCCTGTGAAGGTCGTGGAGAAAACCGGCCAGGGACTGGGATCGTTCGGCAAGCTGCTGCCCTTGGGGCAGAAAAATCGTGATGTAAAAATCCCCTCCTTTCGCGACGGCAACCCCAGTTCATTCATCCGCGCGACGACGATGACCCGGCTCGATGACGAAAAAATGGAAATGGAGCGGCTCGATATCCGGATGTATGGCGAGACGGAGGAGCGGGATCTGCGCATCATGCTGCCGACGGCCACTTATCACATGGTGACGGAAGTCCTCAGCAGTGAGGAGCGGAGCCGCATCAGCCGAAAAGATTTTGACCTGCAGGGGGACACATTGATTTTTGACACTCACACGCAACAAGGCAAAATGACGGGACACATTCACATGATCATTCATGACTCTGACTCTTTCCGGCAGCAACCCAACAAACCAGCCGCGTCCGGAGGCGCCGAAGCGGTGCAGCCAAAGCCCCCGGAGAAACCAGCGCCAGCCAATAAAAAGTAGTGACATGAGAAATATTTTCCTCGCCGTATTCATCACCTGCCTCGCCGCTCCGCTTCAGGCACAAACCAAGGGTGGCGCATCCCATTCGCAAAAGGCATTGCTGGAGACCAGCCGCGCGATCAGCGAGGCGCAATCCAGTGCCAAGACCGAGACGGCGCGTCAGACCTCTGACCGTGCGGCGGACAAGGGTCGGCTCGATCAACTGGCCACGGAGGCCCAGGAGAAACTCTCCAAACCCTCTTTGAACAGCGATGGCAAGCTCATCGATGCAGCCGATCAAAAATTGGCGCCTGCCATGCGGAGCGCCGCGCCCGAAGGTCGCGCGATCATCGCCCAAAGTGCGACCACCCCAGCCATGCGAGCTCCGGACTCTGAGTCGATGAAGGGCAGTGCGCCACTCAAGAAACCGGCGGGAACCAGCACCACGGATGGCAAGAAAGGCAAGGAGGCCGATTCGCCGTCGAAAGACATCAACATCCGGAGCGAGGGCGCGGTCTATCTCGATTCCAACCAGGCAGTGGCCATCTTCACCGATGACGTCGTGGTGGATCATCCCACGTTCCACATGACGTGTGACAAGCTGGAAGTTTACTTCCTCAAGGAGCCCGGTCAGAAACCCGCGCCGGATACAGATGTTCAGGCCAAAAAGAGCGCTGACCCCGCTGCCGCCCCGAAGGCGCAGCCCGTGGATGCTTCAGCACCTCAATCCGGGGATGCCAAACTCAAGCAGGCAATCGGCAGTGGCAGAAAGGTGGTCATTAACAAGCTGGATGAGCGCGGCGAACCGCAGATCGGCATCTGCCGTCATCTCACTTATATCGGCGAATCAGGAGACGTCATTCTGCGTGAAATGCCCCAAGTGCAGCGGGGAAACAACGTGATCATTGCCCGCGTGCCTTCGACCTACATGGTCATGAAGCAGAATGGTGAACTGAAGGTTCATGGGCCGGCTGACACCAGGATCCAGCAAAAACCCGACGCGGGCGGCAAGCCCGTGGCACCCACCCTGACCCCTTCCGGAACTGTGCCAAACGCTCCCATGTTGACACCCAAGAAAACCGCAAAAAAGTGAAAAAAAGCAACCCCATCGCTGTCTTGCCTTCGAATAGCGGCTCCGCGGGCGGCCGCATGAAAGTCAGTTCTATTACGGACGCGGATTTCAGCGACAGCAAAAGTCAGAGCAACGCGTCATTGCCAGTGGATGCCAGCGGCAACGACGTTCTGCTCTTCACCCGCGGACTGAGAAAGGTTTACGATGGTCGCGCGGTGGTGGACGGAGTCGATATTGAAGTCCGGAAGGGTGAGATCGTCGGTCTCCTTGGTCCCAACGGCGCAGGCAAGACCACTTCATTCTATATGATCGTCGGTCTCGTTCGACCCAACGGCGGCAAGGTCTTCTTCGATGGCAAAGACGCCACCGACCAGCCGATGTATCAACGCGCGCGCCTCGGCATGGGTTATCTGCCGCAGGAAGAGTCCATTTTCCGCCGTCTCACTGTCCGCGAGAACATCCTCGCAGTCATGGAAACGCAGGAATACTCCGATTACGAGCGCGACCAGCAGTGCGAACAACTTCTCGAGAAGTTCGGAATCGCCCACGTCGCGGACAATCTCGCTCTCACTCTCTCCGGCGGGGAAAAGCGCCGCCTCACCATCGCGCGTTCTCTGGTCACCGAGCCCAAACTCATCATGCTGGATGAACCGTTCTCGGGCGTCGACCCGCTCGCCGTCGAGGATATCCAGAAGATCATCCTGATGCTGCGCAGTGTCGGCCTCGCCATCCTCATCACCGACCACAACGTGCGCGAGACCCTCGGTATCGTCGACCGCGCCTACCTCATCCACGAGGGTAAGGTGCTGCTCCACGGCACGCGCGACTACATCGTTAATCATCCGCTCGCCCGCGAGAATTATCTCGGCGCGAATTTCAACATGTAACCCCCGAACCCGATAACCCCATGCAAGTCAACAACGTCAACCTGCCCATCACCGTCACCGGCCGTCACGTCAGCGTCACTGAACCCATGCGCGAGTATGCCCGCAAGAAAGTGGAGAACCTCCATCTCGACTATCCGCGCATCATCGACGTCAAGGTCATCCTTGATGTCGAAAAAGACCGGCAGAAGGCCGAAATCATCCTGCATTGCGCCAATCACATCACCATCGAAGTGGACACCACCACGGGTGATATTTATTCAGCGATTGACGAGACCATCTCGAAAGTCGCCCGCCGGATGAGGAAGTTCAAAACGCGCCTTCTCAAGACACATCACCGTCCCCGCGCGGGCTCCATCAAGCACATCGAGGAGACCGTCTATACGGAAGAGTCGCTGCACGCTACCGAGCACGAGCACATTGAGCCGCTCATCATTCATCAGGAGCACTTCCGCATGAAGCCGCTCTTCCCCGACGAGGCCATCATGGATCTGGAAATGAGCGAGCGCCCCTTCGTTGTCTTCCACAATGCGAAGAACCACGGACGTCTCGCCATCCTCTTCCGTCGCAAGGACGGTGAATACGGCATGATCGAGCCGGAGGTCAACGGGCACGCGGTGTAGGTTGAAGTGACCATGTCCAAAGGTCGTTACAAAATTGAATATACCTCTGTCGCCCTGGAGGATTTGCGCTCGCTACCGGCACGCGAAGCCGGACAGATTCTCCGCAAAGTATTGCGGCTTGAACACGGTCTGCACGGCAATATCTAACGACTGCAAAATGCCGACGTGGGATTTCGATTGCGAACGGGCGATTATCGGGTCTTATTTGACGTGATCGGTCATAGAATTTTGATCCAAAAAGTCGGCAACAGGAAAGACGTTTATGATTAGCAGTCTCGCAAAAAGACCAGCTGTGAAAAGGCAGCAAAAGACCGTGCTCAAGCAGATCGGTTTGCTGCGCGAGCAAATGGAGGACTTGAATGATTACCTCAATTTGTTGGAAGCCCGCGCGCGCAATGAAGGCAAGCCGACGTTTACAACCGACGAAGTTTGCCAGCAGCTTGGCCTAGTTTTTTCTTCGTCTTCCAGACTGCGATGAACAACGGTGTTTATTCCATTCTCTTCCGCCGCAAAGACGGCGAATACGGCATGATCGAGCCCGAGGTCAATGGGCACGGGGTGTAGGAGTGGCGAAAATGGACTGCCGGGATGTGACCCATTCCGCTATGGCTGTTATTTCTTCATCTGGGTATTGACATGACTCCACTAACCCCCAGTGGTAGTGTTTTCTGCGATGACAGAGGATTATCCACGCACGCTGTTGGAATTGGAGCGGCGCTTCAGCGACGAAGC
>VFKE01000101.1 GCA_009885695.1 Verrucomicrobiota bacterium | reverse complement strand
GCTGCGGGTTCGGCTGCGCCCTGCTAACACACGCACCCGCGTCCAGTTTTGATCGCACGTTTGTCCAACTTTGACCGCACAGTGTCCAACTTTGATCGCGCCACGACAGTCACTCGGGTGATTTTGGAATTTTGTTTTGGACGGAATGCGATTGTCTTGATAGAATGCGTACTTGCAAAGTATCGAGAAATTGCTTGAATAAAAAATAATCACCACTGACACCATGAAGACTTCAATTATTTACACCACCACCACGGTTATTGCGGCGGCCATGCTCGCCAGTTGCGCTAACATTAAGAACGATCAGACACGCACGAAAGTGGAGGGCACAACGGGCGGCGCGGTAGCGGGAGCGATTATTGGCGGTCTCATGGGTGGCTGGCGCGGCGCGGCCATCGGAGCGGCGGCGGGTGGAACTGTCGGCTACGGGGTGGGTGCCCATGTCGCGCGCCAGAAGGTGAAGTATGCCAACCAGGAAGCTTGGTTGAATGCCTGTATTGCCCAGGCAGAAAAAACCAACTCCCACGCCCGTTCATATAACGCCTCACTCAGCAATAAAATTTCAAGCCTGGAACAGAAGATCAAGGCCGCGAAGGCCAGTGGCAATAAGGGCGAACTGCAACAGCTTAAACGAGCCGTGCTCACCCTTCAGAATGAAACCAAGCAAGAGAGAGGTAAAGTGGACAACGAGATTACCGAGCAAAACAGCGCACTTGGCCAGGCAGGTGGCGGCGGCGGCAGCATGACCCTGCGCACCCAAGTGAGCGAACTCCGCAGCACCCAGTCCTCGCTCAATCAAAACGAGACCAAGATCGCCGATCTGCTCCGCAGCATGGACGTTTGATCATTGAATTAATTTCGAGCAACCCCGTTTGAAATCACCATCATGCACCGCCTGATCTTTCTCCCAATTGCCGCCACTTTGTTGCTCACTTCCTGTCAAACTACCGGTGATCCGACTCAGGGCGGGCTCTTCGGCTGGTCATCAAACAAGGCGGACCAGCGCAGTGCGGCATTGAATCAGCATCTTCATGATGTCGATGCCGACACTGCCTACCAGAAAGGCCGCAGTGCTGCGCTGGAGCAGAAGAAAGCGCAGAAGCAGCGCGAGTTGAACTCTGTGCAATAATATGCGCATCCGCCGTCCAGTGAGGCTGCACCTCCTGTCGGCGCTGGTGGCGTTTTGCAGCACGGGTTCACTTAGTTTATCGCAGGACGCTGCCCAGGACGCCAAAGCTGCCTTTGATGTTTTCAACGAGGTGGCGGAAAAAGTCGCCGCGCGGGCTTACAAACCTGAACGTGTGCCCGTGTTTTGCACGAAAGCACTGCACGGACTGGTCCAGCAGCTCGGCGAGGCCGCAAAACCGCACGACCAGGATTTCAGCGCGCTCTCCGACAGCGCGGCCCGGGCTGGGTTTGAAAAAGAGATGCTCGCCCTTGCCGCCCTCCCGGGCCAGCGTCAGGGATTGCGTGACTTGATGGAAAGTGCGCTGCAAGCCTGGTGCCAGCAGCATGATTCTTACACCCGTTATATCCGGGGCTCCGACTACGCCCAGATTCGGCGGCTCGCTGCATCACCGGGCAGCGGTGTTGGCATGAGTGTGGAAGAAAAAAACGGTGGCATTTTCTGTTACCCTGCGCCGGGCTCGCCTGCCGAAGTCGCCGGCATCAAGAGCGCCGACCAGCTTCTTGCTGTGGAGGGGATCGATACCAAGGGAAAACAGATTCAGCTGGTGGGTGCCTTAATCCGGGGCGCACCCGGCACTCCAGTGCAACTGCGCGTGCGCCATGCCTTCGGCCGGGAACAGACGATGAAAATCGTGCGCGAGCCGCTGACCATACCCAACGTCCGGGTTGAGACACTCACCACCAGCCTGCGCATCACCATCCGGAAATTCAATGCCAGCACCGTGAAGGAAGTGTGCGCTGCATTGGCGCAGGCCGCGCCTGGGCTTACGCTGACTCTCGACCTCCGAGGCAATAATGGTGGTGAACTCGAACCCGCGATCGAACTCGCGTCACTCTTCATGGAACCCGGCGAGACCATCGTCACGTTGCGCGAACGTGATAAATTTGACGACGTGCGCACGGCGCAGAAACCCCGGGAGTTCAAGATTCCAGCCATCATACTGAATCAGGACGAGGGCACCGCCAGTGCTGCGGAAATGTTCATCGCCGCGCTCATCAGCAGCGGAAGCAATCGTGCTGTCAGCCGCGGACCAAAGACCTATGGCAAGGGCGTCTTTCAGTCCATCATGGAGTTCACCCATGGTGGCGCGCTTATTCTCACCACCGGCGAGTTGATCGCTCCTCAGGGACGCACCTGGGAGGGAACGGGCCTGCTGCCATCGCTGGAAAATCAGCAACGGATATTCCCGAAGGAATAGCACTCAATTTTTCTCGGGAGCGGGGAGACGTTCAAATCGTTTTGGCTCCCCGAAGCGCGCCTCCCAGCCGTCGGACCCCGCCTCAATCAACCGGCGCAGCGAAGCCGCGTCGGGATTGACCCCCACCTCGCCCTTCAAGGCGCGCATATCCATCGAGTCATTCCCTTTGCGCTCGATCCACAGCAGCGTCCAAGTCTTTTCGGCGGGCTGAGGTAGACCTTCCTTGAACGTCGCCGCGAGTCGAAGCTGCAGCAGCTGGCGTCCGTGCAGGGTGATCTGCCGGGCCTCGTAATATATGCCTCCGTCTCCGGAGCGCGGTCCCGCGGGGTGATGGATCATCAGGTGATCGCCCATCGGAGTGCAGACGGTGAACTCCGCCTTGCGCGGATCCTTGAGTGCCTCGGCGCTGACCCAAACACCTGCCAGCGACGGATCAGGTTTTTCGAAGCCCTTGTCAAAAACGGGCACGGTAAAAAGGCACGAATTCAACAAACAGGCCAGGGCGGTCAGAAGAGCAAGGCGGTGTTTCATGGCGGTCAGTTTCACAATGTGTTCAGCATGGCAGAATCAGATGCCAGTGCAAGCCCACCGTCGAGAGCCGCGCTACAAAAACCGTGCACGCCGGTCCGCAAACTCCAGCAGCAGAGTCCGCAGCACGCTCTCCACGGGCTTTTCATTGAGCATCGTGATGCGTCCGGATATCTCCGCCGGCGCTTCATACGCGGCGCTGAGCACGGCGAAATTCTCCAGGCGCGCATCGGAAACAACTGCCTGTTCCAAATCGCGCTCCCGCAATCGCTGTTGGACGACGGCATCACTGACGACCGCTTCGATCCAGATCAAACGATAGCCCTTCTTTCGGGCCAGATCACGGAGCGTGTTACGGTCACTGCGTCTCGAAAATGTCGCATCCAGAATGACGCCGTGTCGTGAATCGATGGTGCCCGCCGCTTCTTCATTTAGCGCACCATAAGTTCGCGCGCTCATCTCTGGGGAATATAGTGTCGCATCGCCGCGCTGGTTGGGCGGGATGCCTGCGATATTCTTGCGGAGATGGTCCGAAGACAGCACTGGCCAGCCAAGTTCCATACCGAACGCCGCGGCCAGTGAGGATTTCCCGGATGCAACGCGCCCCATGAAGACGAAGGCGCATGGATCCGAGCCGGCGACGGCATAACGCAGGGCGAGCTGGTAGTAGCGGCGGGCTTTCGCGAGACTTTCAGCGCGTTCGGATTCACCGGCAGTTTCCGTCGCGCTGTGGAGGCTCTCGACCTTGCCGCGAACGCAGGCGCGGTAGCTTTTGTAAAAGTCCATCAGCGGCATCATGCCGGGGTCATTCATCAGCCCGGCAAAACGAACCGCGAGATGGCGCGCCAAATCCGGCCGGCTGTTGCCGTCCAGATCCATCGCGAGGAAGGCAATGTCGTTCGCGATATCGATGTGCCGGAAGCGCGTGTTGAACTCAATGCAGTCGTAGATGCGCACCGCATCCGGCGCGAGATGGATATGTTCCGCATGCAGGTCGCCGTGGCAGTCGCGGATCCAGCCCCCAAGAATGCGAGACTCCAGCAGGATGTTCTGACGGTCGAAGAATTCATTCGTGAAGTGCGTGATGACGTCGAAGCAGGTTTGCGAAAGTGATTTCCCGATCCAGTCCTTCGCCACTTGGAAATTTCCATCGGTGGCAAGCCGCAGGCGCTCAATGGCGGTGGCAGCTTCATTCGGAGCGAGTGGCGGCTGAGCAGCGTGAAAGCTCGACAACTTGTCCACGATCCGGTCCATCTCTGCCGTGCCGACAGAACCTTCCTTTAGCAGATGACTCAGAAGGAAACGCGGGTCCAATTCGCACATCATGACGCACCACTCGATAATCTCGCCATCGCCGCCGAAGTGAAGCATGCCATTGTGTTCCTGGATGCTTTCGACACCGAGGTAGATGTCCTCCGCCAAGCGGCGATTCAGCACGACTTCGCGTTCACAGTTTTCATGACGAAGTTCAAGGGTGGAAAAATCGAGGAAGCCGAGGTTTACTGGCTTCTTGATTTTACAAACGAGAGGCGAGGCGATGAATACCCACGAAGCGTGGGTCTGCACTATGGTCACCCGCTCCGGCCGGTGCGGATAGCTTTCCGGCCGCGAGAGAAAATCGAGAACGCGCCGGGTTTGATCCGTCATTGGAGTCTACTTTGCTGCGTCGTCGTCGGTAACGATGTTGTTTTCGATGAGCACATTCTTTGCAGCGTTCTGCTGGCCGATGCCGCCGCGGTTGTTGCCTTGGAGTATGTTGTCGCGCACGATGGCAGAAGCGCCTTCGGCAATGCCGATGCCGTATTCGCCGTTCTTGGCACACTCGTTTTTTTCAAGGGTCGGGCGGAAACCTTCACCGGTGGCGAGGATGCCAGTGAGGGCGTTGTTGCGCACCATGTTGCCGGTGACAAGCGGATTCGAACCTGCGTCTCCGGCGAGGAGGATGCCGTAGACATCCGATTTCTCGACCATGGTGTCGCGGATTTCGCTGCCGTTCGCCGCAAAGCCGAAGTGGATGCCCATCTCCTTGCTGTTGCGCACGGTGCAGCCGGTAATTTTTGCAGCCGCGCTTTTCTGGATGCTGATCCCGTGCTTGTTGCCGTCGCAGTTAGCGCTTGTGACGGTGACGGTGGTTGCTTCACCAACCGCCGCGATGCCAGCCTCGCCATTGAGCGAGCAGCGGGTGTTTCCCAGTATGGTGGCGGCAGCCCCGTCTTTCACGACGATGCCGGAGTCGGCATTCTCCGAGGCCGTGTTGGCGCTGAGCACGGGCGCGGTGCCGTTGTGGCGGACTTCGATGCCGCTGGCGCCGTTTTTCTGCGCGATGCACTGGGTGACGACGGCTGTGCTGCCGGAGCCGAGAACGAGTCCGAACTTGCTGTTGTTGGCTATGATGCAGCGGATGAGCGCGGGCCGGCCCGCTCCCGAAACTTCCATGCCGGAACCGGTGCCTTTTTGAAACGAGCAATCTTCGAGCGTGATGCTGCTGGAAGTAATCTGCGCGACCGGTGCGGCATCGCCTTCGACTGTTTCCGTGCCGAGATGCTGGAAGATAATGCCGCTGATGCTTCCCGTTGCGCATTTTTCGACGCGCAGCGCAGCGCCTGCCTTGTTGTGAACTTGCACGATGACCTTGCCGGATTCAGCCGCTCGGAGTTTTACTCCTTCTTTAAACTGAATCTGCTCTTCATAAGTTCCGGATTCTATGGTGATGGTCTCGCCGGATTTAGCCTTGGCGAGCTTGGCGCTGATGGTGGTATCAGGTAGCGGGGGCTGCGCGGGCAGCGAAGGAGGGATCGTGCTGGACTTGGGATCATTCGTGGGTGCCTGCTTTGGGGGTGCAACCACCACTTCCTGCGGCGCGGACGGTTTTGATTTTTTTAAATGCTCAAACCCATACCACACACCCATTCCCAGTACGGCGATCAGCCAGAGTGATCCCAGTGCGATGAGCCAGGACTTTGCGACACCGTCCTGCTTCCCGGCTTGATGTTGCGAGGGCCGATCCGTCTGCGATTCAGGTTTGGCTGCCACGCGGAAGCGACTCGCCGTGAGTGGATGCGCTGGCGCGGCGATTTCCGTGAGGCCCGCGCTAGGACGGATGTAGGCCGCAGTTTCGCTAGTGGGCTGGCCTTGAGCGAAACCCGTCGTGGCTGAACCGGGCATGATCGCTGGAGACTCGCCCGCCTGACGCGCTGGCTCGGTGAGACCGAGCCGGACCATTACGGCATGGGCGTCGGATGGCCGATTCTCAACTTCTTTTTCTAGACAGGCGAGAATGGTCTGCTCCCACTCTGCGGGAATCGGTTCGCTTCCGGTGATGTTGAACTCGCGGCGACGTTCGGAGGGCGGGGTGACGGGCTCGTTCTTGAGTTGCTCAGAGAGATGCCCTGTGAAGAACGGTGGCTTGCCGGTGATGAGTTCGTAGAGCGTGCTGCCGAAGGAATAAATGTCGTCGCTGATGTGCGGTTTTTTTCCACTGGCCTGCTGCGGACTCATGTAGGCCAGCGTGCCGGTGGATGCGCGGCCCAGCGTCGCGCGATCCAGAGCGTCAGAGATGCTGCGGGCGATGCCAAAATCGGTGACGCGCAGGTTGCCCTCGCGGTCGATCATGAGGTTCGCGGGCTTGAGGTCGCGGTGTATGACCTTGGCGCCGCGATGCGCGTAATCGAGCGCATCCAGCATCTGCGCGACCCAAGGTTTGATCTGATGGGGCTCAAAGACTTTGTTCGGTTGCCTGATGCGGAGCGCGCCGAGATTCTCGCCGTCGATGAACTCCATGCTGATCGCCGCATGATCTTCGTCGAGCAGGAAGTCGTAGATGCGCACGATGTTCGGGTGCGCGAGTCCGAGGCCCTTCCGCGTTTCTTCTTTTAGTTCTTCGACGGCAACTTCATCGTAGCGGATGACCTCCGGTGCGAATTTCAGTGCGACTTCGCGACCGAGGCGTTCGTCCAGCGCGAGCCACACCACACCCATGCCGCCGCGTCCGAGAAGTTTCTGCAGGATGAAGCGGTCGAAGACGCGGTCACCCCTCTGATGGCCCCGGATCGTCGGACCGAAGTCGATGTCATCGAGGTTGAATGGCGGTTTGGGATCGTCGGGCATGGCGCGGAGTCGGAATCGAAACCGCTGTCAATTTGCGAGAGTCGGGGCGCTTTGCAATCGGCATCATGCATGGTTTGTGGGGTCAAAAAAAGCGCCGGTCCAGAAAGACCGGCGCCCGCAATTCATCAAGCCTGCTTTGGCATCGCTAGCACTGCGACTATTGCGAGAAGCTGTGCGGCGGGCTGACGGCCTTGAAGTCCTCAGGTTTGGCCGAGGGCTTCGGAGTGACCGTATGGAAGTGGTGAATATTCACCGGTGGCGGCGGCGGCGGTGGTGGTGGCGGAGTCTTGCAACTTATGAGCGTGAGACTGGAAACTGACGCGGCAACTAGGGAGAGGATGGTTTTGTTCATAAGACTATTGGGAATAACTGTTGGGTGGGGTGACGGCCTGGAAGCCTTCGGCTGATGAACTGCTGGATTTGTCACCGACGGAGGCCGATTTACCAGTCGATGGGGTTGACGTTGAATAGTGGTGGATGTGGCGGACTTGCTGCGGCGGCACATAAGTATTGTAGGTGCAACTGGAGAGCAATCCACCGCCAATGAGCGCGGTGCAAAGGAGTAGCAGCAGATGTTTCATGTTCGATGTCGGTGAGTGGTTCGGGTGAATTTTAATTTAGCGGCGTGTTACTTGCCTTTGCCCGCGCCTTCGGGCGCGGGTACATTTGCCGGACCAACATTGGAGGGCGAGGTGTCCTTGGCCGTGCCGCGGCGCCCGACGAGGACATAGTAGGAGGCGAGGCCGTTGGCGCGCGCCATGTGAAGGTAAACGACGGCGGTGCCATTGTAGCCTGCGCGGAACTGTACGCCAGCATAGCGGCTGACGCGGCGGTCGTCGAGAATCAAGTTGCCAACTTCGTCATAGACATAAACGTCCAAGTCGAGAGCGCTCTGGTCGCCTGCGCAGAGAAAGACGTAGTCGAGGCCCTTCGTCACAGGGATGAGGAAGCGGATGGCCTGTCCGGCGCCGAGCACGCCACTGTTGTCGGTCGGAGCCATGGAAAAGCTCTTGGCGACGTAGGATTGCGCCATGCGATAGGCGACGTCCTCAGCCTCGCGCGGGTCGGCTTTGGAACTGCTGGTGAAGGCCACGAACAATGCCGCGGCTGGGATGAGTTTTAGGATGAGTTTCATGGTTGATGTATCGGGTTAACAGGAGACTGTTTGTGGCCGGTCATGGGGCCGTGACAAGTTTGAGTCAAGGTGAGGAGGTTATTTTGTCGACTATTTCACCCGAGGTTTCAAGAAGTTTCTGCACAACTTCCTTAGATAGGGAGCCTTCAATCGGGATGTTCACCGCGTTTAAGATGCTGGGCATGAGCGCGATGAGTGCGGCAACCTTGGGCTGGGCCTTGATCGCCGCAGGCAGTGCGCCCAGCTCGCCCTGGATGGCCTTCACCAGCATCGGTTCGCGGAGGAAATTTGAGCTCTCCGCCGAATGATGCTTTGCGATGACATGGGAGGTGTAATGGAGTCCCTGCATCCAGCCGCCGGAGATGATGAGCGGCCGGCGCTTGGCGTTGCTGCCCGCGCGGAGCGATTTCATGATGTCCGTCTGGAGAAAGCCCAACTCCATGAAGACCTGAAGCCATTCGTTCTTATTCGCGTGACCGCGCACCACCTTCGCACGCGACATTTCCTCCGGCGTCACTCCGAGCTTTTTCGCGATGTCTTCGATCTGGCGCGAGCAGTCGTTGAGTCCGTTCACGTCTCTGGCCTTGATGGCCATCACGCCGTCGACAATCTTCACGCCGAGTGCCAGTGCGGCATCCGACTCATTACTGAGTTTCGAGGCATCGACGAAGCGCGAGATTTCGTCGTAGGCGGCCTTCCAATCTGCTTTGGTAAGGTGCAGCGTCTGGTCGAGCCCGAGGAATTTGTCAAAGGGGCTAGGTAGCCCGAGTGGAGCGATTTCTGCTTTTTTGGGGTCAAAAGCCGCTTTCTCCTGCGCGATAGATCCAGTTGTGCCCAACGCAAGAGCAACAAAAAAACCTGCCAGCGCACGTTGGCGGAAAGCGTGATGAAGGTGTAGTATCACGTCGACGAGTTTACAATTCGACAGCGCGCACACGCAAGAGAATTCTATGAAAGCGATCATAATATCTTCAAAAACACTCCGCATCGTGCGGCGAGCGCTGGCCTTGGGAGCATTTTTTCTACTTGGCGGCTGCGCCAGGGAGGATGAGGATCTCCAGCGTCAACTCGTCGAGATGCGCGAGACACTCGCCGCCAAGTCAAAGGCACTTGAGCAGGCTGAGTCCCAGCGAATTAGCCAGCCCCTTCCTACACCAGCCCAGACTACTGGAATATCGACCGATGAATTAGCAAGGGCCAAGTCGCGCATCGCCGATCTCGAATCCCAGCTTGCTGAGGCGAAACAGCACGCAAGTGCCGCACCCGCATCGTCGAAGCGCGATTTCGACGGCCTCAAGGACAAATTGGAAAGCGACCTTACAAGTAAGGCGAAGATACTCCGCGAACTTCTCCTAAAGCAGGCGGGCGTGACGCAGATCGACGAGATTGGCATCAGGAACATCGAATACCCGCCAGAGATAATTGCCCCGTTTCGTTCGGCGATAACGTTCACGCTCGCCGCCAGCGATGGTCGCAAATTGCGACTCGTGTTCCCCGTCACCACAGACTACGACGGAAGCTGGTCGCTACCCGGGCCCGATAAGGTGCAACAGGCTATCAAACAAGTGAAGGATAACGCGCCCGCTGAACCGAGCGGAGCGAGCGCACCGACGGGAACTCAACTGTCGAGTGGGGGGAGCATTCCACGCAATCCAACGGGTTCAGCCAAAACAAACCCAGCAGGATTTCAACAGGTTGATACGAATACGTTCCAGTTCGACTGGGGTGACCGATCGAAAGGTGGTGCAAAGCCACGCCAGAACTCGCCTGAACCAACGGTGCCGACAGTCTCTGCGCAACCTAGTCCAGCCCCTCCAGCGAAGCCTGAAGTCACCGCCCCCAAGCCGATCATGCCCGTGCAGCGGGACATCATCATAAAATTCTAACCGACTGCCTGGAAATTACTTCCCCAGAAAACAGGCCAATCTGACACAGCTTGCTCATTTGACATGAGGGAGCGCGACGCCTCCCGCTTCCTTATTTGCCCTTGCCCTTGGCGGGCGTCTTGTCTGGAGCTGGGGCAGCGGAAGCAGCGATCGAGCTGGCTTCGCCTTTGCTGTTGGTTCCGACCATCACCCGCATTCCAACTTGGACCGCTGATATCGGCGCAGTATTCCCGTTGACGCGAATGGTGGCGTACTTGTCGATGACATAAGTTTTAGAAGCATTTTTTCTGGCGGTCGTAATGGAGGAACTGGATATCGCAGACACTGTGGTATGATTTGGTGGCTCTGGCGGCAGCTTCTTCGACGCCCCCTTTTTGTTAGCGGCAAAAACGGACTGAGGAGTAGCGGACGCGATGCCGATAACTAATGCGATTGCGGCGAGGTATTTCAGCATGGTATTCATGGTTTGATGGTCTAGGTCAAGTTTCGAATAAATGTAGGCCAATTTGGATAAAAATTCCGTCAATCAGATACAAAGGTTATTCGTCAATCAATCGCCCGCCTCAGTGCTTGCACCATTACCGCCAGTTCATCATCTGAAATGCAGAGGGGCGGCATCAGGACGATGGTGTTCAGAATGGGGCGGGTGAGCAATCCATGTTTCCGCGCGGCGAGACAGACTTTCGCGCCGATGATCTCATCACTGGCGAGTTCGATGCCCGCGATCATGCCGCAGTGCCTGACTTCCTTCACGCGTGGATGCAGGCTGAGATCATGGAGCAATTCGCGCAGTTTATCTTCTTTCGCAGGCAACAATTCCAGCGTCCGTTCTTCTCGAAATACCGACAAGCTCGCGAGCGCAGCCGCGCAGCCGAGCTGGTTCGCCGTGTAACTGTGACCGTAATAAAACGTGCAGCCTTCGCCGAGAAAGCCATCAAAGACCCGCTGGGTCGTCATCGTGGCGGCGAGCGGCAGATAGCCGCCGGTGATTCCCTTGGCGAGGCAGAGGAAATCCGGTGTGACGTTCTCGTGCTGGCAGGCAAACATTTTTCCGGTGCGACCGAAACCGGTCATCACTTCATCGAGGATTAGAAAGACATCGTGTTCGCGGCACCATGCTTGGAGTTGTTTCAGCATACCCTGCGGCCACAGTTTCATGCCCGCAGCTCCCTGGATGAGCGGTTCGATGATGACGGCGGCGATGCGTTTCAGGGAAGTTTTAGCAAGGGCAGTCCCGTTTTTTGGACCATCTCCAGTTTCATTTATTAACGAAGCAAGTGCGTCCAAATTCGCAACGCGCTTCACTGCATACCCAAACTCGTTCGCGCTTCCTTGAAACAGCGGTATCCCGCTAAGGCTGGCTGCGCCGAGCGTGTCGCCGTGATAGGCGGCATCGAATGCGACGATCACATCGCGTTCCGGCCTGCCGTTTTGCTTCCAAAATTGCAACGACATGCGCACGGCGGACTCGACGGCTGTGGAGCCGTTGTCCGAGTAGAAAACTTTGTTGAGCGTGTTGGCGGGAAACAGCGCCACGAGTTCCGCAGCCAGTTGGATGGCCGGTTCATGGGTGAAGCCGAGGAATGACGTGTGGGCCACGCGATCAAGCTGCGCTTTGATGGCCGCATTGATGCGCGGGTGATTGTGCCCGTGGATGTTGGTCCAGATGGATGAGTTGCCATCGAGATATTTGTTGCCCTGCTGATCCCAGAGCCAGCAGCCTGCGCCACGCACCAGCATCAGAGGGTCGTGTTCCGGCGCGCACCACTCGCTCATGGATGTGAATGGGTGCCAGACGTGTGACTTGTCGATGTCGGTCAGTTTAGGAGGAGGGGGCATGGGCGAGAGATGAACACTGAACACTGAACACTGAACACTGAACACTGAACACAAAAACTTCTGCCTTGTCATCTGGCGCATTCCAGCCAGACTTCGCCTCCATGAATGAACGCATCACATCTCAAGCCGACGCCGCGTTGCCGTGGTGGAAGCAGCTCAACGGTTATCATTGGTTTGTCTTTATTGTAGCCTCGGCAGCATGGTGCTTTGACTGCCTTGATCAGCAACTCTTCATTCTGGCGCGCGACAACGCCGTGAAAGCCCTCACGCCGGGAATGGACTCCCTCAAGCAGACCAGTCTAAGCACTTGGGCCATGAGCGTCTTTGTCGCGGGCTGGGCCACAGGCGGACTCATCTTCGGCGCAGTGGGCGATCGTATCGGACGCGCCAAGACACTCGCGCTGACCGTGCTGATCTATTCGTTATTCACTGGCCTTTCATCTTTATCCGCAAATATCACGCAGTTCATGATCTACCGGGCACTCACGGGACTCGGCGTCGGCGGAGTATTTGGACTCGCCGTCGCGCTTGTTGCTGACGCGCTGCCCGACTCC
The DNA here is from genome assembly GCA_009885695.1 of Verrucomicrobiota bacterium. GTDB lineage: Bacteria > Verrucomicrobiota > Verrucomicrobiia > Verrucomicrobiales > Verrucomicrobiaceae > VFKE01. Next base: position 9,011 of record VFKE01000101.1, on the reverse strand, counting down.
GCTCGGCCGAAGGCGCTCGGCATGTTGCAGGCGCTCTCCGCAGTCGGCAATGTCACCGCCGGACTCTGCGCCATGTCGCTTTCTGGGGTTGATCCGATGGTCTCGTGGAAATATCTTTTCTGGATCGGTTCCGTCCCCGCTTTCCTCTGCATTTTCATCATGGCACGATTGAAGGAGCCTGAAAAATGGCTGGCCGCGAAAGCTACCAGCCGAACCGACAGCACCAAGGCGATGGGTTCTTATTCAAGCTTGTTCACCGATCCTCGATGGTGCAAGTCGGCGTTGTTTGGCATGTTGCTCTGTGTCTCCGCCGTCGTCGGTTTGTGGGGCATCGGTTTCTTTAGTAATAAACTCGTCGCTGCTGCAATAGAGGACTCGCTGGCCGGCAAGAATCTGAGTCCAGCGGCGATCAGCGAAGCCAAGCAATGGTGGTCTGCGGCGAATCTCATCGTGTTAAACATCGGCGCCTTCGTGGGTATGATCGCGTTTAGCAAAGCGGCGCATCGCTTTGGCCGGAAACCGGTGTTTGTCGTCGCCTTCATCGCTGCGATGGCCGCCACGATCTTCTTCTACCAGATGTTCGAAACGCGGGCTGATATCTGGATGAGCTTTGTGCTGGGACTCTGCCAGCTCTCGTTGTTTGCCGGCTTTGCGATTTATCTTCCTGAGTTGTTTCCCACACGACTGCGCAGCACTGGTGTCAGCTTTTGTTACAATGTCGGACGCTTCATCGCCGCCAGTGGACCCGTGACGCTCGGCGTGTTGCAGGCCAACCTTGGAGCCAAAGCCATCGCCGCACTGCCGGCGACCGCCAGCGCTGCCGCCCAAGCCGCCGCCAAGCTTGATGCCTTTCGCACGGCAGGCTGCTACATGAGCGCGGTATTCCTGCTCGGACTCGTTGCATTAATGTTCCTGCCGGAGACCAAGGGCCGGCCGTTGCCGGAGGACTGAAGCGAAGACAGAAGTTAAGAGTTAAGAGTTAGGAGTTATGAATGCTGCTGAACTTACTGAATCAGTGAAGCGCGACTCCGCGCCGGATGAATCGCTGCCGGAGGGGGCGAAGGCATTGTGGCATGCGAAGAAGGGGAACTGGGAGGACGCGCACAACATCGCGCAGGAGATTCACACGCCGCTGGGCTCGTGGATTCACGCGCTGCTCCATCTCATCGAGGGCGACCAGGGCAATGCGAACTATTGGTTTCACAAGGCTGGTAAACCTTCACGCAAGGCGGGGGAGATTGATGCGTTGTGGGTGGAAATTACCAACTTAGTATTGCCATCATGAATGACGCGCCCCCGCCTTTGCCCAGACCGGAAGAATCCATGCGCAGTCCGATGGATCGCGTGGATCATCGCCTGCACCTTGATGCCGGCGCTGCCGTTTTTGTTGATTGGGAAGATGGGGCTGGACGCAAGACTTGCTTTAATTCCAATCGCGCTCCTGTGCCAGCTTGGTTGTTTCATCTGGCTGACCATGAAGATGGTTGAAAAGCTCAGGAAAGGCCCCGGCTTTGTAGTGTTGATGTCCTTCGTCTTCATGATCTCCAGCGTCATCATCGGCACCGTATCGCTCTTTGCCTCCTGCATCTTTCTGGGCGAGGCGTTGAACTTCCATTGAGGGATTGCCAGTCAGCAAACAAGGGGCGGAGCATTTGTGAAAGCGGCGCCCTTGACGCACTGACTGATGTTGATGAACTTTCGGAGCCCGGAATCATTCGGCGCGCGGCGCACAGTGGCACCGGCCCAAGCGGCGAGGCTGCCGCTTCCAGTGCGCTGTGGAGCGGCACAACTCTCCGAGGTGGGATGCCTCGCTCATCTGGAACCGTGTTCTGGGTGAGAACTTGAATTAACTGCATCGCCGTGAAGCGGGGTGGAGAGCAATCAAAAAAGCCTGACTTTCTGCAACGAAAGTGAATGCGATCCGGCCACAACACAACCCAATGCGCCGCCGCCACCTTAATCGTTAATATAATTCTTGGCAGTCCACGACAGCAACTGTCGTCATTCCGTTGCTTCCTGAGACGTTTGCGATAAAGAATTGCAGCCCGCCATCGCCCTGATGCTCAAGTATCACAACAACGCCGCCATCGCCCACGTCGCGCCGCTCGTGGTATTTATGCTGCTGACCTCCCTCGTTCCGTTCATCGCGGTGAAAAACAGCGCGCTGTCCTGGTGGCGGTCGGCACCAGAACACTGGATCTATCCGCTGCAAACCGTGGCCTGCATCGGGATGCTGGCGTTCTTCTGGAAAAATTACACGCTCCGGCCAGCGCGCGGGTTTCTCCTGGCAACGCTGCTGGGAGTCGCGGGTATTGTGATTTGGATTCTTCCCGGATGGCTCTATCAACATTTCGAAGGAGGCAATTCCCCACCGCTATCCTGGCTGGGTTATTCGCCGCGCACCGGAGGATTCGATCCGACGATTTTCGAGAAGTCGCCCTACTGGCATGTCGCCGTGCTTTGCCTCCGATTCGTGCGTCTGGTCATCGTGGTGCCGCTGGTTGAAGAGATCTTCTGGCGCGGATTTCTCATGCGCTATGTGATCGCCGGGCACCGCCCCTTCACGAGCGTACCATTCGGACGGCATCACTGGCGGTCGTTCGGCATCACCACCATCGCTTTCATGCTGGTGCATGCCAGTGAGGACTGGCTGGGCGCGCTGGTCTTCGGCAGCCTGATGTATTTCCTCTGCATCCGCAGCAAGAGCCTCGGAGCCTGTGTCTGGATGCACGCCGTGGCGAACCTGCTGCTGGGCATTTACGTCTTGATAACGCGGCAGTGGGGGTTTTGGTGAGACAGTGAAAATCGCCCTCGCCCAGCTCAACACCACCGTCGGAGATTTCGACGGCAACAAATCGCTCATCATCGATGCGTATCGCAAGGCCGTGTCACTGGGCGCGGAACTGGTGCTGACACCGGAACTGGCCATCGCCGGTTATCCGCCGCGCGATCTGGTGAATCGCTCCCAGTTTGTTCCAGGCAACAAGGAGACGCTGCAGGCGATCTCTCGCGAGGTCGGCAATGTGCCGCTCATCACGGGATTCGTGGACTTCAACGACAGCGGTCGCGGCCGTCATTTCCGCAATGCGGCCGCCGTGCTCCATCAAGGCAGGATTGCCCACATTACGCACAAGTCCCTGCTGCCGACCTATGATGTCTTCGATGAAGACCGTTACTTCGAGCCAGCAGACGAAATCAAACCGGTACTGTTGAACGGCATCCGCGTCGGGATCACGATCTGCGAGGATATCTGGACCGATGAGTTCTTGTCGCGCCCACTCTACGATGTCAGCCCTCCGCAGGAGCTCGCGCGTCAGGGAATGGATTTGCTGGTCAACATCAGCGCGTCTCCATTCCATCTTGGCAAGCCCGCCGTGCGCCAGCGCATGATGAGCGCACTGGCCCGCAAAATTCAAGTCCCTATCGCCTACTGCAACGCGGTCGGCGGCAACGATCAGCTTATCTTTGATGGCAGCTCCCTTGTCATCGGCGCAGATGGCACGACCATCGCCGCGCTTCCCGGTTTCAAAGAATCACTCCGCGTCGTTGATCTTAACCAAGAACCAAGAACCAAGAACCAAGAACCCGCGTCTGATTCAGAGCAGCTCTATCGTGCCATGGTTCTCGGCTTGCGCGATTATGCCCGCAAGTGCGGCTTCAAATCCTGCGTGCTTGGTCTCAGCGGCGGCATTGACTCCGCGCTCGTCGCCGTGATTGCGGCGAAAGCGCTGGGACCGCAGAATGTGCTGGGCGTTTCATTGCCCAGCGTGTTCTCATCAGAAGGCAGCAAGAACGATGCACGCGACCTGGCGAAAAATCTCAGCATCCGCTACGAAACCGTTCCCATCCAGGCGGCATTCGAGAGCGTGAAGACCCAGTTGGCCCCTGTGTTCGCCGGTCGTCCCGAAGACATCACTGAGGAAAACATGCAATCGCGCATCCGCGGACTGATCCTGATGTCGCTCTCCAACAAATTCGGCCATCTCCTGCTCACCACCGGAAACAAAAGCGAGATCGCCGTGGGTTATTGCACGATCTACGGCGACATGTGTGGTGGACTTGCCGTCATCAGCGATCTGCCGAAGACGCGCGTTTACGAAGTGGCGCGCTGGATCAACCGCGACCGCGAGATCATCCCCTGGCCCAGCATCGAGAAGTCGCCGAGCGCAGAGCTCAAGCCCGATCAGAAAGACCAGGACACGCTGCCCGAATATGAAGTGCTGGACGGCATCCTGGAGTTATTCGTGGAGCAGGGAAAGTGTGCGGATGAAATTATAGCCGCGGGCTTTGATGAAATAGTCGTGCGTTGGGTATTGCGTCGCGTCGATGCCAACGAATGGAAGCGTCATCAGGCCGCTCCCGGCTTGAAAATCACCAGCAAAGCATTCGGCATCGGACGCAGAATTCCCATTGCGCAGCGGTTTCGTGACTGAAAGTCTATTAGAAAATATGCAGGTCAATCATCGTTGCGCCGTGGGGAATTCCAGAGTAGCCGACTGACCCCTACTATGAAACTGACAGGGCTAGAGCGGCTTCAATAATTTCGTAGCCGCGTTCGTGTTGCGAAGCCGCGAAGCGAAAACGCAGGAAATATGCAGACTTCGTTGGCTGCCGTGGCTTCTTCCCGCATTCTTACGAGATGCGGCTACGTCTTTTTTAAAAATGCTCTAAATCCATCGGTCGGAGATTCGATCCCTGCCGGGCGCGCCACTCTGAACAAGTTCGTGGTTGTCCCCTGCCTTGCGCCTTCTACGAGTCCGTCCGCTCGACCAGCAAGCCTCGAAAGTAAACTTCTGGCGTCTTTGTTCCAAAGACGCGAAACTCCAGCCGCGAATGCTTGGGCAGCACTTCGAAGGCCAGCTCATCCGATGCACCGAGACGATCTGCCGCCAAGGATTCGGCGCTGCCATCAACGAAGATCTCCACCCTCAGCCGCCAGTCGACGTCCTGCGCTGCGACCACATTCAGTTTCGCCCGATACCGACCTGGGGTCAATTCGAGGCTGCACCCCTGAAGTAGCGGGATCTTTCCAGCATCACCGCCCATCTGGGTCAAGACACCGCAAGAAGGGTCACGGTAAACAATGCGCCTCTTGTCGGCATGCTTGAAATTGGCCGGACTCAGTGCTCGAATTTCGCGTTCGCACTCCATGCTTTTCACCAGTGACTCCATGAGCATCATCCGCCCCTGCGTGCCCACCAGGCGCTGGCGCTCAAATGAAACCACATCGCCCTGTTTGGCGCTCTGCTTCCAGAATTCATGTTCTTGCGCCGCGCTCATCGTCCATGAACCAGCCAGATGCACCAGCCACGCATGCCTCCAGTCCGGAGAGTGGGGCGAATCAAAGCTCGCGATGTAGTTGAACTCCTTCTCGAGCGGATAGAGCGGCAATCCCATTTTGAGGGCTCTGGCGTTGAGGAAGGTCTGTTCGTAATTTGGATGACGGAACATGGTTTCTTGCAGGCCGGTTTCGAACAAATCATACGCACTCCTGCCCAGCACCATGACGCCGGAATTGAAGTAGCGCCCCTTGTCTTGGGTCTGGCTCAGATCGAAGCTCTCACGCATGACTTCGATCATTCCCTTGCGGTCCATGTGTTCACTTTCAAAAACCACGCCGAGGTGATCGGCCGGCACAATTTGAAACACATCAGGCGCTCCTTCCCGCATCACCGTGTCAGTATCGAGCGCCATGGCGCGGTCATACTGGCGGATGAGGTCGAGGCATTGGAATTTGGCAAATTCCACCGGGGGGGGCTGACCGCCGGCCATGTCGCTCTCATCCAGCACCTTGTAGTCAGCACCAATCCGCCTGGCATAAGCTTCGATGGACGGTCCGCCAATCGCCAGCTCCCTCTTAGACTTGGGGCCAAACGCCACCTGCACGATCACCCGTCTCTCAGTCTTCGGTGCCGCCTCCTCCTGACGCGTCACCTTTGGTGATTTGAAGATCGCAAAGCGGCCTTCCACACGGGACTCGTGGAAGAAGTGCCTGAGATATTGATAACGCTCGCGCTTGCAGTCATCGAGCACAATCACGCCGCCGGGTGCGAGCAAGAGGGAAGTGAACAGCACGCACTGGGCGCGGTTTCTTCCGTCAACATACACAAAGTCCAGTGGACGGCGCAATTGCTCTGGTGCCGTCGTGTAACTTACGCCCTTGTCCTCCGTTGACTTGCAACGGCCCTGCAATTCGCAGTGACGGAGATGAAGATATCGCTTCCAGGGAAGCGTCAAAGCCACGGCACGCTGCCAGTTTTCGGTGTGATCAATGGAGAGCAGCACCAGCCCGGCCCTGCCCTCGTCCGTCAACTTCGTCTCAATGATGTCGCACATCATGCGGGTGGACGCGCCCGATCCGTATTCCACAATCGTGCGTGTCTCCGCCGTGATGCAAGCGTCCAACAGGGATCGGAGCTGATCATCATAGGCCTGGCCATACTGGTTGCTGTTCGGCGGTTGGGAGGATTCCGCGCTCGTCTTGCTGCCGCTCTTGAGCCGCTTGATCTCTGCCAGCGTGCGCTTCTGCTCGTTTTCAAGGGCGCGTTGTTTGGCGACCAGCTTTGAAAAGCCGTTGCGAATCTCCTGGCGTAATTTCTTGAAAAACATAGGTGTCGCTGGATGAAGTAGAGGCTGGCCTCAGCGTGCCTCCGGATGATGCAGGCTTTCCGTGATTTTCATCAAAAGCCACTTATCCGAGCCCTGATTATATTGCGAACGTTTTCTGGAGTTTCTCCGTATCGCACGACCATCAGTCGGGGAAATTTTTTCACTGCATGGCGAGGGGCACCCTGCATCTGCCATGCTTCAACCAAAATCCGGAAATGCAGCCCGCTAAACACGCGAAACAAACGAAAGCTGAGGTGTTTGAACTGATCGCTAAACTCACCCTGCGGGTGAATTTAGTTATTATTGGAACCCTTTTATTTCGTGCCCTTTCGCGTATTTCGCGGGTAGTCCAATTCAGTTTCTAGCAGACAGTCCACGTCGTGTGGGATGCAGAACGGAGAGTAACTCCAGTCAAGTTAGTCGGGAGGTTCAACCTTGACCGCCTCGAGTATCTTCGATAATGACAGATTGTCGCCCATGTCCCCTGAACTCTCTACAAATGGCGTCCATTTCATGGGCGATTTTTTGGGCAATGGGTCGTTGAGCCGAGCGGCCAGGGACGTCGTCGATGCGGTGCGCAGTTTGGACGTTCCAGTGGAAACATTGAACCTCGCCCTTTCCCCGGAAAGGCACAAGGGCCTGGGCTGGTTGGAAGAGGGCGATTCGGTTTTTTGCGCACCGAAGTCGCGATTGAGCATTGCGAATTGCAATGCAGACACGCTGGCCTACATCGCGCGGCAGTTGCCGACTGAGCTCTTCAAGGATCGCCTGATCGTCGGGGTCTGGTATTGGGAGACGGAGATGCTGCCCGAGAGCCACCGCGCGGGGTTTGATTTTGTGGACGAGGTGTGGGTGACGAGCAAATTCATAGCGGACAATGTTTCCAAAACCTCGCCCGTCCCGGTGCGGTACTTCCCTTACCTGAAGCAAGTGGCGGAGCCACCGGACGAACTCCAGCTTCCACCGTTCCTGAAAAACAATCGTTTTGTCTATCTCTTCTGCTTTGACTACCGGAGCTTGGTGCGTCGGAAGAATCCAGAAGGCTCGTGCGAGGCATTCATCCGGGCTTTCCCGAAGATGACTCCGGACGGGCCGCTTTGCGTGATCAAGAGCTTCTCTGGGCAGGATCAGTATCCGCTGGAGCATCTGGAGTTGCGCCTGCGCTTCCGCCTGCGGCCGGACATCGTCTTCATCGATGAATGGTTTACTCCCTTGGAACGCGACAGCTTGATGGCGCGGGCCGATTGTTATGTCTCGCTGCACCGCGCGGAAGGTCTCGGCATGACGCTGCTGGAGTGCATGGCGCTGGGCAAGCCCTGCATTGCCACCGCATACTCGGGAAACCTTGACTTCATGACCGGGGAAAACTCGTGGTTGATTCCTGCCGCGCTGGTTCCGATAGGACCGGGAGTCTGGCCCTTCCCACCCGATCATGTCTGGGCAGATCCAGATCTGGATAAAGCCGCACAAGCCATGAAACAGGTCTTCACGGATCATGACGAAGCGCAGAAACGGGGCGCACTGGGTCGTGAACGCGTGCGGACTCACCACAGCGTCGAAGTAGTGGGCGGAAGACTTGTCGAACTGATGGAACAAGCGCTGCGTGGCCCAGTACGGTCCAAACCAGTCAGTAACGCGAGCGCATTACCCGATGGAGAAGCTGCACAACTGGCCAGCCCCCGCGCTCGGGCCCTCGACTTGATCAAGCAGGCTCGCAAAGAGAGCGAGAAGCTCAAGAAGCAGCTGGCCGCGAAGTGGTTCGACAGTAAAGCAGTCAAAGCCGTGGGCGCGCTCACGGAGGTTAACCGATTGCAGCAAAAGGCCCTGAGTGAAACCTTGAAGGAAATCGGTGAACTCAAGAAGCGCCTCAAGGAGCACGAGCAAAAATCACAGCCCATGCTGGCAATCGATCCCGAGCTGCTGACTAAAATCCTTTCACGGTTCGCTGAAGAGGCGCAGTCCAGTCGCAACAAACTTTGACGCCACTTGGAAGCAAGATTTAGCAAAACAGAAAATAAAAGGAAATAGGGAAAAAGGTCAGTGTGGAATGGCTCTGAGATAAGGCATGCTTGGGATTGATTTGGGCTATGCAGTTGCTAATGTTTTGGATGCATGTAAACACCCTGTTCTTTACCGGCTTTCATCACCGTCTTTCTGGCCGCAAGCCCGTGACTATGGACGCGCAGCTGGCCCGCGTGGCACGCCGGGCCGATGCCTTGTGCCTCACCCAATGGCACCCACTCTTTGAGGACGTTCTGCCTCCATGGCTGGCCACCTTCAAGACCGCGCGCGGCAGCAACAGCCGTCACTGCACCCAGAGCATTTTTAAAAAAGACGTAGCCGCATCTCGTAAGAGTGCGGGAAGAAGCCCTGAGCTTTACCCATAACTTTTTCGTGAGCCG
>VFKE01000111.1 GCA_009885695.1 Verrucomicrobiota bacterium | reverse complement strand
TTTGGACATGCGGCCATGCTTTAGCCCGCCGAAGGCTGTTTCACAAGCTTTCACTTGTATGCTGGTTGTCATTCAATTATTTGAACAATGACGAATTTAAATGATAACCTCACGCCTCTGTATCGTAAGAATCAATACGGCGTTCCCGATTGAGTGCCCTATCACGTAGTATAGATCAAACCTGTTCTTTAAATGACACGACCCGCCCAAATTTTTATCCCCATACTGGCTTTTCTCGCCAGCACCTCCTTCGCCCAACAGCGTGTGCCGTGGACATCCTCGCGCATTCATGGCACGCCTGAGCCGCCACCGCCCTACCTCGTGGAGCGCATTTACCCCGGCCTGACTTTCAACAGGCCGCTCGACATCACGCCGCTGCCTGGCAGTGACCGTCTGGTGGTGCTGGAAGAGTCAGGGCAGATGCTGTCATTCATGCCGGGTGCGGAGAAGGCGGATGTATTTGGGGTGCTTTCAAATTATGATCCCGAGATCAACCGCTCGTTTGCACTGACCTTTCATCCGCACTTCGTCGAGAACCGCCTTGTCTTCACCTGGGGAAATTACAATCTCAAGGGTCAGGCCAATCGCGAGAAAGGCACGCAGATCATCCGCTTCCGCGTCACTGATATAAACCCGCCGGCATTGGATCTGGCTAGTGCGAAGGTGATCATCTCGTGGCGCGCGGGCGGGCACAACGGCGGTAACATGCGCTTTGGTCCCGATGGCATGCTCTATATTGCCACTGGAGACACGTCCAAACCTGATCCGCCTGACCGGTTCGTTACTGGGCAAGACATCAACGATTTGCACGCGAGCGTGCTGCGCATCGACGTGGATCATCCCGAAGGTGATCGAGCCTACAGCATCCCAAAGGACAATCCCTTTGTCGGGGTGTCAAAAGCGTGTGGCGAAGTGTGGGCTTATGGGCTGCGCAACCCATGGCGCATGAGTTTCAATCCGAAGACTGGCGATCTTTTCGTTGGCGACGTCGGTTGGGAACTGTGGGAAATGATTTACCGCATCCAGCGTGGAGGCAACTACGGATGGAGCATCACAGAGGGCGGCAAACAAGACGTGCGCCCTGATCGCTTGCACGGACCTTCTCCCATATTGCCGCCCCTCGTCACCCATTCGCATGAAGAAGCGGCGAGCATTACGGGGGGTGAGTTCTATCATGGTGACAGATTGCCCGAGTTGAAGGGTGCCTACATTTACGGCGACTGGCAGATGGGCACGTTCTGGTCATTGCGCACTGAGGGTGACAAGGTCACGGAGCAGCGCGAATTGGCGCGCAGTTCGCTGATGTGCGCTGGTTTTGGCATCGGGCAGGATGGTGAACTGCTGATCACCGACTACAGCGGCGGCGGATTGTGGCGGCTGGTGAAAAATCCGCAGGCAGGCAAGAACTCCGATTTTCCCCGCAAGCTGAGTGAAACCGGACTCTTCATCGAGACGCCGAAGCAAGTGCCCGCGCCCGGTGTGGTACCGTATGAAATCAATGCGCCGCGCTGGGCTGATCACGCGGTCGCGGAGCGCTGGGTGGCTTTTCCTGATAAAAGCGGTGTCAGCGTCGCGAGCGAGTCCAAGGGTCTGGTGCTGCAGGGTCAGTGGGGCTTCCCCGCCGGTGCTGTTCTGGCAAAGACCTACTCGCTCCAAATGGAACGCGGTAATCCGGCCACGAGCCGGCGAATCGAAACACAAATTCTGCACTATGATGGCAACCTCTGGGGAACTTACAACTACCGTTGGAATGCCACTCAAACGGACGCCGAACTCGTTCCGTCACGCGGCGATGAAGCCATCTTCACCATCAAGGACAAAGCAGCGCCCGGCGGCGAACTGCAGCAACGGTGGCGTTTCTTCAGCCGCAGCGAATGTGCCCGCTGCCATACGCTGATGAATTATTTTGCGCAGGGCTTCAGCGCCCTGCAACTGGAGCGCACAACTCCCTCGGCCAAGGGTGATCAGTTCGATGTTTTCACAAATCTAAGCCTGATACCGAAAGAGCTCAAGTTTGCCGATCCGCATGGCGCTCAGGGCGGCATTGAGTTGCGCGCACGCTCCTATCTTCATGTCAATTGCAGTGTCTGCCATCGCTTTAACAGCGGCGGAGCCGTGCCCAGCTTCATGAACATCGAGAGGCCGCTCAAAGATGCCAACCTCATCGAATCCAAGCCCTTGCAAGGAGATCTTGGCCTGCCCGACGCACGAGTGATCGCACGCGGAGATCCCGCCCGCAGCGTGTTGCTCTATCGCATGGCCACCGCTGGCCGTGGACACATGCCCTACCTCGGGTCATCACTCATCGATGATCGCGGCCTGCTCCTCGTGCGAGACTGGATCGCCAGCATGAAGGAAGGCAAGCGCGACATCAGTCCCGCGACGATCACTCAACGAGATGCCGAAAACGAGGCGCTTAACAAGCTCAAAGCCGGTGATGCCGGACAACTCGACGCCTTGCTCAACACTGGCAGTGGTGCCTTGAGCATTTTACTCGCCATTATCGATCATTCGCTCCCGGCAGACATTCGCGCGCAGGCCATCGCCAAAGGCAGCGCCATTCCCGATCCGCTACGCCGCGATTTATTTGAGCGATTCCTCCCCGAATCCAAGCGCCGTCAAGTTCTCGGCAATAATTTCGAGACTGACACATTGCTCAAGATGAAAGGTGACTTCGAGCGCGGGAAGTCCTTGTACGCCGGAGTCTGTGTTGCGTGTCATCGCGCCAATGGGGTTGGCATCGACTTCGGCCCCGACCTGAGTCACATCGGCACGAAATGGAATCGCGCCGCCATGATCGATCAGATCCTCGCACCCTCAAAAATAGTCGAACCGCAGTGGCAACTCACGACGGTTGAACTCAAGGGTGGTCAGGGAAAAGCAGGCTTCATCACCGCCCGAAGTGACGCGGAGATCACACTGAAAATGGCTGGGGGCATCATTGAGAAAATTCCGACGACGCAAGTTACGAACACCTCCGCTTCCCGCCTGTCCATGATGCCTGAAGGCTTGTTACAAAGTCTTACCGCCCAGGAAGCCGCCGATTTGCTCACGTATCTTGATTCGTTGAAGTAGGTGCCAACCTTTCGTCCTCGCTCCTGGATTCGGAAAGTGGCAGATCCGGCAGGATGGGAATCCCGAGGCGCGCATTTGCTATCAGGGTGACCCCGTCTTGAGACTACAAGCCTGCCACATCGCTTGACGGAAGGGGGCGCTTGAGTTAAGCCTAAAAAGCAGAATTTGGACAGGATTTACATGACGAACAGGAATCAGAGAAAGGCACCTACGATTAGAGGGCGCGCTCACCCAGCGGATGAATGTGAGTTTCTTCGTAAACCCATCCTGATAATTTTGTTAATCCTGTCAAAAACCCGCCCATTGCGTTTTCCAAGTTAAGAGGCACCCCCACCCCATGTCCGAGCAAACCACCCTCATCCTCCTCAAGCCCGATTGCGTTTCCAAGCATATCTGTGGTGAAGTTTTGAAACGTTTTGAAGGGGCGGGCTTCCGCCTTCGTGGGATGAAGATGATTCAGCTTGATGACGCGGTTTTAAAGGATCATTACGCGCACATCGCGGACAAACCCTTCTTTCCTGACGTAACCAAGTTTATGAAAAGCGAACCGGTGATCGCGCTGGCATTGGCGGGTAAAAATGTGATACAGAAGGTTAGGGACCTGCTTGGTCCAACCGATTCGACCAAGGCTGAAAAGGGGACCATTCGCGGCGACTATGGTGTGGACATGATGATCAACGTGGCGCACGCCAGTGATTCAACCGCAGCGGCCGAAGCTGAGATCAAGCGGTTCTTCAAGCCGGGCGAAGTTCTACGCTAGATTTTTTAAAAGACGTAGCCGCATTCGTGAGATTGCGGGAAGAAACTACCGCAGCCAACCAAGTATGCATATTTCCCGCGTTTTCGCTTCGCGGCTGAGAGGAGAGCTTCCATATTTCCCGCGTTCTTACGAACGCGGCTACGAAATTATTTAAGCCACACTGATTGCGCAGACTCAAGGTCCGACGTGGATCACCCCGGAGCCGACCCTGATGTTCGTGCTGGAATTTCTGATGACCGGCGCGGGTCTGACCGGGATACTGGGCCTTATGGTGGTGGGCGGGCAGATGAAAATCGGTTGATTGGTATAACCCGGCGTGATGTAGCCCGGGTTCATGTAGCCGGGATTGACGTAGTAGATCGTGCCGTCGCCTGGGGTGAAGACCGCGCCCTGGTTGATGATGTAGCGCTGGCCACTAGCGCCGCCGGGTGTATAAATTTGAGTGATCGGAGTGGTGGCAGGAACATGCACTTCCATGGTTGATTGCACGGTCGGGTGCGCGCTTCCGACGGTTGAAGTTCTCGAAGTCATCACGCCCGTGTTGAAATACGGTGTGGGATCGCCGGGCAGGGGGATCATCAGTCCGGGCTGGCTGACCACTGCCATCGCCGCGGCTGCAGCCGCCTCCACCTGTTGTTTTGCGATGGCTTCCTCAAGTTTCTGCAAGCGCCGGTTTTCCGCAGTTGCCACCGCGCTGAGTTGCTTCGTCTGGAGTTGCTCGTATTCCTTCTGCGCCTGACGCTGCTTCTCCTCTGCCAGTGTGCGTCGTGCAGCCTCTTCTTTCTGGAATGCGCTCGACTTGTCCGGGCTGTAGTTGAACAGCTTTTTCCAATCGTCATTTAAGTTTTCAAAGGGGATCTTGGACACGCCACCATCATGTAAAACGGTAATGCCCTCCGGCGTGGCCTTGATGATGCGACAGTGCTGGAAAGTCTCGCCAAGCAACGTCGTCAGGTCGAACGGCTTCTGATTATCACCGTTCAAAGCGCGCAAAACAGTCGAGCTCAAAAGGATGAACACCAGCCATACAGTGGTTTTCATAAACTTATTCAAACATGACGCCAGCCGCAGGTCAAGCTCGCGCAGCGGAATGGGGCCCTGCAGCACGGAGGCTGAAGGCTGAAGGCAGGAAGCAGGGGCGGTTTAAATAATTTCGCAGCCGTGTTCGTAGCCGCGTTCGTAAGAACGCGGGAAATATGGAAACTCTCCCCTCAGCCGCGAAGCGAAAACGCGGGAAATAGGCATGCTTCGTTGGCTGCCGTGGCTTCTTCCCGCACTCTTACGAGATGCGGCTACGGCATCTTTAAAAATGCTCTAAAGGCTGGATACTGAAGGCCCACTGGGTCATGTGCAAGCCGGCCTTTGACACTCCGACTTCCACTCAGGGCACCGCTGGCCGTATGTCCCGCAAAGGTTTGCCTGACTGATAAAGGTTGTGCGCATTCCGAATGGCGTCAGCCAGCACCGTGTTGCCTTGGGCGTTCGCCAGAACCAGAGCCCGCTCGGCGGCATCCGCCGCCTCGGCAAATTGGCCACACTCGGCATAGGCGGCGGCCAGGGTATGGAGAACGATGGGATGGTTGCCGCCGGAAAGTTGACTGGCCCGTTGCGCGAGTTCCAGCGCCCGCGCACCGTTCCGCTGCGATGACTCAAGACTGGTTGCCAGTATCCAGGCCAGATTATTGAGCGCACCCATTTCACTGGGGTTGGACTTGATAGCAAGCTCGAAGTGGACCAAAGCCCCGTCAACGCGCCCACTAAGAAGAAGGGATGCGCCGAGATTTGCATGAGCGCCAGTGTAATACGGCCTAATCTCCAGGGCTTTTTGGAAATGGACAATTGCCTCATTCACTCGTCCCTTTTGAACAAGGGCATTGCCCAAGTTATTGTTGGCCTCAGCGTTAAACGGGTCGAGCTCCACGGCGCTCTGGCTATGGAGCAGCGCCTCATTCACTTGTCCCTTTTGAAGAAGGGCCACGCTGAGGTTATTATGGGCAGGTGCGTAACCCGGCCTGATTTCCAGGGCTTTTTGGAAATGGACGAGAGCATCGTCCACTTGCCCTTTTTGATAAAGCACGTTACCGAGGTTATTGTTGGCTTCGGCAAAAACAGGTTTGAGTTCCAAGGCTTTTTGGAAATGGACGAAAGCCTCGTCCACAAGATTTTTTTGAAGAAGCGCATTACCCATGTTGTTGTGAGCATCAGCGTAATCCGGATTGAGTTCCAAGGCTTTCCGGCAATGAGCGATCGACTCATCCACCCGCTCAATTTTAATCAAAGCTTCGCCCAGGTTATTGTGCGCTCTGGCATTGTTAGGTCGTTTCGAAACTGTATCCTGCCAGATGGAGTATTCCGACTGGTAAGCGCGGTTGCGCCGCAGTGTCTGTCCGCCCAGTCCCAGCAAGATGAGCGTCACCACCAGCGCGGGCAGCGCCCAACCTGTCAGCGCAGGCCACCTTCCGTCCCGCGCCATCTTCTCCTGCAGCCTGCGCCACGCGGCATAGCCTCCCGCCACCAGCAGC
>VFKE01000128.1 GCA_009885695.1 Verrucomicrobiota bacterium | reverse complement strand
TCGTGCTCATCGCACAACCGGAGATAGGTCCCGTGGTGGAGATGCACTTGCTGCCCTCGGATGTGGAGGTGACGGCGGCCATCCTCCGCAAGCTCGGTGTTCCGGACTCCGCCGTGCAACGCATCGGCAATGGCGTGACCAGCACGCGCGACGAAGCCGTGGCTACTCGTAAATGGCTGGAGCAACATCCGGCGAAGCGCCTCATCATCCCGACCGAGCCATTCCACACCCGAAGAGTCCGCTTCATCTTCGAGCGCGAGCTCAAGGGGACGGGCGTGCAGCTCACCGTGACCGCGATCCCCAGCAACCGTTATGACCCGCTCCAATGGTGGAAATCCGAAGAGGCGACCGTCAGTTTTCAAAATGAAATCATCAAGCTGATCCATTACTGGCTGAACTAGAGCATATTAAAAAATTTCGTAGCCGCATCTCGTAAGAGTGCGGGACAACATCACCTGGATACTAAACATCCAATCTTCCCGCGTTCTCACGAAGCGCGGCTACGACTTTAATTAAAGTGCTCTAAGGCTCATCAGCACGATCTTGTAATACCATTTCACATCAAAATTCAGCAAAGCGTGGAGCACCCATCAGTAAGAATGTTGAAGATGGCGTTGCCATCCAAGCCGCGAAAATACATGGACAGGAAACCTGTTCATGCATAGATTGCCTCTATGACCGCCATTTCTTATACAGAAGCCCGTGACCGTCTTGCCAGTGTTTGGGATGAAACCCTGGCTACCCGCGAGCCGGTCGTCATTTCCCGGCGGGGTTGTGAATCAGTAGTCTTGGTCGCGCTGGAGGAGTGGGAGGGCTTGGTGGAGACGGCGCACCTTCTGCGCTCGCCGGCCAACGCCAGGAGGCTGCTGGGCGCCTTGCAGCGCTTGAGTCAGGGAGAAGGGCAACAGCTTTCGATGCAGGATCTCAGAGACCGGACCGCGGCTTCCACATGAGCCATGATCGGCTCCTCGTTTTTGACCGGGATTTTCTGGAGGATTTGGCCCATTGGGTTTCCACGGATCGAAAAACCGCCCTCAAGATTCTGGAACTGGTTGAGGCCATTCGTCGTGAACCCTTTACCGGCCTGGGAAAGCCGGAGCCGCTTCGTCATCTCGGCGCGGGCATCTGGTCCCGGCGCATCACCCAGGAACACCGCTTGGTTTATCGCGTCACAGACGACCGTCTCCTCTTCGCCCAAGCACGCTACCACTACTAAATAGAAATATAAGCCTAAAAGCGGAGTTGATAGTGAATAGTCGATAGCTAATAGCCTGATACTGAACTGAGTAAACGGAGCGCGATCTGTCACCTTTCGGGTGATTGCTTAATAGGCACGCAAGTGCATGATTTTCAGGCTATGGACTATCAGCCATCGACTTTCCTTTTAGGATAAAAAGATTGAATCTGCGAAAATCCGTGAAATCTGCGGATAAAATTCTGAACGGCGTATGGGACATCCGCCGCCACCTTCCCACTTCCGCCTTCTGTCATTCATCCTTCCAATCTTCCAATCTTCCGCACACTGCTCCTCCCTCCTCATCCCCCATCGGGTTTCCGGCTTGCAGAAATTCAGAATGACAGCATTGAGATGAATGACGTCAAATGGATTATCAAATTGAATTCCTTTCGTCGGCATTGGAGCAACTCCGCGCGTTACCCAAGGTCGCCCGTCGTTTGATTGGTGGAAAACTTGAGCGCGCCCAGCACGATCTGACTGCGGACATCAAAAAACTGAAAGGCTTCAAAAATAAATACCGTCTGCGCGCCGGGAATTACCGTGTGCTCTTTGAGTTAGAAGGCGCTTGTCTTGTGGTGTATGATGTCGGTGACCGAAAGAAAATTTATGAGTAACACTGCTTTGACATCCACCAGGCCACCGGGCAACTGGACTCAGCTCAACAGGCAACTCGTTCAGGCGAAAACCTTGTTGCGCCAGATGAGTCGGACCGTCGAAGACATTGAAGACGCCCGGACAATTGAACGGGCAAAACGCGCCAATGGCAACAAGGCGCGAATCACATGGGCGCAGGTGAAAAAAGAACTGCTGTTGGATTAACCGCGCGCTAAGAACACGCCATTTGCGAGCGAATTTCTAATTATGCGTGCCAGATTTAGTCGGGATTGACGGCTGGAGAATTCCAGCCCTCCGACCTCTGTCATTCCCTTCGGCTTCAGCTCAGGGCCTGAGCCTGTCGAACGGCGTCATTCGTCATTCGTCATCCTTCATCCTTCGTCATTCGTCATTCGTCATTCGTCATTCCAATCTTCCGCACACTGCTCCTCCCTCCTCTTCCTCCTGGCAGGTTTCCGGCATAATGATCGAAATCCTTCACCGGTTGCCTGCTTGCAGTTGAATTCCTTGAATGATAAGGTTCGTCTTATGAGCACCCTGTTGGAAATCGAGGCCGCCGCCGAAGCGTTGCCGCCGGAACAGAAAGAGGAGCTGGTCCGCTTCCTCACCGCAAGGCTCCGGCAACCAGCTCCGCAACCCCGCCAAGCGCGTCTCGTGCGAGAGGGTAATGACGTGTTTCTGGAAGCACCGCCCGGCGCGCCGCCCATGACCACCGAAAATGTAAAGCGGATGCTGCAAGACTGGCCATGAACTGGCTGTTGGATGTAAATCTAATTCTGGCGTCGCGCTGGACGACGCACCCGAATCATCCTGCCGCGAAAGCTTGGATTGCCTCCGTGGACAATTTTTACACCACTCCAATCACTGAGCTCGGGTTCGTCCGGATCAGTCTGAGTATCGCTTATCGGGCTACCTGGGATGAAACCCAGGAAACGTTGGAAAAACTGCATGCCCATCCGGGACATCAGTTACTCGCGGACGATGTGGACGGCACCCACTCGCCGGAAACAGTTTCTAAGGATACCACCGATGCCCATCTCGTGACCCTGGCGAAACGGCACGGGCTGAAGCTGGCCACGTTGGATGAGACTTTGCTTGGGAAGCCATGGTCTGCCGGAGTCGCAGAAAATCCGCTCTTGTCGCCGAAGTCTGCGTCAAAAAACAATTAGCGTTGATTTCCGCCTTCCTCCGCCTTCCGACCCCCGACCACTGACCCCCGACCACTGACCACTGACCTCCGCCTTCATCCTTCCCCCCTTCCCCCTTCCCCATCGAAGTTCCTAAAACCAACCTTCGCGAACTGAAGCGCGATTCAGTCCGCAGTGGTGCGTTGGCGATGGCCAGCCAGGGCTGCAGCACCGTCATCCAGCTCACCTCCACGGTGGTGCTGGCGCGACTGCTCTCCCCGGAGGACTATGGGATCATGGCCATGGTCACGGTCGTCACCGGTTTTGCCGGTTTGTTTGGCAATCTGGGCCTCTCCACAGCCGCGATCCGGAACAAGGACCTCAGTCGTGCGCAGCAGAGCAATCTGTTTTGGATGAATGTCGTCATGGGGCTGCTTCTTGCCGTCATCGTGGCCGCAGCCTCGCCCTTGGTCGCCTGGTTCTACCAGAAGCCTGATGTCCTTTGGGTCACCGTGGCGCTCTCCGCCAGCTTCGTCATCGGCAGCCTCGGCGCGCAGCATGGAGCCATGCTGATCCGTCAGCTGCACTTCGGCCATCTGGCCGTCGCCAACGTCTCCGGCGCGCTTTTTGGCCTGGCGGTTTCCATCACGCTCGCCTTCATGGGCTGGCACTATTGGGCGCTGGTCTGGGGCACGCTTTTGGGCAGCGCCTGCACCACCGTGCTGCTCACTATCCTCTCCCCCCTCCGCCCCGGCCTGCCATCAAAAGGCAGCGGAGTCCGGGAGATGCTCAAGTTCGGCGCCCACGTCACCGCCTTCGACTTCGTTAATTATTTCCATCGCAATCTCGACAACCTGCTCATCGGCCGCTTCTGGGGCAGCGCGGCCCTCGGCAGCTACAGCCGCGCCTACTCCCTGCTGATGTTTCCGATCAACAATCTGCGCGGGCCGATCAACAGCGT
>VFKE01000092.1 GCA_009885695.1 Verrucomicrobiota bacterium | reverse complement strand
TCGACCGTTACCTGGAGCACGCCCGTGTTTACTGGTTCCGCCAGGGCGGCCAGCCGCAGGTCTTCATCGCCAGTGCCGCTCTCATGACGCGCAATCTCAGCAAACGCGTGGAGCTGCTGACCCCCGTGGAAGACTCGTCGGCCAGGCAGCGGCTGGAGCTGATCATGCGCGCCATGTTCGATGACAACACCCAGGCCCGCGTGCTGAATGCCGAGGGCGTTTACCTCTCCGTGAAGATGGAACGCGGCGGCACGCCGTTCCGCTCCCAACAGTTTTTCGCCAAAGACGCAGTCAAGCGGGCCAAGCTGCGAACCCCGTCACCGGATGTGCTCGTTCCGCACAAGCCAGTGGATGACGCGCGAAAGTGATCTGTTCAATGACAATGTTATATGCTTTGTTTTTACTTGAATAACACACCCTGTATCCCATTAATAAGATACGCATAATATAAAAGTAAATTATAGTAATAAGTCTTTTAATATAAAGTAGATGGCGCGTATCGTTTTATTGCGCCATGGGGGGTGATCATAGTGCGGGCATCTTGGCGAGAACTTCGCGTTTGAACCTGGAAAACGTAATGGGCGGGTTTTAGACAGGATTAACAAAATTAACAGGATGGGTTTACAAACAAGCTCATCTTCATCCGCTGGGTGAGCGTGCGCTTTAGCAGCCTGTCGCACACTCAGCCAGGATGGCCGAGTTACTTTTTCAACAGGCTGCCAGAGCATTTTTAAAATTAACGTAACCGCATCTCGTAAGAATGCGGGAAGAAGCCATGGCAGCGCACGAAGCATGCCTATTTCCCGCATTTTCGCTTCGCGGCTGCGCAACCGCAACACGAACGCGGCTACGAAATTATTTTAAACCGCTCTAATCGTAAGTGCCTTTCTCCGAATACTGTCCGTCATGTAAATCCTGTCCAATTTCAGTTTTTAGGTTGAAATTTGCGGCGTGATGTGAAGCGGGACGCATCACTTATGTAGGCTACCACCACCACCGGCCATAAATCCCGCAGGGCAAAATCAGGTGATCCCGGGTAACGTGAAGGCCGACCTCTCCGACGCTGAGCTTGCCGCCCCTGGATGTAAGCAACCGGGACATGACGTTGCCCAGTGCCGTGGGTGAGAGGCCGGTGGTGTAAGTGTTGACCAGAAAGAAAAGGGGCTGGCCGGACAACAAGGAGCGGCAGTCTTCCAGCAGCGGCCAGAGATGCTCCTCCAGCTTCCAGACCTCGCCCGCCGCGCCATGGCCGTAGCTGGGCGGGTCCATGATGAGTGCGTCGTATTTCCGGCCGCGCCGAAATTCCCGGCGCACGAAGGAAAGGCAGTCGTCCACGATGTAGCGAATGGGTGCTTCTGCGAGCCGGCTGAGCCGCGCATTTTCGCGGCACCACTCGACCATGCCCTTCGCAGCATCGACATGACAGACGCTCGCGCCCGCAGCGGCTGCGGCGACCGTGGCGGCACCGGTGTAGCCGAAGAGATTGAGCACGGACACCTCGCGGCCCTTCGCTTTCGCGGCCCGGATTAGTTCGCCGCACCAGTCCCAGTTCACGGCTTGCTCGGGAAAGATGCCGGTGTGTTTGAAACCGGTGGGTGCGATCTTCAAGACAAGTTCGCGGTAGCGGATGGTCCAGGATTCCGGGAGCTGCTTGCGGTATTCCCAGCGGCCGCCGCCTTTGCTGCTCCGGTGATACCAGGCGTCCCAGTTTTTCCATTCGCCAGAGCGCGGCCAGATGACCTGGGGATCGGGACGGGCAAGCACTGCATCGCCCCAGCGCTCAAGCTTCATGCCGTCACCGCTGTCGAGCAGTTCATAATCCTTCCAGTCTTGCGCGATTAGAAGTGCAGGGGAAGGGGTTGTGGTGGGTGCGTGAGGCATGTCTGAAGGGTTGATCGTCGGTCAGAACGCGAAGCTAGACGAAGAATTCCGGTTGGTCAGGTCGATTGACACGAATGCGCACGGCCCTTCCGTGACTATTTTAGATCGATCAGAATCTTCTCGATCAACCGGGGGACGTTGTCGCTCAGTTTCGATTCGATGCCGGGCAACTTCTGCGGCAATGCGGCGATCTTCTCCCTGACGATTGCTGCTTTCTTTCCCAAACGATGGATCGCATTTAATGCCTCGACTGCAGTGAACCATCCGGCATTCCGGCAATCAGCGGCAACCAGCAGAACGTCGAGCGCCTTGGGCAGATCATCCGCGCTTCCATGGGTGCCGAGCAATTCAGCGGCAGCCACACGAACACTGGGGGATTCATCGTTCAGCAGTTTTATCAGCGCCTCATACCCGCTGATATTCTGGCGGATTTGCAGGCCGGTCACACCCCACCAGCGCATCGTGGAATTCTTGTGGGTGAGTGCAGCGACGAAGGGGAATGCGTCGCTGTTCTTGAAATCACTTGCTTGTCGGGCCAGCTTCAGCACTTCGGTGAATGGATAGACTTGTTCACTCTGCGCGGCATCGCGCGGAGATTTTCCGGCGGCCATGCGGATGCGTTCAGCTTCGGGAATGAATCCGAGATCGCGGATGCGTTCAGCCTGCACCTGTTCGGCGCGGCGGAACCGTTCCAGCTCGGGATGCGTGCCGTCGAGCGCCAGGTTGTTGGTTTCCCATCGGTCAGATGACAGATCGTAGAGTTCCTCCGCCGGCTTGGTCTTCCAGATGCGCTGCTGGATGTCATTGAGTTTTCCTTCATCGAACATCCGCTTCCAAACCTGGGTCGTGGGCATGAGGAACATGAAGGCGTTGTGCTGTCCGTAGGGCAGGTGCGGCATGTATTGGCGGAGATACACGTAGCGACCGTCGGTGACGCTTCGGACGAGGTCGTAACTCTCATCCATGCGGCCGCGGAAGCCGAACATGAATTCCGGCGCAGGCTTGGCCAGCGATCCGGCAAAGGCCCGGCCCTGCATGTAGTCTGGAGCCTTGACGCCGATGATGCTCAGCAGTGTGGGCGCAAGATCGATGAAGCTGACCCGTTCATCGTTCTTCGATCCCGCGCTGTAATTCTTCGGCGCCAGGTGCTGCCACTTCGGCGGAAAATAGGCGATCATCGGCACTTGCAGGCCGGAGTTGTAAGGCCAGCGCTTGCTGCGCGGCATCCCGGCGCCGTGGTCGCCGTAGAACATGACGATGGTGTCGTCGGCCAGTCCGTCGTCCTCCAACTTCTGCAATATCTCCGCGACCTCGCCGTCCATGGTCGTGATGTTGTCGTAATACTGCGCCCAGTCGCGCCGAACTTCCGGAGTATCCGGCATGTAGGGTGGCACCGGTGCCTTGGCGGGATCATGCACCAGCTTATGGCCCGGTTGGCGAATCTTGCTTTCGTGAGTCGTGAGAATATTGAAGACAGCAAAGAATGGCTGGCCGGCTTTGCGATGGCGCCAGTGCGCTGATTTTTTAGTGTCGTCCCACACGCCATCGGGCTTTTGCAGATTGTAATCTTCCTTCGTGTGATTGCTGCAATAGTAACCTGCCGCGCGAAGAATCTGCGGATACATCTGGCAACCTTGCGGCATGGCCACGCTGCTGCGCATGTGCTCGCTGCCGGTGCTGGGCGGATACATGCCGCTGATGATGGTGGTGCGTGCCGGGGCGCAGACCGGCGCATTGGACCAGGCATGGAGGAACATCGTGCCGCGCTTGGCCAGCGCATCGAGGTGCGGTGTCACGGCATACTTGTCGCCGTAGCAACTAAGGTTGGGGCTGATGTCCTCGCAGGTGATCCAGAGGATGTTGGGTTTTTCGGCTGCGAGCAGGGTGACGCAAGAAAGAGCGAGAAAATGGAACAGGGCGGTGAATTTCATGAGCAGGATGTTGTGGTGGTGAACGTGGCCCGGGCCAACGGGTTTGCCAGAGGATAATCCGGAGCGCGTCGTGGCTCTGCCTCTGCCTTGTGAAGTTTGTTGCACGCTGAGGGAGTCCACAATCCCTCGATTCGGTCAACACGCCACTTTACGCGGCTTCCACCTTGGGATAAACTCTCGGCATGAGCACAATCACTGCTATCTTGGAAGCCGCTGCCGACGGGATGCTGCACCTGCCGGTGCCGGCGGAGTTGCGACGTGGGAGGGTGAAGGTGGTGGCGACTTTGGAAGCTGAGCAGGGAACCGTCGGCCTGGGTGCGGAGGCGGCGCTGGGCGTAGAGGATCCGCTCTTGGCGCTCGGTCATGATCTGGTAGATGAGACTGTTCACAGCGACGGCTCCGTTAACCATGACCAGATAAATTTGCGTCGCGGAAAGGTGAGAGTGGTGGCGACTTTGGAGGCGGAATTAGAAAACAAGAGCGGTATCGCCAAGGAGAAAGCGAGAACACCACTCGATGCCTTGAAGGCGCTGCGTGAGCGAGGCGGGTTGAGCCACCTCATTCCTGACCCCGTGGCCTGGCAACGGGAAATTCGCAAAGACCGTCCGCTGCCGGGGAGGGATTGACGACACTTTTGTCGTCATGAACGGGACGGCAGGAGTGCCGTCTTTCCCGCCGAGATGCTTGCTTCAATCGCAGCTTATGGCTCACGCGACGCAGATGGACGCGTCATTTGACGAAGGCATCGTTTTGGCGCTAATTGCCCTTACCATTTCATGAGCCAGAACCGACAATCGACCAAACATCGCAAAACCGCCGAGACAGACATTAACCTGATGCTGTCCATCGACGGCTCCGGCAAGTCCACGATCGACACCGGCATCGCGTTCCTCGATCACATGCTGACGCTTTTCTCTAAGCATGGACTCTTTGATCTTCAGGTGAAAGCAGTGGGCGACATCAAGGTGGACTTCCACCACACAGTGGAGGACACGGGCATCGTGCTCGGGACTTGCTTCAAAGAGGCGCTGGGTGACAAGACTGGCATCGTCCGCTATGGCTCCTGTCTGCTGCCGATGGATGAGACGCTGGCGCGGGTGGCGGTGGACCTCAGCGGGAGGCCGTTCCTTCATTATGATGCACCGGAGCGCGTCGAAACCATCGGCGAGGCTTTTCAGTTTCAGCTGGTCGAGGAATTTGTGCGCGGTTTCACCAATGCCGCGATGGCGACGGTGCATGTCGAAATCCTTCACGGCAAGGATGCGCACCACATGGCGGAGGCGATCTTCAAAGGACTGGCGCGGGCGCTGGATGCGGCCACAAGGACCGATCCGAGAGTCAGCGGCGTGCCCAGCACGAAGGAAGTTCTTTGAAGACGTTTGCGGTTGCTGGTTATGGTTGGCAATCGTTAGCAGTTGTTTGAATTCACAGTTGTGACCGTGATAACAATCAAAGCAAACCAGAGCAATCCATAGCAAACAATGGCCAACGACCGCAACCCATGAAGCTCGGCATCCTCGACTACGGCGCGGGCAATCTCCGAAGTGTCATCAATGCCTTCAAGCATCTCGGCCAGGAGGCGTCGCTGGTGACGGCGCCGGAGCACTTTGAAGAAATCGACCTGCTGGTGTTTCCGGGGCAGGGGGCCTTTGGAGATTCAGCTCGGCAGTTGAACGATCGCGGCCTGTGGGAGCCACTTCGTGCATGGTTGAAGGAGCGGAGGCCTTATCTCGGCATCTGCCTTGGCTACCAACTGCTATTTGACAGCAGTGAGGAAAATCCGGGCGTGGCAGGACTCGGTGCATTCCGGGGTGCGGTTCCGCGTTTCACTCCGCAGCCTGAATTAAAAATTCCGCACATGGGCTGGAATACGGCGCGTTTTGTTGGTCCTTCGCTGCCCATCTGGCGTGGTCTGGGACCGGAAGCCATTTTTTACTTCGTGCATTCCTATTTTCCAAAGCCGCAGGATGCCTCGATTGCCGCGTGCCTCACTGATTATGCCGGTGAATTTGTCTCCGGGATCGTCGCAGAAAATCTCGTCGCCGTGCAGTTCCATCCGGAAAAGAGTCAGGCTGCGGGTCTGACGCTGCTGCGCAATGCGCTGGATGTGCTGGCCTGATTTCACATCTAAAGTGATAGCTGCGCGATATGGACTGCGTTTAATAGGGTCTTCCTATTATGAGATTTGAGCGACTGCTAACATTTCATTTTCTCCTGCTGGCTGCTTCGATCGCGCGCGGTGCGAATGCGCCGTTTCCTGCAGATCACGCGGCGCGCATGGCGCGCGGGCTTCAGATGTTCCAAAAGGATGTCAGCGGACTATTGAAGGAGCACTGCTTGAAATGTCACGGCGGTGAAAAGACCAAGGGTGATCTGGACCTGTCCACACGCGAAGATCTGTTGAGGGGCAGTCATGACGGGGTGGCGGTCGTGCCTTTCAATTCAAAGGAAAGTCCGATGTTAAAACTGATGCGGCATGAAGAGGAACCCCACATGCCGGACAAGAAACCCAGGCTGCCCGATGATGTGATCGCGAAGATCGCCACGTGGATTGATCACGGCGCGCCGTATGCCGAACCCTTGATCGCCGGAAAAAAGCCAGGCAGAGATCGCGCCGTGGTGACGGAGGAGGACAAGGCCTGGTGGGCCTTCAAGCCGCTGGCGGAAGTCATTCCGTCGAAGGCCGTCATGCATCCTGTGGACGCCTTCTTAATGGATAAGGCGAAAGACAAGAGGTTGCAATTCAATGCGCCAGTTGAACCGCGCGCATTGATTCGCCGCATCTATCTTGATCTCACCGGTCTGCCGCCAGCACCTGAGGAGGTGGAAATGTTTGTCACCGCAGCGGCCCGCGACCAGGCCGCTGCGGTGGTAGCATTGATCGATTGCCTGCTCGAATCGCTCCGCTACGGCGAACGCTGGGCGCGGCACTGGCTCGATGTGGCAAGATTTGCCGAGAGTTCCGGATTCGAGCACGACTACGACCGGCCCTTTGCTTTTCACTATCGCGACTTTGTCATCAAGGCGCTGAACATGGACATGCCCTACGACCAGTTCGTGCGGTGGCAGCTCGCGGGCGATGAATATGAGCCGCAGAACCCGCTCGCGCTCTCCGCCACGGGCTTTCTCGGGGCGGGCGTGTTTCCCACGCAGATCACCGCGAATGAAGTCGAGCGCACGCGCTACGATGCCATGGACGACATGCTTTCCACGACCGGTTCTGCGATGCTGGGCATCACCATTGGTTGTGCCCGCTGCCATGATCATAAATTCGATCCCATTCCGGAACGTGATTACTACCGGATGTTGAGCACGTTCACGACCACGGTGCGCAGCAACATCGAGGTGGACATGGAGCCGGAAAAGACCCGTGCGCTCAAGCTGCCATGGGAAGCGGAACGGAAAAAGCTTTCAGATGAGGAAAAGGTAGCCTCGGACTCGCTGCGGCCCAAGTTTGATGCCTGGATCGCCGGTGGCATGGCCGATGCTGGCAAGGTGGTGTGGACATTGCTGGAGCCGTCGGAATTGAAGTCCGATGCCAAAGCCAAGTTCAAGCCGCAGGGCGATGGATCTTATCTCGTCGCAGGTGAAAACGGCGCGCATGATATTTATACGATCACGGCAAAAACGGCGCAGCGTCGCATCACCGGGTTGAAGCTCGAAGCACTGACGCATGCTTTCATGAAGCACAAGGGACCGGGTCGTGCTCTGAATGGAAATTTCGGCCTCGGCAAGATCACCATCACGGCATCCGATGCCCGAGGCGGCGAAGAACACGATGTGAAGATCGCGAGGGCGATGGCTGACTTTGAGCAAAACAACGGAACACTGGGCATTGCATCATCTCTTGATGAAGATCCCGGTTCCGGGTGGGCGGTGGACGGCCAGCTCGGGAAGGATCATGCCGCGGTATTTGTCTTCGATCAGCCGGTTGATTTCGCTGGCGGTGTGAAGTTCGTGATCAAGCTCAGCTTCACCGTGAACACACAGCACAACATTGGGCGGCCGCGTTTTTCCCTGATGAGCGATGCCGAGCCGGTGCTGGCCGGCGGGGTGCTGGCGGCCAATGTGGCCGCGGCCATGCAAAAGGCGCGGACCAGCGGTGGTGCTACGCTGAGCGCGCCTGAGCGAAAGTCGCTGTTCGACTGGTGGATGCAGCGTGATGCTGGCTGGCAGGCCGCGCACAAGAAACTGGCCGATCACCTCGCGAAGGAGCCCGTGAGCAAGACGACGGTCATGATCTGCGGCGAAGGTAACAAGCCCATCGTCATGCACTCGCAAGGCGCGCCATTTTTTGATGAGACCTATTTTCTCAAGCGAGGCAACAGCGAGCTGAAGGACGGTGTCGCACCGCAGGGATTCATGCAGGCGCTCATGCGCCAGCCGGATGAGAAGAAATGGCAGTGGCAGCCTCCGAAGGATGCGAAATACAGCGGACGCCGCCGGGTCTTTTCAAACTGGATCACAGACGTGGACCACGGAGCGGGGGCGCTGGTTGCGCGCGTGATGGTCAACCGCCTCTGGCAGCATCACTTTGGGCGGGGCATTGTCGCGACACCCAATGATTTTGGGAAGCAGGGAACACCGCCCAGCCAGCCGGAGCTGCTCGACTGGCTTGCGGACGAACTCATCCGCGGCGGATGGAGGCTCAAACCGCTCCACAAGCTCATGATGACCAGCGCCGCCTATCAGCAGGGAACGAAGCATGATGCCGAAAAGGAACTGGCGGATCCGGAGAATGACCTGTTTATGCGCCGTGTGCCGCAGCGGCTGGAAGGCGAAAGCATCCGGGACTCGCTGCTCGCGGTCTCGGGCCTGCTGGATGGCACGATGCATGGGTCCGGAACGCGCGACGAAGCGAGCAGGCGGCGCAGCATTTATTTTAACATCAAACGGAGCCAGCTCATTGGCAGCATGGTGGCGTTCGATGCGCCGGAGCCTCTCACGAGCCAGGGGGCGCGGTCGGTGACCACGGTGGCGCCGCAGGCGCTCATGCTCATGAACAGCCCGCAGGTGAGATTGTGCGCTGAGGCTCTGGCGAAAAAAATTCCGACTGACAGCCAGGAGAAGCCAGGAGTCGCGGCAAAGATTGCGCGCGCGTATGCGATGTGCTTCGGTCGCGCACCCAAGGAGGAAGAGGTGCGTGCCGCCGAAGCGTTCATCGCCCAACAGGTCGCCAGCTACAGCGGCGAGAACAAACCCAATGCTGCCGCTTTGGCGCTTATGGATTTCTGCCAGGTGCTGTTTGGCCTGAATGAATTTGTTTATCAACCTTGACCGGAATGTTTTCATGAACCCGTTTACTTCATCCATGTTCAATCGTCGGGAACTCCTGCAGCGTGCCGGTGGCGGCATGGGCATGCTCGCGCTGGCGTCGCTGCTGCAGCGCACCGGTTTGCACGCTTCCAACGCATCTGGGTTCAACCCGCTCGCTCCCAAGCGTCCCCTGCTTCCGGCGAAAGCGAAGTCGGTGATCTGGGTATTCACCAACGGCGGACCATCGCACGTGGATACCTGGGACTACAAACCGGAGCTGCAAAAGCGTGATGGCATGGAGCTCGCCGGTTTTGATGCCAAGACGGGATTCTTTCCGGCTTCTGTCGGGCCACTGATGAAATCGCCGTTCGAGTGGAAGCAACATGGCCGGAGCGGCACTTGGGCGAGCGATTTGTTTCCGCATCTTTCGCGGCATGTGGACAAGATGAGTTTCATTCATTCGTGCTGGACGAAATCGAACAACCATTCGCCCGCGCTCTTCATGATGAACACGGGGGAGACCCGCATGGGCTATCCCTGCGTGGGTTCGTGGGTCACCTACGGCCTGGGCAGCGAAAGCGATTCCCTGCCGGCTTTCATGGTGATGAGCGATCCGCTCAACCGCGGCCTGCCCAAGGGCAATGCATCGAACTGGGGCGCGGGCTTTCTGCCCAGCGTGTATCAGGGCACGTGGCTGAAGCCGAAAGGGGAGCCGATGGAAAACCTGGTGCCGCCAGCGTCGCTCACGCCGCAGCGTCAGCGCGCCCAGCTTGATCTCCTGGCGAACCTCAACCGGCCGATGTTGCAGAATTCACCGATCGAGAGCGAACTGGCGGCGCGCATTGAAAGCTTCGAGCTGGCCTACCGGATGCAGACCTCCGCGCCCGAAGCCTTCGATGTCAAAGATGAGCCGGAGCACATTAAAAAACTCTATGGCCTCGACCAGAAGCACTGTTCGCATTTTGCATCGCAGTGTCTCATGGCGCGCCGGATGGTGGAGCGCGGGGTGCGCTTTGTGCAGTTGTATTCCGGCGGGATGGAAAACCAGCAGAGTTGGGACTGCCATGCAGACTTGATCGGGAATCATCGCGGTTTCGCTGGCGAGAGCGACCAGCCGGTTGCCGGACTGCTGGCGGATTTGGAGCAGCGCGGGCTGCTGGACAGCACGCTGGTCATCTGGGGCGGCGAGTTCGGGCGGCTGCCCGTTTCACAGAAGGGCGGCAAACCCGGGCGCGATCACAATCCTCATGCCTTCACCATCTGGATGGCGGGCGGCGGAATGAAGCAGGGTTTCCACTACGGCGAAAGCGATGAACTCGGCCACAAGGCCGTGGTGAACAAGGTCAGCGTGCATGATCTTCACGCCACCATTCTCACGGCGATGGGGATCGATCATGAACGCTTGATTTACAAGTTTCAGGGGCTGGACCATAAACTCACGGGAGTGGAGGCATCGCGAGTGGTGAGTGAATTGTTTGCCTGATCGGAGTTCAGTAAAAATGAATAATCGCATCAGTATTTTCCTTAAATATTTTTTCTTGCCAATTGGACGAGCGGGATATGTAATTACTGCATGTGCATGCGAGGATATGCCAATTTTCTGACGGGTCGCCGGGGTTAGTTATGGGCGATTCCTTTGAGAGACCGTTTCTCATGCTCATTGAATTCACAGGAAGTCATCGTCAAAGCAAGGTCGATAGTTTATTCAAAAAAGGAGTTATAATATGATTTATCATGGAGAAAAATGCAGTCATTGCCGGGGCAATATGACCGAGCCCAAGCTCATTCTTGATGGGCCGAGAAAGGGTGGATATCGCACCATCTGCGTCAACTGTGGTCACTTTGAATACAAGGATGCTCCGCAGACGCAGACGCAGACGATTCCAGTACACAAACCGGCACCGATGCCAACCGCTCATGCGCATGACCGGTCGTTCAAGGCTGGCCCGCCGAAGAAGCCGGTTATTTTCACTGGCTCGTAGCTTGGTGGCCGGCTGCTCTATATAACCGTGATAGCTGGGGTGAGGATGTCTCGCAGATGGCTGCGCCGTGGTGCGCAACCGCATGGATGCCATCTGCTGCGCCAAGTATGAGGGTGTAGGTCCCGGAACGGTAAATTTGACGGTGGTGAGTGCCTGTGTGGAATCGCCGAATGTGACAGGTGCTGGACCGGTGTAGAGCTTCCAATTGTCGGCGACGGGCCCTGGAGTGGTGGATATCTCCTGCGTTGTTGGCCTCGCTGCCGAGTGAGAACCTTTGATCAGGACCCGCATCAGCCTTGGGGGAGCCGGGTGAGTGCGGTCCGTCGGTAGTGCCTTTTCTGATAAGACGCTTTACTGTGTGTCCAGTAATGCTACGTCGTCAGCCCCTGAATCTTTTACGCTTCCCGACTCGTGCCCAAGAAAAATAAACCTGACTCCGAACAGCCGGACCTGCCCATCGGACAGCCGCTATCACAGCTGCAGTCACCCCCCGCGCATACCCACGCAGTGCCGCACACCAAGCTGGTGGACGAACATTACGCGGATTGGTTTCTCGATTACGCCAGCTATGTCATCCTGGAGCGCGCAGTGCCGCATATTTTCGACGGCTTGAAGCCGGTGCAGCGGCGGATCATGCATTCGCTCCATGAGTTGGACGATGGCCGTTACAATAAGGTGGCCAACGTGGTGGGCAACACCATGAAGTATCATCCGCACGGCGATGCCAGCATCGGTGATGCCATGGTCAACCTCGGTCAGAAAGACCTGCTCATCGACACCCAGGGGAACTGGGGCAATCTCCTCACGGGCGACAATGCGGCCGCGCCGCGTTACATTGAGGCGCGACTGAGCAAGTTTGCGATCGATGTTGTCTTTGCGCCCAAGGTCACGAACTGGGCCGCGAGTTATGACGGACGGAACAAGGAGCCGGTCACGCTGCCGGTGAAGTTTCCCTTGCTGCTGGCGCAAGGAGTCGAGGGCATCGCGGTCGGTTTGTCCTGTCGCATTCTGCCGCACAATTTTATCGAACTATGCGACGCCTGTGTTCGCGCCCTGCGCAACGAGGTCTTTGTGCTTTATCCCGACTTTTTGCAGGGCGGCATCCTTGATGTGGCCGACTACGCAGACGGTGGTCGCGGCGGTCGGGTTCGTGTGCGCGCGAAAATCGAGACAGTGCCAAGGCGCAACATGGTGCGCATCACGGAGATTCCCTTCGGCACCACGGCCGGCAGCATCCAGGATTCCATCGTGGCCGCGAATGAGAAGGGAAAGATCAAAGTGCAGAAGGTGGAGGATAACACGGCGGAGTTCGTGGAAATCCTGGTGCATCTTCCAAGCGGCACTGATCCCGAGCAAGCCACCCAGGCGCTTTATGCCTTCACGGATTGTGAGGTGAGCATCAGTGTGAACGCCGTCGTCATTCAGGATGACAAGCCGCGCTTCATCACGGTCACGGAGCTGCTGCGCGAGACGGCGATGCATACCAAGGAGCTGCTTAAACGCGAGCTGGAAATTCGACTGGATGAGCTGGAGCTGAAGTGGCATTTTTCTTCGTTGGAAAAGATTTTCATCGAGAAGCGCATCTACCGCGATATCGAAGAGCAGACCACCTGGGACGGGGTGATCGGCGCCATCTGGAAGGGCTTGAAGCCGTATCTAAAACTGTTGAAGCGCGAGGTGACGGAAGACGACATCGCCCGCTTGACTGAGATCCGCATCAAACGCATTTCCAAGTTCAACACCCTTGAGGCCAATGAGGCCATCAAGGCGCTGGAGGATGCGATTGACGAGACTCAGCGTCATCTGCGACAGATGACCCGTTATGCGGTGGCGCATTTTGAGCGGTTGAAAAAGGAATACGGCAAGGGCCGCGAGCGCCGCACCCACATCTCAGGGTTCGAGCGCGTGGACGCTGTGGATGTCGCGCTGGCAGATGAGACGCTTTATCTGGATGCGAAGGAGGGTTTCGCTGGCATCGGCTTGAAGCGGGAGGGCGAGCCCATCGGAAAATGCTCTATGCTGGACGAAGTACTGTTCATCACGCGCGAAGGCATCATGAGCGTGGTCAAGGTCGCGCCCAAGTTCCACGTCGGAAAGAATCCGTGTCATGTCGCCATATTCAAGCGCGACGAGCAGGCGGTTTATCACATGATCTACCGCGACGGACGCCAGGGGCGCATTTTCGCCAAGCGATTCCGGGTTGGTGGTGTCACCCGCGACAAGGAATATCCGCTGGCCTCAGAGACGCCCGGATCCAAGGTGCTTTATTTCGAGCGTTTCGACACCGAGGAACAGAGCAACGCTGATCGTCGCGACATTCATCTTCAGCCCAAGCCCAGATTGCGGAGCCTGCTCATCGATTACAAGTTCGCTGAGCTGATGATTAAAGGTCGCGATTCCAAGGGGAACGTTATCACTGAGAACTCAGTGGAGAGAATTGTGCGGCACCGGGAGGAAGCTTGACTTGGATTTGGACTGCGGCAGCCTGCTGCCGCTTTTCCAGCCAGCCTGCTGGCCGGTGGTTGACATCGTTTTCACACAGGACATTCTTTTCCAAACCCACCGCAGCAGGCTGCTGCTCGAAAAGCGGCAGCAGGCTGCCGCAGTCCAGGGTTTTCCAAACATCATGAACCCCCTCCCGTCAGACGATGACAGCGCAAAGGGCTCCCGGGACTGGCCGCACGCTCCGCCACATCGCTTGGGAATTGCGGGTGTGTATTTTCTCACGGCACGCGCGGCGCAGCAGCGCCACCTGCTCGATTCCAATGAGATGAAGGATTGGTTTCAAGACTGCATCTTCTCACTCTGCGAGGAGTTTGGTTGGAAGCTCGAAGCCTGGGCCGTTCTCTCCAACCACTACCACCTCATCGCCCACAGCCCGCTTCAGAGTGAAGGCGCAGCCGGCACGCTGCGCAAGATGGTACAAAAGCTCCACAGCCTGACGACGAAGGAACTCAACCGCCGCCAGAACCTGCCGGGCCGCAGCCGCCTGTGGCAGAACTATCGTGAGACGCATCTCACCCATCAGCGCAGTTATCTGGCACGGCTGCATTACGTGCATCAGAACGCCGTTCATCACGGTCTCGTGCGTGTCGGGTCGGATTGGAAGTGGTGCAGCGCTCACGCGTTCAAGCAAGCCGTGAGTCCCGCGTGGCTCAAGACCATCACCAGCTTTAAGTTCGACGAAATCGCGGCGAAGGATGGGGAGTAGTAACTTGGACTGCGGCAGCCTGCTGCCGCTTTTCCAAGCCAGCCTGCTGGCCGTTGGTTGAATCCCGCCGCAGCAGGCTGCGGCTCAGAAAGCGGCAGCAGGCTGCAGCAGTCCACGGCTCATTTATTTAAGCGTTTAGCCAGGTGCGATCGAGGATCGCAGTTTGCATTTGCTGCATCATCGTTCGATCCGAGGGCTCACCATCATCCCAGCCCGCAAGATGCAACAGGGCGTGGACGATATAGAGCGCGACTTCGCGCTCGTAGGTTTCACCGTGCTCGATGGCCTGACGCTGCGCGGTGTCGAGGCTGATGAAGATTTCGCCGTGCGGGAAGGTGATGACGTCGGTGGGCGTGGGATCGTTGAGGAAATCGGCGTGCACCTGCGCGATGGTGGTGTCGTCCACGAGGTTGATCTCAACTTCCTCCAGAGCGTGCAGTTCGCTCGTCGGAGAGGTGGCGGCGGCGAGGCACAAGGGCAGGGCGCGTTCGGCGGCGGACTGCCAGAGTTCCAGTGGCGCCGGCTGAAGCGACTGGTGATTGTAGAGTTGAATTTTCACCTGGGAGATCATGGATGGGCCGGTCGTGTCCGGGCCGGAGGCACCGGATGACATACAGGCCGGAGGCACTGTGCCACGTTGGAAATTTACGCCGCGCTGGCCTTCCCTGCTGACTGGCTGGATGACTCCTGCCTGCGCGCCGCGCTGATGGCACTCTCGGTTTCCGTCGGCTGTTGGACGGGTTCCTTGGGATACTTCACGCGCCCGTGCATCATGCTGAGCAAGGTCTTGACGAAGCTGGCTTTGATTTCGGCGAGCTCGGAGAGTGTGAGATCGCATTCGTCGAGCTGGTGGTCGAGGATGCGGTCGCGGACGATGTCCTCCACCATTTGCTCCACGCGCGCGGGCGTCGGTTTGCCAAGGGTGCGGCTGGCACCTTCCACGGCGTCGGCCAGGCTGATGATGGCGCTTTCTTTGAACTGGGGCTTGGGGCCGGGATAGCGGAAGCCTTCTTCGGTGACCTCGGGGACGTCATCTTCGCGGGCCTTTTCCTCTTCGACGAGACGGAGGATTTCCTTTTTCTGGTCGAGCGCGCGGCGGTAGAAAAAATACACGAGCGAGTTGCCGTGGTGCTGTTCGATGACGTCGATGATCCGCGAGTTTAGTCGGTATTTCAGAGCGAGGTCCACGCCATCTTTAACATGGGCGATGAGCACCAGGGCGCTCATGCGGGCGGTGAGATCGTCATGCGGGTTGTCATCCGGACTCATGTTTTCGATGAAATATTCCGGCTTGGAGAGTTTCCCGATGTCGTGGAAGTAGCTGCAGACGCGGCACATGCTGGCGTTGGCACCGATGGTTTCGGCGGCGGCCTCGGAGAGATTGGCCAGGACTAGACTGTGGTGATAAGTGCCAGGAGTTTCGATGCTGAGGCGGCGCATCAGCGGGTGGTTGAGATCTGCTTGTTCCAGCCAGGAAATGTCCGTGGTCATGTGGAAGGCGGCTTCCAGCGCGGGCAGCAGCGCACCGGCGAGCATGGTGGTGACCATGCCGCAGAGCAGGGGGGCGGCCAGCAGCAGCATCTCTTTGCCAGTGTCCATGGCGCTGTAGGTTTGTCCGAAGTGCACCATGTAAAGGGTTGCGGTGAGTCCGGCGTAAAGTCCACAGCTCAACAGCCGGCTGCGCCTGCGCACACGCTGGCTGGCAAAGACGGCGACGAATCCGATGCTCAATCCCGTGGCGACATACGGCAGTGCGTAGGCGTCTTCCACAAGCGATGCGCCCAGCAGCGTGGCATAGAGGGCGGCAAAGAGTCCCAGTCTTCGGCCAGCCAGCATGCAGAGCAGGGTCGGGGCCAGGGCATGAGGTACCAGCATCAGAGAGAAGCCAGCCCCCCAACGTTGTAAACCGTAGTTCAGCACCAGGCCGGTGATCGCGAGCTGCACGCCGATCACCGCAAAGGTGAGCACGATCTGGCTGTTGTTGCGCCGCTCATTTTGAAATCCGAGATACCAGTGGACCGAGGCAGTGATCAGCACTGCGGTCACGAAAACGCTGCTGCCAGCTGTGGCTGCATTCAGTCCGGGGGAAAGGACACGAAGAAGAATCAACAGGCCCAGCCATGAAACCACCAGCGCACCGACTCCCACGAGCGGATGATCACGCAGTATGTCCCACAGTTCACCTTGCAGTTGTTTGCGGCGGAATCTGCCGCATGAAAGGCCCTGACGTTGCAGGCGCGCCCGCTTGATGAAGTCGAACATAGGAGGGAAAAACCCGGAGGCGAATATAACGAATGCTACGGATTTCTCAAGAACTTCCGCCAGTTAATCTCCGGATTGTCTATGGAATCTATAGGCTTCAATAATACGCCGGACGACCGGAAGTCGGACGGCGTCACTCGGTGCAAAGTGCACAAAACGAATGTCTTCCACTGATTTTAGGGCTTCTATTGCCTCGATAAGCCCTGATTTCATGCCCCGTCGAAGATCGACTTGGGAGGGGTCTCCGGTGACGACGCAGCGGGAACCTTCACCGAGCCGGGTCAGGAACATGAACATCTGCTCGGGGGTGGTGTTCTGCCCTTCGTCCAAAATCACGAAGGCGTTTTTCAGAGTTCTTCCCCGCATGTAAGCCAGCGGCGCGATCTCCACGATGCCCCGTTCCACCATGCGCTCCGCTTCCTCAGGATCCGTCAGTTCAAAGAGCGCGTCATAGAGCGGACGGAGGTAAGGCAGAACCTTCTCGTTCAGATCGCCTGGCAGATAGCCCAGCGCCTCGCCGGCTTCCACCGCCGGCCGGGTCAGGACCAGGCGCTGGATGGTTTTGTCGCGCAGGCATTGCAGGGCCTGGGCCATGGCGAGAAAAGTTTTGCCGGTGCCGGCCGGGCCGACGCCGAAGACCACTTCGCACTCCCGGAGGGCTCGGAGGTATTCGAGCTGTCCGCGTGTTTTGGCGAGCACGGGGGATTTGCGTGCGGTGCCCAGCAATTTCAGATTCATCAAATGATCCACTGGCATCTCGGACCACGGCTCCCGGGCATTGTCCACGATGAGATGAAACAGCTCCGCAGTGACCTCGCCTCCTTGTCGTCGCACTTTTTCCAATTCTGTCAGAACCTTTTTTGCTTTATCAATGTCCGGCACCTCGCCCTCGAATTTCACCCAGCCGTCACGAGAAGTTGCGCGGATGCCGAAGGCCTCGCCCAGCACGCGCAGGTTGGCAACATCCTGCCCGAGCATGGCATGCAGGAACTGCGGTGTTTCGTAGCTGAGGGTTTCGGCGGGCATGGGCTTCCGAAGCGGTTCTTGGTTCTTGGTTATCTAGTTCATCGTTCAGAACATCCCTCTAAAAGGGCATGGCGATAACTGCTGGTGAAAAGTTTTTCTCAACCAAGAACCAAGAACGCATTCTCACCGATACCCATAGGCCAGCGCCCAAGTGACGCCGCGATCCTTCTTGCTTTTCACGCTGAAGACCACGGTGTAGGTGCCGGTCTTCGGAGGGTTGACCCGCACGGAACAGGAGTTTTTGTCGGCCTTGCGCTCCATGTGGACGGGCTGGTTCTTCTCGTCATAAACGGCGACATCCAGTTCGCAGTCGGGATTCCCGGTGCCCAGCCAGAAAGCATATTCGTTGCCTTTGAAAAGCTGGTGCCTGATGGCGAGCTGCTGGCCGCTTTCAACTTCGCCATTCCAGTAGTCTTCGCGCACCGTGAATCCCTGGTTCACGAAGGGAGTGGCCGCTTCCATCGCGTAATCGTGCGCCTCATCAACGGTGGCCAGCACGGCGCCAAACCCGAGCAGGAGCAGCGCGGTGCAGAGCAGGGTGGATCTGGATGGGGGCGTGAGCATCGGGCCTGAAAAGATGGATTATTTGACCGGCTTGCTGGTGTGCATGATCAGCGCGAGCAGGCTTTCACAGGTGTTCTGGATGGACTGCACCTTGTCGGGAGGGAAAATTCCATCGGTCACGGACATATCTTTGCGGATTTTTGTCAGGCCCTTGTTGATTTCGCTGATCAGCTTGTTGTTGCGCGTGCCCTCGGACATGCTGCCCATCGACTTGCTGAAGTGTTCGGCCAGGAGCGGTTGGTTGAGAAGTTCAGCGCGGTCCTGGGTATAGTTCTTGTTCACGACCGAGGTCACAGAGGCCGTGCCGCGGAGCCAGCCGCCAAGGCTGACGCACTGCGCCAGATCACCGTCGCGGATCCGGTCCATCTCAGAGCGCACCGTGGCCTGTGTGAGATCCAGTTCTTTGCGCACCGCTTTCCAGTCGTTTTGCTTTACTGCGTCGAGAATGCTCTGAGCGTGCTGGGTGACGGATTTGCCGAGACCGAGCTTCTTGGAGAGATTGATGACATCGCGGCCGATGTCCTCCACAGTCTGTTTGTCCTGGGCTTGCACGGCGACGAAACCTTCCGCCACCACCACTCCGAAGATCAATGACAGTTCCATCCGGTTGGTCGTGTCCGGGAGTTTTGTCTTGCGCACTTCATCCTTCCAGTTGGGCGAGCCCAGCTTGTCCAGCACGGCAAAAATCTCGCTGGGCACCGGCACCACGACTTCGTCCACGACGTAGCCGGGAAATTTTGTGGCATCGATTTTTTCAGCGGCGCGCGTGGAGCTGAAAAAGAGGAGTCCACCGGTCAGGGACAGCCAGAGAAGTTTGTTGCGGAAGTTCATGGAAGGCATGGGGACGTGAGGAAAGGGGCAGGGGATGTTTGCCAGAGTTGCGCAGGAACATCTCCAACGCAACCGATTTGGCTGAGCGCGAATTCTCATTCATTCTCCGACAAGATGCGAGATGACTCGAAATCAGATCACCAATCACTGAAAGCGTCTTGCGCAGGTGCATTTTCCAGTTCATGACGATCACACCGTTTGCCGTGTTTTTCGGACAATTTATGAGCATCCATCTCGTCCAGTTCGACATCGTGTGGGAGGATCGTGCCGCCAATCATGCAAATATCGGCGCGCTGCTCAGAACCACGCCGCCCGAACCGGGATCGCTCGTCGTTCTACCGGAAATGGCCTTTAGCGGATTCAGCCTGGAAATCGACCGCACTGCTCAAAGCGCTGCGCTGGAGAATGAGATGTTTCTCAAGCAAATCGCCGCCCAGCATCGTTGCACAATTGTCAGTGGTCTGGTCACCCGCCCTTGCCGACATCGGCGAACATGAGTGCGTCCTCAGTGCGCAAATTGAACGTCGGGAAGTCCGCGAATGGCGCGCGCTGTTTCCTGCGTTGAAGGACATGCGGTGAGCGTGCGCGTGTGACATACAAGCGATCGTCTCGAACCGACGGCATCGTAGCCCGCCTTTCTCACAGCGCCCTCAGCGACTAGCGACACGCTGGCGGCGGCACTTGCATCGGGCAAAGTGGCTCATGCGGCCCTCCGCATGAATCGAGAACCTCGCGCAGCGCACACTCTGGAGCTTCTCTCCTTGACGCTATCGCGGAAATTTCAAGTCTCGTGGAGGGCCGCGTCAGCCGCGTTCAGATCTGCGCCCCAAGACTGGTGAGAAATGCGGGATAGCGGGGAGTGCGCATGCAGGCTGCGAGACCGGTGCGTCGCTCCCGACGCTTTGTGACATTCAAATTTCAAATTGACAATTTACTGACTATTTAAGATATATTGAATATTATGTTAACCGAAGGAAAAATAATAGCGAAGCATGCTTGATTATTTACACAAAATGTCTATATTAATCATAATTATAAGAAGTAGTTATGATTTCAAAACTAAAAACTATAGCCGTTACGATCCTGCTGCACTGCTTTATCGTCGATGCTGGCGCGATCATTCTGCACGAGGATGCCGCCGAAAACCCCGATACTGAAGAATCCGCAGTAAAAAACATCGCCCTCAACTGCGCGCTTCGCGACAAGGATAACGCAGTCGCTGACTTCCCCTATTGGGAACATATAGGCATGGTCGGGATGGGATCGGGCATCTATCTCGGTGACGGCTGGGTGCTGACCAGTGCTCATGTGGGCTGCGCTCCCTTCAAGATGAGCGATGGCAGCTATTACAAGCCCATCTATGACACTTGGCGCGTGTTTCAGAATCCAGACGGCAGAAAGGCCGATCTCGCCGTTTTTCGTGTGCAGCTTGGTGATGGCACATCGAGCCTCGCCAGGCTTGGCCGTCTTCCCATCGGACAAATTGAAAAAATCGGGGATCCGCCTCTGATCATGATCGGCACTGGATTCATTGAGAAAAAGCCGCAGTCCGCCGGAACCGATTCCAAACCGGTGCTGGGTTATCAAATGCAGTCTCAGCGCGAGAAAAGGTGGGCGTTCACGTCACTGGAGAAGGTGCTGGAGCAGCCTGCTCTGACGGCTGGCGGCTGCATGACGGCTTGTTTCGTCAGCTGTTTCCAGCGCGATGCTTTCCACGGTCAGGCTGCGGATGGTGACTCCGGCGGAGCGATGTTTTCTTACAATTCCGGGAGCGGACAGTGGGAACTTGTCGGGTGCATTTTCGCCGTCTCGCAGTTGGGAACCTATGTGCCCTTCGGGGCCAGAACCTATGTGGGGAACATTGACAGCTACCGCTCGCAGCTTCCGGTGATGCAGTCCTTGGTAATCGCGTTAGCCCACTGACGGGCGCTTGTCGCTATTGCCAGGATGGAAGTCGAGCTGATGAGATATGATGCTTCACCTTGTTTTGTGATACTCAATAGAATGGGGAATCCTCGGGAACCCGTATTCATCAGGATGGCGGTGCCGGGTGATGTTTTGCTGAGGTGTCGCCAACAATCATTTGTCCTGAAAAATCGACGCTGGCACTTTCTTCGTCCAGCGAGCGGACTGCACTGGCATCATGGTGCGCAGGACTCGCAGGAGACCATGTAAATTTCTTCCGTCGCAGATTGGTTGACACCGTTTCCGGCATCGGGATGCGTGCAAATCCGGGTTCATGCATGGAATCCTTTCACAATTGATGGTGAGGCGCGATACTGCACGCGAGACAGCGCTTCCAAATCTCTCGCCTAACAGCCTGTTGAAAAAGCATGAGAGATGAACCGCCAAAGGTGTTGTGGGCTGCCAGCCCACAGGATTCTCCTTCGCATGGCGTTGCGAGTTTATCATGCACGGAGGGCTGGCAGCCCCGACACCGGCTTTTT
This sequence comes from Verrucomicrobiota bacterium, assembly GCA_009885695.1. GTDB lineage: Bacteria > Verrucomicrobiota > Verrucomicrobiia > Verrucomicrobiales > Verrucomicrobiaceae > VFKE01. The sequence continues at coordinate 2,352 of VFKE01000092.1, read as the reverse complement.
CAACAGGCTGCTAGGGTATCCGCCGACAGCCCCGCGACGCGCGTCTCCCGGTGATCGGACCTGCTCATCGAAAAAAACAGCCTCCCCTGCGCTGGAACGACCGCTCGACGATCTCAGAAGGAAACTCAGCACGCCACAGAGACATTCGGTTCCCGTGAGCATGATTTTTTTAGTAGATTCGTCAAAATCTCAAAAATAATTAGTTGCAATTCATAATTGAGAGTATTATTATTGGCCCTTCATACATTCAATAATGATTCCCAATTTTAGAAATGTACGCAATTGTGAGGGAAAATACAAAAAAAACTCTGGCAATCAGTCATGAATTGACGTTATTATAAGTTTTAGTCGAAAAAGGGGACGCGTCTTAAATACAACCCTAGTCCAAACACTCCCATGAACATCAATATCATTCGCCACAAAGGACCCGATCAGGGGCTGAAGCAAATCAAGGCTGAACCCAAGCGTGTGGATCTTACCCCAGCGCAGAATATACCTGTCCATCATCCCGACTACGTCACCATCAATCGCGAGGGTGAACTGCCGTCAAAAATCGAGCCACAGGCCGACGGCACCGTGATTGTTCAGTGGGAAGACGGTTTTTCTGTCCGTTTGGAATCTGGCACTGGGCCAACTGTCGAGTTTGGTCGCCAAGTGCGTATCAATGATGATCACGACGAGGCGCTGAACGAGTTCATGACCTGGGGGGCGTCCTACAACGACAACCCGCTCGATTTCGCGCCGCTCCCGCCTTACTTGCTTCCCTTTCCGGAACCGGAGACCCATGATTATAACTTTTTCCCAGAACCACCCGTTATTCCGCCCGTCGTTCTGGTTCCGCCGCCTCCTGCGCCTCTAGCGGTTGCTCCCGTGCCTCCTCCGCCCAATCTGGAACCCGGAATTGAGCCGGGCACTGGCGAAACCGACGAACCTAAGCTGCCAGACGGGACCCAACAGGGTGGAGGCTCCACGACAACCGGAGGCACAATCAACGCGACGGATCCTAATGGAGATCCGCTTGCCTTCACCCTGACCGCGCCTGCTGCCCAACTACTTTCGCACGGAGTCGCAGTGACTTGGACTGGAGATGGCACGAATACGCTCATAGGCACCGTCCCACTTCTCGATGCAAGCGGTAATCCGGTTGTCGACGGAGGTGGTCAGCCCGTTCTCCAAACAATTCTCACGATCGTCATTGATAATTCGGGGAATTGGACGACGACTTTGTCGGGCCCGATTGACCATCCTCCCGGTGGCGGCCTGAACTCGCTCCCGTTGGTTGTCGGCGTGACGGCGACCGATCCCGGTGGATTGTTTGTGACCACCACTCTTACGGTTGGTATTGTCGATGACGTTCCGTTGGCTAATCCGAGCGCCCAGCCGATCGCGCTGGGGGTAGAGGAAGACGACATGACCGGAGTGGCGGGCGGCGACCAGTCCACGGGCAACAACGAAGACGCCTCGGTGGACAAGGATGAGGTTAGCGGAGCTGCGGGCTCGCTCACGAGCCTGTTCACTCCGGGTGCCGACCACCCGTTGACCATCAGTCTGAAGCTCGACGTGGGCGACCTGCCCGCGCTGCTCTCCAAGGGTGATGCGGTCACCTATGCGGCGAGCGACAGCGATGCGGACGGCAACAACGACACGATTACGGCGACGGCGGCCGGACGCACGGTGTTCACGCTGCACGTGGGGACCGACGGCTCGTGGCAGTTCGACCAGCAGGACCAGCTCGACCATGTGAACGACGGTCTCAACAGCGAAAACACCGCCCTGCAGGTTGTTGGCGGCGGCAGCGTGACCGGCATTGACTTCACCAAGCTGCTGGTGGGCACGGACTTCGACGGCGACAATGCGGAACTTTCCGGCACGGGCGGCTTTGTGATCACAGTGCAGGACGACATTCCCGGACAGAATGCGGTCACGGTGAACATCAACGTGGACGAGGACGAGCTCACGGGATTGTCCACCGGCATCACCGATGGTGACGCCACGACCACGGTGGCCACGTTCTCGGGAGCGCAGATTGCGAGCCTGGTGGCTTCGGGTGCGGACGAGCCGGTTGCGGTTGCCTTCAATGCGGCGATCGACGGCGTGGACAGCGGGCTGGATTCGAAGGGCGCGAACATCATCTTCGACTACGTGGACGCGACGCACATCAACGGGGTCACCGACGACGTGAGCGCGCGCACCGTGTTCACCCTGGTGCAGACCGTGGGAGCGGACGCCTTGCTGGGCACGGATGATGACGTGTTCACCTTCACCTTGCTCGACCAGGTGGATCACACGCCTTTGGCCACCGGCACCGGCGATGCGGAGACCATCGTGCTGAGCCTGGCCAATGTGTTTGCG
>VFKE01000193.1 GCA_009885695.1 Verrucomicrobiota bacterium | reverse complement strand
GAAGATGCCACGGCAGCCAGCGAAGCATGCCTATTTCCCGCGTTTTCGCTTCGCGGCTGTGCAACACGAACGCGGCTGCGGGGAGAGCTTCCCTATTTCCCGCGTTCTCACGAACGCGGCTACGAGGGCTGCGAGGGGCCGCGGCTGCGAAATTATTTATACCGCTCTAAAAAACATAAAATTCGGAGATTGTTAATATTGACGTAATATCAATTTTGACTAAACTATTTAGAATTAACAGGTTCTCCAACCCGCTTGTTTTCACGTGTCTGCTTCGATTTACATACTCGCCGTCCCACTCGGGTTGATCGCGGTTGCAAGCTTCGTCGTGCGTCAACATGACCAGAGCTTTCAAAGCAGCTTGCGCACAACAAAACTGCAAAAAGCCACCCTGATCATGCATGGAACTGGATTTCAGAGCGCTGAACTCCTTCCCTCCCAACGACTGGATCACGCGCGCTACGGCGTCAACGAATCCGCCGGAGGCGGCGCCATGCTGGGACGGGACAGCGCGCCACGGCAACTGGGCGAGCGTTCGCGCATGGCGCCGGACTGGCTCAGTGTTCAACAATCCAACGCATCCAATAAAACGCCACGACCCGACATCGCCGCTGCCACCGACAGTCCCCCGCCCCGTGATCCACTCTCCGAACCCATTGCCACCGAATCCGGATATCAGATTACTTCCGTGGAAGTCACGCGTCTGGACATGGGAACCGGGCGGGTCGTCTTCAACAAGAACGTCCACATGGTATCGCCCCAGTTCAATCTCACCTGCGACCAGCTGGTGGTTCATTTGGGCAAGGACAAAAACTCCATGGAACTCGCGGAAGCCCACGGTTCTGTGAACATTCTGCTCACTGGCGTTCCCCCGGAAAAAGCCTATCGCAGCCAGTCCACGAACGCGACCTTCCATCCCCTGAAGAGCAAGATCGTGCTCACTGGCTGGCCGAAAGCCAAGGGCGTGAGCCAGGAACAAGTGGCTGCGGAGTCCACCACGCGCATGACACTTTTCACGAAGACCGGTCGTCTGCTCACCGAAGGTCGCGCCCAGACCCGCGTGACGAAATCGTTCATAGGTGAATCCACTGGCTCTGCCAAAAAATAGTGCCGGCGTCACTGCCCGAGGCGCCGGTGAAGAATTACCCAGCTCACCGATAAGCTTCCCGCACTCTTACGAGATGCGGCTACGAAAAACTGCCGCCCTCGCAGCCGCGTTCGTGTTGCGCAGCCGCGAAGCGAAAACGCGGGAATTATCGCCCTTCGTTCAGCTCACCGATAAGCTTCCCGCACTCTTACGAGATGCGGCTACGAAAAACTGCAG
>VFKE01000099.1 GCA_009885695.1 Verrucomicrobiota bacterium | reverse complement strand
TGTAGCCGCACTCGTGAGAGTGCGGGATTTCCCTGGGCTGGGCGAAGAACGATACTTCCCGCGTTCTTACGAACGCGGCTACGCAGCCGCATCTCTTTGTAGCCGCACTCGTGAGAGTGCGGGATTTCCCTGGGCTGGGCGAAGAACGATACTTCCCGCGTTCTTACGAACGCGGCTACGGAGAGCTTTGAAGCGCGGCTGCGGCTTTAGTGAACATGCACTAGTTGGGCGAGACGCCCAACCCCATTCGGGATGACCGTGTTACTCAGGGGAGACACTCGGACTGGGGTTTCACCCCGCCCGGACTTACGGTGCCTTTGGCGGGGGTGTCGGCGGGGCAACTGGAATCACGGGCGGAACCGTGGCCTCCTGCACCTTCTCCGCGGCTTCCTTGTCTTTGGAACGTTCACATGCGGCCAAGCCAAGGGCGAGGCATCCGATGATGAGTTGTGTGTAGAGTTTCATAAAGCGAAATTCTGGCCAATCACACAACTAATAACAAGAAAGAAATGCAAAACCTTTCTGGCACCATAAGACCCAGCTTGAGACCACCCACTCTTGCGGCATAGTAACCAGATGATTCCGTGGCTAACACCGGACCGATTTCCGCTCTATCTCGCCCCCATGGCGGGCGTGACGGACATGGTCTTCCGCAGCCTCTGCAAGGAGCTCGGGGCTGACGTGATGGTAACGGAATTCGTCTCCGCGGAGGGCATCATGCAGGCGGACGGGCGCACCCGAAAATACACAGAGTTCGACGACGCCCAGCGGCCGCTGGGTGTGCAACTCTTCGGTGCCGACGGCGCGCGCATGGGCGAGGCTGCGCGCAAGATAGCCGACTGGAAACAGCCCGACTTCATCGACATCAACTTCGGCTGTCCCGTCAACAAAGTCGTCGCGAAGAACGGCGGCTCTTCCTTGTTAAAAGACTGTCCGCTGCTCGCCAGCGTCGCCGTGGACCTTGTCAAAGCCTCGCCCGTCCCCGTGACCGCAAAGATGCGCATCGGCTGGGATCATGATCACATCAACGCTGTCGAGGTCGCGCGCATTCTTGAGGGCTCCGGCATTCAGGCCATCGCCGTGCATGGCCGCACGCGCTCGCAGGGTTACACTGGACAAGCTGACTGGGACGTGATCGCGCAAGTGGCCGACGCGGTGAAAATTCCCGTCATCGGCAACGGCGACCTCGCCACCGGCGCGGACATCGAGTTGCGCAAGAAAAACACACGCGTTCGCGGCGTGATGATCGGTCGTGCCGCGATGCACAATCCCTGGGTCTTTCTCGAGGCCAAGCATTTCCTTCAGACTGGAACGCATCTTCCGCCCGCAACTGCTGAACAGCGATTCACCTTCATGATCCGCCACTGCCGCCTCGCGCAGGAAAGCACCCGCTGGGGCGCGACCGAACTACAAATCATGCGCGCCATGCGGAATCGTCTCATGGCCTACACCCAAGGGTTGCCCGGCAGCAAGCACCTGCGCGTCCGCTTCTGTAAAATTGAAAGTGTCGCGGAACTGGAAGATATCGCCATCGAGTATCTCGGGCAGAAGACTCTGCCGGAGGCCGCGTGAGGCCGGGACAACGGCAGCGCACGCATCCCGCTCAAACTCCAGAAGACTGTCTCGAAGATTATTGAGCTCCGCGCAATTGCATGACAAGGATTCAACACACTCATGTGCCGATTCCCGCGCGGGACACGAGTGTCCCGACTCGCTGACCAAGCGTCATCCAGTTGTGCGAAGCTCAAAACCTAAAAAGGAAAGTCGGCGGCTGATGGCTGATAATCAATAGTCTGAAAATGAAGCGCTTGGGTGTCCCGGAAGCGTTCACCCAGAAGGTGACAGATCGCACCCCATTCACTCAGCCAAGTATCAGGCTATTAGAGCATTTTAAAAGGACGTAGCCGCATCTCGTAAGAGTGCGGGAAGAAGCCACGGCAGCCAACGAAGCATGCCTGCTTCCCGCGTTTTCGCTTCACGACTGCGGGGAGAGATCATTGCCTCAACTCGACCCCCG
>VFKE01000204.1 GCA_009885695.1 Verrucomicrobiota bacterium | reverse complement strand
GCATCCATGCCCCTCCAAGAAATGGTTCAAAACAGAAGGCGTATGGGACATCCGCCACCACCTTCATCCGTTCACAGTAACGCTGATTTTAAACGGTAATTGGTATAAGACGGATCTGACATCCGCCTGTAACGGACTTGCAGTCCGTTACAGGCGGGCATGAAGCCCACCAGACAGGGCTAACAACATGTCCGCCTTACGGCTTAACTTTGCCTCCGTGTCACAATGCCCGCCCCGCGCAGACAATTATTCCCGGGAAAACCACAGCTCACCGGGTGAGCTTTTATGTGCCTGCCGAAATGTTCAATGAACACCCTCTCCGCCCTCTCCGCATCCAACGTTATCTTAAATCAGTGACTCTCGCCCTGCAATTCAAGCCGGTTAACAGCTTCAAAAGTGGTCCGCAAAACGGAGCGTGGACTTCAGTCCAAAACCAGAAAAATCCGGCGGATTAGAGCATTTTTAAAAAAGACGCAGCTGCATCTCGTAAGAGTGCGGGAAGAAGCCACGGCAGCCAACGAAGCATGCATATTCCCCGCGTCCTCACGAACGCGGCTACGAACACGCCTACGAAATTAATTAAACCGCTCTAAAATCCGCGCTCCTGTCGCAATGTGCCCATTGAGGATGGCAACGCCAATTGCAAACGACCTCACTCCCCTGCCATCTTCTCCGTCGGCCACGTCTCCACCCAGGGCAGTCCATACGCATTCAGATCTGCCATGAACGGATCGGGATTCAACTGCTCCACATTCCACACTCCAGGCTGACGATACTCCGCCGCGTTCGTGAGCAACTGCTTGGCCGCGATCATCGCGGGCACGCCGGTGGTGTAACTCACACCCTGGGAGTTCGTCTCGCGATAACACTCCTCATGGTCCTTGATGTTATAGACGTAGTAACGCAAGGGCTGGCCGTCCTTGCCCGCACCTTCCATCCAGTTGCCGATGCAAGTCTTGCCCTTGGTGTCAGCGCCCAGCGAGCCCGGCTCCGGCAACAGCGTCTTCAAAAACTCGATGGGGATGATGTCCACGCCCTGGTGCTTCACTTTATCAATGCGCGTCATGCCCACGTTCACCAGCACCTCCATGTGCTTGATGTAGTTGTCGCCGAAGGTCATCCAAAACCGCGCGCGACGCATCGGAATATGCTTCGTCAGCGACTCCAGTTCCTCGTGATAGAGACAGTAGATGTTCTTCGGCCCGATGCCGTCCGGAAAATCGAAGCTCCGTTTGATCGCCAGCGGTTTCGTCTCCACCCACGCGCCGTTTTCCCAGTAGCGGCCGTTGGCCGTGACCTCCCGCAGGTTGATCTCCGGATTGAAGTTAGTGGCAAAGGCCTTGCCGTGATCCCCCGCGTTGCAGTCGATGATGTCCAGCGTGTCGATCTTTGAGAAGTGATGTTTCAGTGCGTAGGCCGTGTAAACATTCGTCACCCCGGGATCAAACCCGCAGCCCAGCAGCGCAGTGAGACCCGCATTCTTGAACTTGTCCTGGTAAGCCCACTGCCAGTGATACTCAAACTTCGCCACATCGCGCGGCTCGTAATTCGCCGTGTCGATGTAATGCACGCCCGCCTCCAAACACGCATCCATGATGGTCAGATCCTGATAAGGCAGTGCCACGTTGATCACCGCTTCCGGCTTGAAGCTCTTCAGCAGTTTCACCAAGGCGGGCACATCATCCGCATCCACACCCGCCGTTTGAATTGACCGCTTCAACTCCGCGGCGATGCCATCGCATTTCACCTTGGTGCGCGAGGCCAGCATGATCTCGCCGAAGACCTCGGGAAGTTGGGCGCATTTATGAGTGACAACGCGGCCAACGCCGCCCGCTCCGATGATGAGGATTCGATGAGACATGAGCCGCGAAGGTTGCGCCGTTCTCCGCCACGTCAAGCAACATGCGCAAGATGTCCGCGCTCCCTTCACAAATCATCCAGCGGACTGCGCACTTTCCTGTGGCACAGATCTGCGACCTGTGTGTCGCACGGAGGCTCTGCCCCGTGCCCCTCATTAGCCAAAAGCACCGGCCAGAGGCCCGGTGCGACACCTAGGCTACAAGCCTGTGCCACGCTCACAAATTGGCGCACAATTTACCTCTCCCCATCTGCATTGGCTGGCATGAAAACACCCGCTGCCTCGACGGCTCGCCGCACCCAAGGCTTGACTTCGGGCGACTTTTCCGCTTCCATCGGCTCATTCATAAATAATCTTTTCACGTGGTCGTGACCGGCTTATACCACTTGGAAGCAAGATTCAGTAAAACAAAAAGTGGAAGGGGCATCCATGCCCAGGGCTTACGCATGAACGGGGTAGAAGCGGCGCCCTCGCCGCTTGAACTGGTGTTTTAATGCACGTCAAGCAGCCTGGCGACGAGGCGTCGCCAGCACCGGACAAAGCGACGAGGGCGTCGCTTCTACCTCGTCAGCTTCTGGCACTTAATGGCGAGAG
>VFKE01000046.1 GCA_009885695.1 Verrucomicrobiota bacterium | reverse complement strand
GCATCCATGCCCCTCCAAGAAATGGTTCAAAACAGAAGGCGTATGGGACATCCGCCACCACCTTCATCCGTTCACAGTAACGCTGATTTTAAACGGTAATTGGTATAAGTTGATACGTGATCGTTTACGGATATTCGTCAGCGTGGTGAGCTGGAGACATGCCAGCGCGTTTCGAAGGCGCGACATTTTGCGCCGTGTGAAAGCTGCGACTTGTCGTAGCGCTCCAAAAATCACATCAAACTCATGGCATCCACATCCCAGGTCAGGATGATGTCTTCCGGCAATGTCATGGAAGCTAGCACCGACTGGATATGTGCCAGCAAGGGCCGGACTCTGGCGGTGCGCAGGAGCCATTGGAAACGGAATTGGCCGTGGGCCTTGGTCAGCGGGCTGGGACAGACTTCACCGTGATGAGTTTCTGGCGGCAACTTCTCTTTCACGCGCGTGGCGAATGATTGCAGAGTAAACTCCGCAAGCGTCTGCTGTTTTCCTCGGCAGCCGATGAGAACGACGTGCGTAAACGGCGGATAATGGAATTGCTTTCGGTGCTCCAGTTCCTGTTCGGCGTAGCCCTCGTAGTCTGCATGGCGCGCGAACTGCACGGCGGGACTGTGCGGCGCGTAAGTCTGGATGAAAACCTCGCCCTTGGTTTCGCCACGACCGGACCGGCCGGCGACTTGAGTCAATAATTGGAAGGTGCGCTCGGCGGCACGGAAATCCGGGAGGTTGAGCGCGAGATCGGCGTTGAGCACACCGACCAGCGTGACGTTGGGAAAGTCGAGGCCTTTGGCGATCATCTGGGTGCCGATGAGAATGTCGAGTTTCTGCGCGCGGAAGTTGCGCAGCGTGTCGCGGAGCTGGTTCTTGCGCTGCATGGTGTCGGTGTCCACGCGGGCGATGCGCGCGGTTTTGAAGAGAGCGCGGATGGTTTCCTCGGCGCGCTCGGTGCCGTAGCCGCCGAAGCGGATGGAGGGATCGCCGCAGGCTTTGCACTTTGAAGGCGGGAGCTGGCGCGTGCCGCACACATGACAGACGAGACGGTTTTCTGTTTTGTGAAACGTGAGGGCGACGCTGCAGTCGGGGCAGTTCGCAGTCTCGCCGCATTTCAAACAGGTGAGGGCGGTGTTGAAGCCGCGGCGGTTGAGAAAGAGAATAACTTGCTCTTGTTTTTCGAGGCGTTGTTCGACGGCGATGCGCAAGCGGTCGCTCAGGATGCTGAAGCCGTCTTTGGTGCGGCGGCGTTCCAGTCGCATGTCGACGATGCGGATGAGCGGCATGGATTTGCCATCGGTGCGCTTGGTGAGTTTCAGTAGATCGTATTTGCCTGTCTGGGCATTTTCAAAGGATTCAAGGCAGGGTGTGGCGCTGCCGAGGAGGCAGACGCAGCCTTCGAGTTTTGCGCGCACGACGGCGAGATCGCGCGCCTGGTAGCGCGGTGATTCTTCCTGCTTATAGGACGGTTCGTGTTCTTCATCCACGATGATGATGCCGAGGTTTTCCAATGGGGCGAAGATGGCGCTGCGGGCACCGATGACGATGTCGGCCCGGCCTTCGTGAATTTTATACCATTCGTCGTGGCGCTCGCCGTCGGAGAGATGGCTGTGGAGGACAGCGATGCGCTGGTGTCCTTCGGAGAAGCGGGCTTTGAATCGTTCGATGGTCTGCGGCGTGAGACTGATCTCCGGGACAAGGACCAGCGCGGTTTTTTTCTGTTCCAGGACTTTGGCGATGGCTTGAAGATAGATTTCCGTTTTGCCACTGCCGGTGACGCCGTGGAGGAGGAAAGGATGAGGGATGAGGGATGAAGGATGAAGCGCGGCCAGGATTTTTTCGAGGGCGACGCCTTGCTCTTCGGTGAGGATGTGGGGCGCGTTGGCGATGAATTCCTCGTCATGGAACGGGTCGCGTTCCACGCGGACTTCGGCGCGATCGACGATGCCTTTTTTCACCAGAACGTGGACGATCTGTGTGGCGCGCGGCAGTTCTTTGCGCAGTTCGCTGAGCGCGGTGGGGCCGTCGTGGTCGCGAAGCATTTCAATGATGCGGGCCTGGATGGGCGCTGACTTGTGCAGCTTTTCCATCTCGGCGGCATCCGGCATCCGAGTGAGAGTGAGATGGCTGTCGGAGAGAAATGATTCCGGTTTCTTTCGGACCGACTCGGGGAGCATGGCGCGGAGGACGATGCGCAGAGGGCAGAGGTAGTAGGTGGAGGCCCAGTGGGCGAGTTTGAGGAGGTTCTCTGGGAAAACGGGGCGGGTGCCGATGGTATCGTGGATGGGTTTGAGTTTTCCATGATAGGAAGAGTCGGGCAACAATTGGACGACGGTGCCGGTGGCGCGATGGCGTTGGAGGGGCACATGAACGCGGGTGCCAAGCTGGACGCGGGCGGCGAGCGCCTCCGGGATGGAGTAGTCGAGTTCCAGCGCAGCGTCTTCGATGAGGACGCGGGCGACGAGCGGATGTCCGGCGGAATCCTGCGCATTGGGCGCGGGTTCTTCGAAGAGATTAGGCTGGGCGTGATGGCCTGCGGACATGCGGGTGATGATAGACGCGAGGCGCGGGGGAACCAAGTGCTGGCTGGGAAAAGTGATTTAGTGAAGCAAAAAAAACCCCTCCGGCGTGAACCGGAGGGGTTTTGGAAGACTGATGTAATCTCAGTCCGTGACTTGAATTAGAAGGTCACGGTGAGGGCGACGCCGCCGTAGACGCGATCCTGTTGGCCGAGGCTGTCCAAGCTGCCGTAAGGCAGGTTTCCAGCGATGTAAGGCGTAAGGGTTGCGGCCTTGCTGAGCTTGATTGGCATCGCAAGGCTAGGCTTGATGGTGTTGCCACCGTCGACGCCGTAGTAGTCGGTGCCGAAGGAGATCAGGATGCCTGGGACGAGGCTGATCTTGTCATTGATCTTGAAGGTGTGGGACACGGAGCCTTCATAATAAAAGCCCTCGGCCGTGAAGTCGTAGCCAACGTAGGCTGCGAGGTCGAGACCCTTGATGGAAGTGGAGAGCGTGACACCGAGTTCATTGATATCTTTGATGCCGCTGGCGTCAGCAAAGAAGAAGTAGTGCTCGTATTTCAGACCTGCGGTAACTGCGCCGAATTTCTTCTGCAAGACCGCGATGAGGTCGAGTTCCTGGTAGTCACCACCACCGAAGTTGGTGACGGCATCATCCGATGCGCCATACCAGCTGCTCAGAACCAAGGAGAGGTCCTTGCTGATGGAATCGAGGGAGATAGGCACATCGAGGTTGGCGCTGACGAGGTTCGTCGCGATGTTCACGCCACGATAGACGTAGTTGGTGTCATAGCCGATGGTGACGATGCCGAGGGTCTTTTCTTCGACGCAAGGCGCGCAAGCGGCGGGGGCTTTGCCGGAGCTGGTGCCAGCGAATGAGGCGGTGGCAGAGGCCACGCTCAAGAGGGTGATGAGTAGGGAGTTGAGTTTCATGGTTACTTAGTGTGTGTTGGGTTCTGGTTGTCTTGGGTGGGAGGGGCCCGGAAGGCTTGTGTCCTCTTAAAGCCGTAAGTGGTGTGGTTGTCAAGATTTGGTCTCGACGTTTTTTTAAATATTTTACTTGGTGTTTAGGTGTTTCGAGAAGGCTGGAGGCTGGTCAATAAATGAAAAGTGTCACTGAGGTGATGAAAGAACTCATCTCACGAAAGCATGAATCAGGCCAAGTCTGAAGAGAGAACAGAATTGGCATTGCGCCGGGCAAGTGCGCGGGCTTGTTTGATAACGCGCTGTTCCCCAGGATCAAACTGATAGGCGTGGCAGCTTGGGCAGGCGGTGGTGCGCGAGGTGACGATGGAGCCACAGCCTTCGCATACTTTATAGTCTTGCGGATTCTCCTGAATTTTCGCTGCCTGACGTGAGCGTTCGTTCATGGGTAGCTCGGCGGGGCACATATTCAGTAGGTGGACGGCAAGGTGTTGGGATAAGTAATTTCCGGTTTATAACCAAGTTCCGGACTTGCGTTCATGACGCAGGATACGTTCCAGATGCGGAAAACGACGGCAGTTTTTCCGGCCTTTGAGGCGGGGCTGTTTATTTAGCTGCCGGGGCAGCCTTAAACTTCAGGGCGAGGCGGCTCTTGAGACGCGATGCCGTGTTTTTGTGAATCGTGTTGCCCTTGGCGGCTTTGTCAGCGGCGGAGGAGAATTCGTTGTAGGCCGTCTGAGCTGCCTTGGTGTCGCCATTTTTCAAGGCTTCAATCGCGCGCTTACGGTAAGTGCGGATGCGGCTCTTGGCAGCACGGTTGCGCAAGGTGCGCGTCAGGGTTCTGCGGACGTCTTTTTTGGAGGAACGAATGTTCGGCATGGGTGGCTGGGCGGGAAGATTGGAGCCGGTCTGTTTAGACGGAGCGGTGGACTTTGTCAAGTTTCCCCCGCTAATTTGTCACCGCAAATTTAAGCGGATCACTTGTAACCCATGATCATCGTGCAGGTCACCGGCTTCGGCTTGCCACCCGCCTGACGGATGGTTACGATGTAGACACCGGTATGTTTGGGTTTGACCGTCAGCACCACGCCCCATCCCCGCTTGTCCGCAGCGGATTCAACATTTTCACCATCGACGTTCAAGACGTGAGCCTCGATCTGAACTCCGGCATGTTCTGCCACAGCGATGCAGACTCTGTATTCATTGCCCTTAAAAAGCTGGAGGCGCACCGCTTTGCCGAGGTCGGGCTTCAACTCCCTCTCCCATACGTCCGCGCGAAAATCATAGCCAGCTTTTTCCAGTGGGTGCACCAGCCTGGCGACGGCCATTTCCGCTTCCGCAGTATCATCCCCGCGGACACCAGCAGCCAGCAGCAGCAGGCTGGCCGCGAGAATCAGCGCCTGGAAAAAGACGCGTGACACAACGGTGGATGTAAAAAAAGCATTCGCACTCATGCAATAAATCTCTATGGTCGGCGACCGCTACACCGGATTTCCAGCCTGGACAACGCACATTTCAGCGACTCCCGGATATTTCTCATTCTTCAACCCAAAAATGGCGCGTATCATCTTCAATCTGGAGGACGGCACTAGAATCGAGACCGGGCTGGCCACGGATAATGTCACCATCGGCCGGCATCCGGGGAGCGATGTCGTGTTGCCGAGTTCGTCGGTGTCCGCGCACCACGCCACCATCAAGTGCCAGGAGGATGCATATTTTGTCCAGGATCACGGCACCACCAACGGCACCAAAATCAACGGGGTCGAGGTTGACGAGGCAAAACTCGAGGAGGGGGACCGCCTTTCTTTTGGAGACATTTCCGCCGTTTTCCAGCTCAGAGATTTGCCGGTGAAGAAAAAAATCGCCACCGCACCCAGGCCTGAAGCGCGTCGCAGCTATACCGCAGCTTCCTCCAGTCAGTCATTGGGTTGTTCGGGATTTTTTGCGATTCTAGCTTTCATTCTCATGGCTTTCGTCGCGGGGGTTACTCTGGCGCACGCCCTCAAATATCACCGGTTTCTGCTGCCAGATATCGTTAGTAGCGAACCTGCGAAGAAGTTTTTTTGGAAACTTTCCGGGGCATCAGCCGGAACCGGTGGAAGGGACAGCGGCGAGGCGGCGAAAGAAGAACTAGAAAAGTAACAGCCGAGGGATGGAAATCATACCGATAGAGCATTTTTAATAAAGACGTAGCCGCATCTCGTAAGAGTGCGGGAAGAAACCACGGCAGCCAACGATGCATGCATAATTTCCCGCGTTTTCGCTTCGCGGCTGCGCAACACGAACGCGGCTACGAAATTATTGATACCGCTCTAATAGCACGGTTAGTTAAAAACAGGTCTTCATTTTAATTGGATGCCGCATTTACTTGAGAGCGGATCCAGCCCCCGCCAACCAGAGAGCGCACGCGCCCGGGGTTCTCCCAGAGGGGGCGCAGTTCCGACTCGATGGCATCCTCCATCTGGCGCAAATCGCCAAAGACTTGGTTGCCCGTGGCGCCCTTGTTGAGGTCTCCGATACGCTCTTTAGCAGCTTGTTGAAAAAGTAACTCGGCCATCATGGCTGATTGTGTGACGGGGTTCGCTTCGCGGCTGCGCACCAGCCTGTCGTTTCTCCTACGCATCAGGCCAGAGGCCTGATCGACTCACAGGCTGGTGCGCAGCCGCGAAGCGAACCCTGTGTTACCCTGTTTTTCAACAGGCTGTTAGAGCATTTTTAAAAATGCTCTGGAAGCGGTGCCCTCAACGCTTGCTGAACTGGGATCAGCGACGGAGGCGTCGCTTCTACCTGCGATTAATCCTAAATCCGGGAATGAAGCCCGCGAAACACGCAAGACATACTAAAATTGAGGTGCTTGAACTGAAGGCCCATGTCATACCACTTGGAAGCAAGATTCAGTAAAACAAAAAGTGGAAGGGGCATCCATGCCCCTCCAAGAAATGGTTCAAAACAGAAGGCGTATGGGACATCCGCCACCACCT
>VFKE01000047.1 GCA_009885695.1 Verrucomicrobiota bacterium | reverse complement strand
GCTGTGGGTTGGTCAGCATTCATTTGCCATAGCCGCCGCCGCCGGTGGCTTGTGCTGCCGGCTTGACCGCTCCACCGTAACCGCCGCCGCCGCCGCCACCACCGCCGTAGCCACCGCGGCTACCGCCGCCGCCGCCGCCGCCACCGAAGGAGGGGCGTTCTTCACGCGGACGGGCTTCATTGATCGTGAGCGCGCGGCCCATGAATTGCTGGCCGTTAAGGGCGTTGATCGCCGCATCCATGCCTTCTTTAGTGTCCAAGGTTACGAACGCAAAACCGCGCATGCGGCCCGTGGTGCGGTCGGTTGGGACGTGGATGTCCGTGACGGTGCCGTGCTGGCTGAAGAGCTCGCGCACTTCGGCTTCGGAGGCATCGAAGGATAGATTGCCTACATACATTTTGCTATTGCTCATTGTGTTTGATTGCGGAGTGACTGCTACTTCTCAGACTGTTCCCGAACGCCGGGTTTCAAATCATCACCGAACCAAATCAACTGATGACCTTCCATATCTCGAACTCTAACAGGCGCTATCGCCAGCCTCCTTATAGCCTGGTCCCGAAAAAATGCAAATAGATCATCTGGGGGCAGATTCCGGTTGCCTGTATGATGTCATCCCCGCTATGGAACGGGCGCGCCGCCAATTCTGATGCCATTCTCCCCAAAACTTTCGCCCACCACCCGGCCTGGCCCGCGGTCGGAATACATTTTTGCGACCTGCCGCGCTGGCTCCGAGCGGGCGATGAAGGAGCAAATCGCCGCGCGTGCCGGGAAGATGCTCAGCCCCTCGTTCATGCGGCCCCAGCTCATCACTTGGAAGAGTTCCCGCCTGCTGGATGCCTCTTTCACACCGGATTCCGTGTTCGCCCGGGTGTCGGGCATCTCGCTGGGGATGTTCGACGATGCAGTCGCTCTTGCGGCGAAGGTGAAGGAGCAATTTGCCGGTCTGACGATTCATCTGCATTTATTTCCGCGAATTATTCCAGAGGACGGCGTGCCGGATGAAGTGTGGGCGCAGGTGGATGCCAGGCGGGAGGCGCTGGTGTCGGCGCTGGAATCCGCAGGGGTGAAGCTTTCGGGCAACTCGCGACCGAGAGACGGTCAATTTGTGATCGATGTGATCGTGGGCGAGCTTGGGGAGAAACTGTTTCTCGGCGCGCATGTTCACGGACCGGAGCGACATCCGCTGGCAGGTGCGCTGCCGCGCATCGCTTTACCGGATGATGCGCCATCGCGGGCCTATTTGAAAATGGAGCAGGCTTTGATTTGGGCCGGACTGGACGGTCCGAAGGCGCTCCCTGGGAAAACCGCGCTGGAGCTGGGATGCTCGCCGGGCGGCGCAACGCTGGCACTGTTGCGGCGGGGAATGAATGTCGTGGGTGTGGACACCGCGGATCTCGACCCGCGAGTGGTGGCGGAAGGGGAGAAGCGGCCGGGATCGCTGAAGCATCTGCGCGTGGCAGCGGGCGATCTTTTTAATGAAGAACTTCCTCGCCCGATTCACGTGCTGGTATCGGACATGAACATCGCGCCGCCGATCATGCTGCGCACCATCGAGGGTGTGCAGAGTCGGGTGCGCGCACGTGTGCTCATCCTCACGCTGAAGATCAACGATCGGCGGATCGAACAGCAAATTCCGCGCTTCATGAAGCAGATCGAGATGTTCGCTCCATTCCCGGTCCGCGCCACTCAACTGCCCGCGAACCGCGCGGAGTTTTGTGTCGTGGCCGGGGAGTTCATGCACCGGATGGCAGCCCATTAATTTTTGGAGTTATGACCGCGTTTCATCCTGCTCGCGTTTCCACGCCCGCCTTCGTGGTGGATCTGTCCTTGCTGAAAAGGAATCTCGAACTCCTCGCTCAAGTGCAGCGAGAAGCCGGATGCAAGGTCTTGCTGGCGCTCAAGGGATTCGCCATGTTCAGCACGTTTCCCTTGGTGCGGCAATACTTGAGTGGTTGTTGCGCGAGCGGATTGAACGAGGCGCTGCTGGCGCATGAAGAATTCGGGAAGCAAGTGCATGTTTATTCTCCAGCCTTCAAGGACGAGGAGATGCGGCAGATCATGCCCATCGCGGATCATGTTTCGTTTAACTCCCTGCGGCAGTGGCAGAAGTTTCAGATGTTGTTCGCTGGGAGCGCCACAGGGAGCGCTGCCACCCTTGGCGGCGAGGCAAAAAAAACTGCCGCCAAGGGTGGCGGCGCTCCCGGCCACGCACCCAGCCCCGGTTTGCGAGTGAATCCGGAAGTCTCCACAGTCGAGGTGGCGCTCTACGATCCGTGTTCGCCGGGCTGCAGGCTCGGCGTGCGCGCTGCAGAACTGGAGGGTGCAGATCTCTCTGGACTGGAGGGCCTGCATTTTCACGCGTTGTGCGAGCAGGGGGCTGATGTGCTGGAGAGAGTTCTGGAAGCGGTGGAGAAAAATTTTGCGCCATTTCTTGCCCAAGTGAAATGGGTGAACATGGGCGGCGGCCATCTCATCACCAAACCCGGCTATGACGTGGGGCGGCTCGTGCGATTAGTGAAAAACTTCCGGGAACGGCATGGTGTGGAAGTTTATCTGGAACCCGGCGAGGCCATCGGGCTGAACACCGGGTATCTCGTCACCAGCGTGCTGGACATCGTTGGTTCGCAAGGCGCGCCCACCGCAATCCTCGATATTTCCGCGACCTGCCACATGCCTGATGTGCTGGAGATGCCTTATCGACCGCACATCGTCGGCAGCGGGAAGCCGGGCGAATACGCGCACACTTACAAGTTAGGCGGCACCAGTTGTCTCGCGGGCGATGTGATCGGTGAGTATTCTTTTCCTGAAGCGCTGGAGATCGGGCAGAAGCTCGTCTTCACGGACATGGCGCACTACACGATGGTGAAAACCACCACATTCAACGGTGTGCCCCATCCGGACATCGTGACTTATGATCCCGCGACCGATGAATTGTGCGTGGTGCGGCGCTTTGGCTATGAGGATTTCAGGAACAAGCTCTCGTGAGTTTTGAAATCCAGGCGCGAGAATAGCATTGCGTCGCGTGTGAAATCTGGCCAGAATTTGACCACCAACGGATAGCTCAAACTAACTTCACGCTGCTCAGTGGCGGACTCGGGAAAATTTTCGGATAGCCTGACCGTGCATTCGGCTATGCCGGATCACACAGGGCGCTGAGAAACCTTCACTTTTTTGAAAAAACTCCTTGCGCGACTTGCAAGGGTCTCTATCATCCGCGCTCCACATATCAGCCTCGGCCCCGCTTGCGGGGTGGTTTTTAAGGCCCGCTTCGGCGGGTTTTTCTATCGGAAGCAGCCCCGGACAAGTCGCGCAACACCACTGGTGTCGCGTCTCCCCGTGTCTCGTCCGAGCGAAGCACAAATTTTTCCCAAGACGCTATGCCCACCATCAACCAACTCGTGCGATTCGGCCGCCGCTCCAAGGCGGACAAGTCCAAATCGCCTGCGCTCAAAAACTGTCCGCAACGTCGCGGTGTTTGTTTGCAAGTGATGACGCGCACACCAAAAAAGCCGAACTCAGCTTTGCGCAAAGTGGCCAAGGTCCGGTTGACCAACGGCTTTGAAGTCATTGCTTACATCGGCGGTGAAGGCCACAATTTGCAGGAACACTCCATCGTGCTGGTGCGCGGCGGTCGTGTGAAGGATTTGCCGGGTGTGCGTTATCACATCGTGCGCGGAACTCTGGATTGCCTTGGCGTGGAAGCCCGCCGCCGCGGTCGCTCGAAGTATGGTGCCAAGCGTCCGAAAGCCGGTGCGAAGACCGCAGAGAAAAAATAATCAGGCTCTGCCAACCGAACGAATTTTTAACACCTCCGATTATGTCACGCCGCAAGAGAGTCATCCACAAGCCGGTCCTCAAGGACGCCCGCTACGACAGCGAACTGGTCGCGCACTTGATCAACAAGATCATGTTGAGCGGCAAGAAGAGCCTGGCCGAGCGCATCGTGTATTCCGCGATCGACAAGCTCAATGAAAATGGTGAAGCGGTCGATCCGCTTGAGCTTTTCACCCGCGCCGTGGAAAACGCCAAGCCCCGCGTCGAGGTCAAGGCCCGCCGGGTCGGTGGTGCCACCTATCAGGTGCCTCTCGAAGTCGCTCCTGGCCGTTCCGAAGCGCTGGCCATGCGCTGGCTCATCACTTTTGCCCGCAATCGCAAGGGCACGCCGATGCATGTGGCTTTGGCCAACGAACTCAAGGACGCAGCCGGCAACCAGGGCAACGCCGTGCGCAAGCGCGATGACGTGCACAAGCAGGCCCAGGCCAACCGCGCATTCGCGCATTTCCGCTGGTAAACAATTTCATGTCCGCACGCACACTGTCTTCAACCCCCATGGCTGAAAACCGCAATTCCCCCAATCGCGAATATCCTCTGGAGCGCACGCGCAACATTGGCATCTGCGCCCATATCGACGCGGGCAAGACGACGCTGACTGAGCGCATTCTTTTCTACACCGGCATGATCCACCGCATCGGTGAAGTGCATGATGGCGCGGCCACCACCGACTGGATGGAGCAGGAAAAAGAACGCGGCATCACCATCACCTCCGCTGCGGTCACGGCGCGCTGGAAACAGATGAAGGAAGAAGGCGTCTTTAAATTGCGCGAGATGGAAGACATCCGCGTCAATATCATCGACACTCCTGGTCACGTGGATTTCACGGCGGAAGTGGAGCGTTCCCTGCGCGTGCTCGATGGTGCGATCTTCGTGCTCTGTGCCGTGGCTGGCGTGCAGCCACAGTCCGAGACTGTCTTCCGTCAGGCTGAAAAATACGGCGTGCCGCGCATCGCATTCGTCAATAAAATGGACCGCACCGGGGCGAACTTCGAGCGTGTGGTGTCCGATGTCCGGGAAAAACTGGGCGCGAACGCCTGGCCGATCCTGATCCCGATCGGTGCTGAAGACACACTGTCCGGTCAGATCGACGTCGTGAACCAGAAGGCCATCATGTATAATGATGACGACAAGCTGGGTTCCACTTACAAAGTTCGCGAACTTGAAGGCAAGGAAGTTGAGATCGCCAAGCAAGCCTACGCCGGATTGGTCGAGGAGTTGTGCAATCAGGACGACGAGATTGGCACCATGTTCCTTGAGGAAAAGCCGATTTCGATTCCTGACGTGAAGCAAGCACTGCGCCGCGCAGTGATCTCCAACAAGATCATCCCGATCGCTGGTGGCTCCGCCTTTAAGAACAAGGGCGTGCAATATCTCATCGATGCCGTGATCGATTATCTTCCTGGCCCGCTCGACATCCAGCCGGCCAAGGGCATCAACCCCGACGATCACAGCATCACCATTGATGCCACGCCGGACGACAACGGCAAGTTCTGCTCGCTGGCCTTCAAGCTCTGGTCCGACAAATTCGGCCGCCTCGTCTTCTTCCGCGTCTATTCCGGCGCTATCAAGAAGGGCGACACCATTTACAATCCCCGCACCCGTCGCACGGAGCGCGTCGGTCGCCTCATCCAGATTCAGGCGAGCGAACACAAGGACATCGATGTGTGCTACTCCGGCGACATCGCCGCCATGGTTGGTGTGCGTGATGTGCGCACGGGTGACACGCTTTGCGACGAGGATTTTGAAATCCAATTGGAGCCACCTTCGTTCCCGGAGCCGGTTATTTCCATGGCGGTTGAGCCCAAGACCAAGGCCGATCAGGAAAAGATGGGCGCGGCCCTGGCCCGCCTCTCGGAAGAGGATCCAACATTCTTCGTGCGCACCGACGAAGAAACCGGGCAGACCATCATCGCTGGCATGGGCGAACTGCATTTGGAAATCATCTGCGACCGCCTCAAGCGCGAGCACAAAGTGGAAACCAACACCGGCAAGCCGCAGATCGCCTATCGCGAAACGCTGACCAAGGAAGCCGACGGCGAAGGCAAGCTCATCAAGCAGTCCGGTGGACGCGGCCAATACGGCCATGTGATCTTGAAAGTTTTCCCCAGTGAGCGCGGCAAAGGCGTTACCGTCGAAAACAAGGTCGTCGGCGGCACCATTCCGAAGGAATACATCAACTCCTGCAAAGCGGGCTGCCAGGAAGCGATGCTCAACGGCATCATCGCCGGATACAACGTCATCGACATCCATGTTGATATTCTCGACGGATCTTATCATGACGTGGACTCGAATGAAAACGCGTTCAAGATGGCTGCGATTTTCGCGGTCAAAGACGCGCTGAAAAAAGCCAAGTGCGTCATGCTCGAGCCCATCATGGCCGTGGAAGCGATGACCCCCGAGCAGTATCAGGGCGACATCATGGGTGACTTGAACCGTCGCCGCGGCAAGATCGGCGCCATCGATTCCCGCAACAACCTGAGCATCGTCAAAGCCGAGGTTCCGCTTTCGGAAATGTTTGGCTACAGCACCACCATCCGCACCCTGTCCAGCGGCCGTGCCAGTTATTCGATGCAACCTTCGCACTTCGAGCAGGTGCCGCAGAACATCGTCGAACAGATCGTCGAACAGCGCACTGGCAAGAAATAACCCCTACCCGCAGGAATACTCATCATGCAAAACCAAAAAATCCGCATCCGGCTGCGCGCCTATGACTACCGCGTGCTGGACAAGTCCACCGCGGAGATCGTGGAGACCGCCAAACGCACGGGTGCCAAAGTCGCGGGTCCGATCCCGCTTCCAACCCGCGTCGAGAAGTTCACTGTGAACCGCTCCCCGCACATCGACAAGAAGTCGATGGACCAGTTTGAAATCCGCACGCACAAGCGTCTGCTGGACATCGTCGATCCCACCGCCCGCACGGTGGATGAACTGAAGAAACTCAACCTGCCATCCGGCGTGGACATTTCGATCCGCATCTAACGGCCCATCAACCATTCTGGAGGAACTGACATGAGCTTGGGAATCATTGGAAAAAAACTGGGGATGACCCAGATCTATCTTGAAGACGGCGAGGCCTTGCCTGTCACGGTCATTCAAGTGGCCGGCAATCAAGTTGTGCAGCTGAAGCGCAAGGAGACGGATGGTTACTCCGCCGTGCAGCTTGGCTTCAACGACAAGAAAGAGTCGCGCGTCACCAAGCCGCTTCTCGGACATTTCAAGAAGCATGGTGCCACTCCGAAATACCGTTTGCGCGAGTTTCGCATGGACGAAGACAAGCTTCCCGAGCCGGGCACCGTGTTTGGTCCTGAGGTTTTCCCTCCGGGCACGCTGGTGGATATTTCCGGCATCACCATGGGCAAAGGCTTTCAAGGCGTCGTGCGGCGTTATCGCTTCCACGGCCAGCCTGCGACCCACGGCTCCATGATGCATCGTCGTCCTGGTTCCATCGGCTGCCGCAGCACGCCCGGTCTCGTCTTTAAGAACAAAAAGATGCCTGGCCGCATGGGCGGTGATCAGCGCACCATCCAGAATCTGGAAGTCGTCCAGAGCCGCGCGGAAGACGGAGTGCTCGTCATCAAGGGCAGTGTTCCCGGAGCGACCAACAGCTACTTGATCATTCGTCCCGCCATCAAGCTGGGTGCCGTCGCTAAAAAAGCAAAACAGAAACAAGCCGCCGCCGCCCTGGCAGCCGCTCCCAAAGCAAAGGGGAAGAAATAAAATCCTACCGGAGTCACTGAATCATGGCAGCCAATCTATTGACACTCGAAGCCGCGCAGAAGGCCAGCTTGAACCTCACTGAGGGAACCAAGGGGCATGGAGTCATCCATCAGGCCGTCGTCACCTACCGGGCCAATCGGCGCGTCGGCACCGCCAGCACCAAGACCCGCAACGAAGTTTCTGGCAGCGGCAAGAAGCCCTGGGCCCAGAAGGGCACCGGTCGCGCCCGCATCGGCAGCACCCGCGCCCCACACTGGCGTGGCGGCGGCGTCGTCTTCGGTCCGCGCCCGCGCGATTACTCGAAGAAGATCAACATCAAGATGAAGCACCTCTCCTTCCGAGCCGCGCTGACCGCGCGCATCAAGGGTGGCGACGTGATCCTCAGCCCGGAATTGAAGATCGCCGACGGCAAGACCAAAACCTTCGTCAAAGCGCTCTCTGAAATCACCACAGCCAAGAAAGTGCTCCTCATCTCCGACAAGTTCGACACGAGCACCGAGCTTTCCGCCCGTAATATTTCCAAAGTTGACCTCGTCCTCGCGGACGCTGTTAACTGCGAAAATCTCCTCAACTACGACAAGATCATCCTCATGGGAGATGCTCTCGACACCCTCGCCAAACGCACCGCCGCCTTGTCATGAAAGAACCCCACGACATCATCAAGTCCGTGCGCCTCAGCGAGCGGGCGACGCTCCTCACGGAGAACTACAACCAATACACGTTCATCGTGGATCGCAAGGCGACCAAGCCGGAGATCAGCAAGGCGGTCGAGACCGCCTTCGGCAAAAAGGTCATCCAGGTTCGCACCATGAACATCGACGGCAAGCCCAAGCGACGCGGCAACGGCCCCATCGGTCGCACCAACCATTATAAAAAAGCCATCGTCCGCCTCAAGGAGGGTGAAAAACTCGACTTCGCCTGAAGCCAATCTCTCCCGCGATAACTCTATTTTCTCCAAACGCTTATGGCCCTGAAAACCTTCAGACCCACGACTCCTTCGAACCGCTACAAACAGTGGCCTTCGTTCGATGAGATCACGAAGCACAAGCCCGAAAAAAGCCTGACCGTTGCGCTCAGGAAATCGGGCGGACGCAATAACACGGGCCGCATTACCTGCCGCCACATCGGTGGCGGGCACAAGCAGCGCTATCGTCTTGTCGATTTCAATCGCTCCCGTCACGATGTGTCCGCCAAGGTAGTCGCTGTGGAATACGATCCGATTCGAACCGCCCGCATCGCGTTGATCCAGTATCCGGACGGCCAGAAAAGCTACATCCTGGCACCGGTCAATCTGGTGATCGGCAGCAGCGTGATGGCAGGGGAGAAGGCGCCGCCGGAAATCGGCAACGCGCTTCCCTTGAGCCTCATCCCGCTCGGCACACAGATTCATAACATCGAGCTCAAGCCAGGCAAGGGCGGCAAGGTCGCCCGCGCCGCCGGCCAGGCCGCCATCCTTTCCAACCGCGAAGGCGATTATGCGCTGGTGAAAATGCCATCCGGAGAAATCCGCAAGATCCTCTCCAAGTGCTACGCAACCGTCGGCCAGATCGGCAACATCGAGCACATGAACGTCATCAGCGGCAAGGCAGGACGCACCCGCTGGAAGGGCATCCGCCCCACCGTCCGCGGCATGTGCATGAACCCCATTGACCATCCGAACGGCGGTGGCGAAGGCCGCTCCAAATCCGGCGGTGGACGCCAGCATCTGCTTTCACCCTGGGGACACGCCAAGGGAGAGAAAACGCGCAAAAAAAACAAATATTCCGACAGCTTCATCTTGCAGCGCCGTCCGAAAAATTAACGCGAACAACCATCACACTGACAATCCATGGGACGCTCACTAAAAAAAGGACCTTTCGTCAACCAGAAGCTTCTGGCGAAGATCGACAAGCTCAATGATGCCGGTCAAAAAAAACCGATCAAGACCTGGGCTCGCGCTTCGATGATCACGCCCGACTTCGTCGGCCACGTCTTCCTCGTGCACAACGGCAGGGATTTCGTGAGCGTCAGCGCCTCGGAAAACATGGTTGGCCACCGGCTCGGCGAATTCTCGCCCACTCGCATGTTCAAGGCGCACGGCGCCCATACCGCGAAGGTTGCCAAGTAATGCTGCTTCTGGTTTCAAACTCGTGAAAATCTCCACCTTCATCGCAAACCTCTTCGGCGCGCCAGTTCTTCTGGCGATGGTCGCGGTTGGGCCGGTGATGGCGCAGTCAGATTCACGCATCGAACTTCAAGAACTCAAAACCACGCTGCAAGTTTCCGCCGGACAAATCCAGGAACTCGAACAAAAGCTCGGCAAGGCCAAGGAGCAGATCAAAAACCTTTCCGAAAGCCTGGCCAACGCCAACCTTGATGGCCAGCAGGCACGCGAGGGTTACGAAAGACTGCGTATTCAAATGGAAGGCCTCGGCGTTGCCGTGCTTGATCCGACCAGCACTGAACTCCAGCAGCGCCTGCTCACAGCCTTGAGTGATTTGCGTATTCTCGAAGGCTATCGCCGCATCCTGACGGAAGCGCTTGTGGGCTTGTCAGAGGCCTCGTTCGCATATGCTAAAATCAATGCCGGCGGTGATGCTGCACATAAGGAGAACTTGAACAAGTCGCTCGCTGCGGCAGAGCGCGCCCTGAGTGGCTCCAAGCTCAATATCGCATCCGCAGCGGCTGAAAGCGGCACGCTCGACAATGCCCGGATCATCAGTCTGAAGGAAGACATGGGCGTCGCCGTCCTCAATATCGGATCCCGGCAGGGGGTGCATCCTGGAATGCCGTTTGCAATTTATCGCAAGGACAAACCCGTGGCACGGGCGCTCGTGGTGGATGTCCGCCAGGGCATCTGCGGTGCGGTCGTCCAAGAACTCATCAGCAAGGACGAACCGGTCAAGGTGGGAGACACCGGCCGGGCGGAAACCTCGAAAGGCTAACTACACAACGACATGGAAACGAAGGAAGTCAGGGCCAGTCACCGTTACGCACGCATCTCCGACCAGAAGGCTCGGGAAGTGACGCGCGCCATCACCGGCATGCCAGCGTCTCACGCGCTGAATGTGCTGAACTTTACGCCGAAAAAAGCCGCAGTACTCATTGGAAAGGTTCTGCGCTCTGCCATCGCCAACGCCGCCGTCCTTCATGAGATTGATGCTGACGATCTTTACGTCAAGAGCGCCCTGGCCATCAAAGGACCCATCCTCCATCGCATCATGCCCCGCGCCCGTGGTTCCGCCGCGCCCATTCGCAAGCGCATGGCTCACATCATTGTCATCGTGGCCACCAAGCCGGAAGGCTTCGGCGAGAAAAAGAAGCGCACGAAAAAAGGCGAGTCTGCTGACGCAGTCGTCGTTGATGCTCCGAAGAAAGCCCGCCGTCGCGCCAAGAAACAGCAAGCCTAGAATCAACCAGCCAAGCACTTCCCCATGGGTCAAAAAGTCAATCCAATCGCCTTCCGCCTCGCGGTCAATAAAGACTGGCGTTCCAAATGGTTCGCCACCAAAAAGGAATTCACCGAATTCCTTCACAGTGACCTCGCGGTTCGCGAATATCTCAAGAAGAAACTCGCCTCCGCCGCTCTCTCGAAGATCGTCATTGAGCGCGCCTGGAACCTCGTCCGCGTGACGCTGCATACCGCGCGCCCCGGACTCGTCATCGGACGCAAGGGCCTGGAAATCGAAGTCATGAGCTCCGAAATTTCCAGGATGTGCGGTGGCAAACAGGTGAAGATCGACATTCTTGAAATCAGACAGCCTGAGATCGACGCCCAGCTGGTGGCCGAGTCCGTGGCCATGCAGTTAGAGCGACGAATTTCTTTCCGTCGCGCCATGAAGCGCGCGGTGCAGACCGCGATGGAAATGGGCGCCGAAGGCATCCGTATCCGTGTGGCTGGCCGCCTCGGCGGTTCCGACATCGCCCGCGCCGAATGGTATCTCCTGGGCAAGGTGCCCCTGCAGACTTTGCGCATCCCGATCGACTACGGCTTCTATGAGGCCCGCACTGTTTACGGAATCATCGGCGTGAAATGCTGGGTGAACCGCAAGCCGGAAATCGAGGGCCAGGAACCCGCGCCACGTCGCAGCCCGCAGCGCCGCGAACGTCGAGATGACCGCCGGGAATCCCCCGCACCCGCACCCGCACCTGCACCAGCACCCGCTGCGTAAGGACACCCATTACCAACAATAACTTCAATCCAAGTAGAGGAGATTTGCCATGGCCATGATGCCCAGTAGAACCAAGTTTCGCAAAGCCCATCGCGGGAGTCGTAAAGGCATCGCGACGACAGGCAACCGTGTGAGCTTCGGAGAATTCGGTTTGCAGGCGCTTGACCGCGCCTGGATCAAGAACAACCAGATCGAGGCCTGCCGCGTCGCGATCACCCGGCAACTGAAGCGCAAGGGCGCGGTGTTCATCCGCATCTTCCCGCACAAGCCCGTCACCGCCCGTCCGCCGGAAACCCGAATGGGGAAAGGGAAAGGGCCGCCAGAATTTTGGGTCGCCGTCATCTATCCCGGCACCATGCTTTTTGAAGTTGCCGGTGTCACCGAAGACCTTGCGCGCGAGGCCTGCCGCCTGGCCGCCCATAAACTTGGGGTGCGCACCCGATTCGTTTCGCGCCACGCGCAATAACCCCAGCAGAAGAACGCCAGGAAAATGAAGACTCACGAAATCCGCGAATTAACAGTCGAAGAACTGCAATCCCGCAGCCGGGAACTCAAGCAGCAGATGATGCACTTGCGCATCCAGAAGGCCACCGGCCAGATGGAAAACAAGAGCGCCATCAGCCATTTGAAAACAGAAGTGGCGCGTATTTTGACGATTCTTCAAGAACGCCATCTCGGCATCCGTCAGACCGCAGCCAACGGCGCCACCGCTCCTGCTGAGAAAAAAGCAACCAAAGCCAAAGCACCCGCCGCAAAAAAAGCGGAGTAACCTGCCCAGCAAGGAACAACGATCATGAGTGAAGAAACCAATAAGCAAGCCCCCGCCCGCACCGCCGTTCGCAAGTCGCGCGTCGGCACCGTCGTCTCTGACAAGATGCAAAAGACCATTGTGGTCGAGGTGGAACGCCGCGTGCCGCACCCAGTCTTCAAGAAGATCATCCGGCTCACTTCCAAGTTCTATGCCCACGACGAGGAAGGCCAGGCCAAGACCGGCGACAAAGTGCGCATCGAAGAAACGCGCCCGCTCAGCCGCTTGAAGCGCTGGAAACTCATCGAGGTGCTTGCGCGCTGACCCTGCTTTTTTAAGCGACTATTTTACTTACAACCCAGAACGACCCAGGAGGAACACGATTATGCTACAGATGGAATCAGAAATCCCGATTGCCGACAACACCGGCGCCCGCATGGCGGAGATGATCGGCGTGATCGGAAGAAAAAACAAACGCACCGCCGGTGTGGGTGATGTTATCACGGCTCACGTGCGCATTGCCACTCCGACGGCCAGCGTCAAAAAGGGCGAAGTCATCCGGGCCGTGGTGGTCCGCACCGCCGCGCCCATCCGGCGCAATGACGGTTCCGTCCTTCGCTTCGACAACAATGCCATCGTCGTCATCGACAAGGACAACAATCCCCGCGGCAGCCGCATCTTTGGACCCGTGGCCCGCGAGTTGCGCGATCGCAACTTCATGAAAATCATCTCCCTTGCTCCAGAAGTTCTATGAAGAAAATCAAGACCCATGTCAGAAAGGGAGACCTCGTGGAGGTCGTCGTTGGCGACCACAAAGGCAGCCGCGGCAATATCATTGCCGTGCGCCGTCACGAGCGCCAGTCGAAGGTTCGCGTGCTGATCGAAGGCGTGAACATGGTGAAGAAAGCCGTGAAGCCCACCACCGAGAAGCCGCAGGGCGGATTTCTGGAGAAGGAAGCGCCGATTCATATCTCCAACGTGAAACTGATTGAGCGCAAGGAAGCGAAACCTGTTGAAAGAAAGAAATAACCAGCCAACTTGCCAACCCTCAAATCCGCAGACCTGATACCAAGGACTGCGGGGCGGGAAGCCAAAAGAGGTGACATATCATGCAAACCGAACTTCAGAAACTTTACATCGAAAAAATCGTCCCCGAACTGCGCGAGCGGCTTGGCTTCACGAACGTCCACCAGGTTCCCCG
Source organism: Verrucomicrobiota bacterium (assembly GCA_009885695.1). Classification (GTDB taxonomy): domain Bacteria; phylum Verrucomicrobiota; class Verrucomicrobiia; order Verrucomicrobiales; family Verrucomicrobiaceae; genus VFKE01. The sequence continues at coordinate 44,886 of VFKE01000047.1, read as the reverse complement.
CCTGGACAAGATTGTGATCAACTGCGGCATCGGCTCCCAGCCGGACCGCAAGCAAGCTGCCGAGGACGCCTCCCGCGATCTGGCCATCATCACCGGCCAGAAGCCGATGATCACTTACTCGAAGAAGGCCATCTCCAACTTCAAGCTGCGTGAAGGCGAGCCAGTCGGACTCAAGGTCACCCTTCGCGGGCCGCGCATGTATGACTTCATGATGCGCCTGGTGAAGACCGCCATGCCCCGCATTCGCGATTTCCGCGGCATCTCCCCGCGCGCTTTCGATGGTCGTGGCAACTACACCCTTGGACTGAACGATCAGAGCATCTTTCCGGAAATTGAAATCGACAAGGTCAAGCGGGTGCTTGGTTTTGACGTGAGCTTTGTCACCCGCTCCGCCACTGACGAGCACGCCCGCGAACTGCTGCGCGCCCTCGGCATGCCCTTCCAGGTGTCCCGCAAGGCCAAGGCCGACAAGGCCGCCGAAGAAAAAGAAGCCGCCTGATATTCATTTACTAAAGCACCAACATGAGCCTCGCCACCGATCCGATTTCCGACTTCCTGACACGCGCCCGCAATGCTGCGCTCGCCGCCAAACAGGAGTTCACCGCGCCCTTCTCACGCATGAAGGGCGAGATTGCCCGAATCCTCCAGGAAGAGGGTTACATCTGGGCCTATGAAGTTGTCACCAGCGCAGGTCACGCCACACTCAAGGTCAAGCTCAAGTATCAGGGCCGCACCCCGGTCATCACCGACCTCAAGCGCGTCAGTTCACCTGGCCGCCGTCATTACGTTGGCAGCACCAAGATCCCGCGCGTGCGCCAGGGACTTGGCATTGCCATTCTGTCCACCCCCAAAGGTGTCATGACCGGCAGTCAGGCACGCAAACAAAAAGTCGGCGGCGAACTTCTCGCGCTCGTCTGGTAAAGAGATTCACATCATGTCACGCATCGGCAAACAACCCATTTCGCTTCCAGACAAGGTCAACGTCAAAATCGGCGCTGACCGCAAGGTTCTCGTCGAGGGCCCCAAGGGAAAACTCAGCTTTCAGCTTCCAGTCGGCATCACGGTGCTGCAGGAGGAAAAGGAGCTTAAAGTCACCCGCGCCACCGATCATCGCACCATGCGATCCCTTCACGGCACCGCGCAGCGCCTCATCAGCAACATGATTCAAGGAGTCAGCAAGGGCTTCAAAAGAGAATTGGAAATTCAAGGCGTTGGCTTTAAAGCCGCAGTCAAGGGCAAGAACATCGATCTCAGCCTCGGCTACTCCCACCCTCTGCTGCATCCCATTCCGGATGGTCTCAAGGTCACCGTAACCGAAAACACCCAGATCACCGTCGAAGGCGTCGACAAACAGGTCGTCGGCCAGTTCGCCGCCGATGTCAGGGGCTACTACCCGCCGGAACCTTACAAGGGCAAGGGCGTCCGCTACAAGGACGAGCACGTCCGTCGCAAAGAAGGCAAGACCGTTAAATAATATAGAATTACGACCATGGCTGTTATCAATCGCAAAGAGCGCCACCGCGCCATTCACAAGCGCGTTCGCAAGAACCTTCAGGGCACTGCGGAACGCCCGCGCCTGGCTGTTCACTTCTCCAATCGCAAGGTTTACTCCCAGATCATCGACGACGATAAACAGCATACGTTATGCGCCGCTTCCACAATGGAGAAACTGCTCCTGGCCGACAAGTCCACCAAGGAGACCGCCGCAAAGATTGGCGAGGCTATCGCTGAGCGCGCTCTCGCTGCTGGCATCACTTCCGTCGTCTTTGACCGCGGAGGATTCAAATTTCACGGCAAGGTCAAGGCACTCGCCGATGCCGCCCGCGCGAAGGGCCTCAAATTCTAAATCACGCACTCACGCATTATGGCCATCGTCGAAACAAAATCTTCCAGCTACAAACCCTCCGAGCCGTCCCAAAACGGCGGGGAATCCTCCCGTCCTGAATTCGTGGAGAAAGTCGTCTTCATCAACCGTTGCGCCAAGGTCGTCAAAGGCGGACGCCGATTCAGCTTTAGTGCACTCGTCGTCGTGGGTGATCAGCAGGGCCGCGTCGGCCTGGGCTTCGGCAAGGCCAAGGAAGTCGCCGACGCTATCAAGAAAGGCAGCGAGCACTCCCGCCGCAACCTTGTTCACGTCAACTTGCTCAACAACACCATTCCGCATGAAGTCGTCGGCATCCATGGTGGTGGACACATCCTGCTCAAGCCAGCCTCCCCGGGAACGGGCGTTATCGCGGGCGGCGGCGTCCGTGCCGTGTGCGAAGCCGTCGGATTGAAAGATGTGCTCTCCAAATCTCTCGGCTCCAGTAATCACGCCAATGTCGTCAAAGCCACCCTCCATGCCATGAGCATGTTGCGGATGCCTGATGAAGTCTTCCGCAGCCGCGGCAAGAAAACGCCTGAGAAAAAGGCGATCTGATCCAACCCCACGCACCCATTTGCATCTACCATGAGGCTTCACACACTCAAACCAGCTCCCGGCTCCACGAAGCGCAAAAAGCGCGTCGGACGCGGTGAAAGCTCCGGACACGGCAAGACTTCCGGTCGCGGACACAAAGGGCAGAAAGCCCGCTCCGGCAGCGCCATCCGCCCGGGCTTCGAAGGCGGACAAATGCCACTTTATCGCCGTCTCCCGAAAAAAGGCTTCAATAACAACGCCTTCAAGACCATCTACGCAGTCTACAACTTGGATCGTCTCGCCGATCATTTTGACGACGGCGCGACCATCAACGAGGCCAGCCTTCGTGAAAAAAATATCCTCAAGGGCCGCTGGCGCCACAAGTGGGACGGCATCAAGATTCTTGGCGAAGGTGAGCTGGCCAAAAAATGGACGGTCGAAGTCGATAAGATCAGCACCACCGCCCGTCAGAAAATCGAGGCTGCTGGTGGTTCCGTCACTCTCATCTTCCGCACGCTCAAGGACGCTGCCGATGCCAAAGCCGCCGTGGAAACCGCAGCCAAATCAGCCGCCTACGCAGCGAAGACAAAAGGATGAAGGATGAAGGATGAAGGATGAAAACAAACATCTTTTGTTACATTCTTTCTTAGATTCATCCTTCATCCTTCCGCCCTCATCCTTTTTTACTAGATGATCTCCGCCTTCGTCAACAGCTTCAAGATTCCCGACCTCCGCCAGCGCATCCTTTTCACGCTGGCCATGATTGTCGTTGTGCGTGCCGGCTACGCCATCACCATTCCTGGGGTGAACCCGCAGGTACTGCAAGCCTGGGTGGACACTCGCGTCGCGGACAACTCGCCCGCTGCCGCCATTGCCGCGATCATGAACGTCTTCAGCGGCGGTGGTCTCGCCAAGTGCGCCGTCTTCGCCCTGGGCATCATGCCCTACATCAGTGCGTCCATCATGATGCAGCTCCTCACGGCGGTCGTGCCCTCCTTTAGCAAGCTGGCGCGCGAAGACGGGGGGCGTCAGAAAATCAATCAGTGGACCCGCTATGCCACCGTCTTTCTCTGCTTGTTCCAAGGTTATCTCCTGGTCGCCTCACTGAAAAATCCGGAACAGAACATCTTCCTCAGCGGACTCCAGTCCGTCATCAATGAACATGGTCCGCTGGTGCCTAATTTCGGCTTCGGCTTCATCTTGACCGGTGTCGCCACCATCACCGCTGGCAGCCTTTTCATCATGTGGCTTGGTGAACAGATCACCGAGCGCGGCATCGGCAATGGCATCTCGCTGCTCATCGCCATCAATATTGTTGCCGACCTCCCCAATGCCTTGGTCAGCGTCTGGCGGACTTACATTGGCAAGCCCGGCGCCGGAGCGAACGACGCTCTCATGGTCCTCATGCTCATCGTGGTGCTCATTTCCGTGATCGCCGGCATCATCGCCCTCACCCAGGCCCAGCGCCGCATTGCCATTCAATACGCCAAACGTGTCGTTGGCCGCAAGGTCTATGGCGGCCAGACGCAATACATGCCGCTCAAGGTGAACTACGCGGGCGTCATGCCCATTATTTTCGCCCAGGCCATCCTACTGTTCCCTTCGCAGATCGTCAGCTTCATGTTCCCGGACAACCGTAACGTGGTCATCTGGTCCGAGTGGCTCACCGCAGGCTGGCCCTACGTCATCATCTCCACCGGTCTTATCTTCTTCTTCAGCTACTTCTGGGTGGCCACCATGTTCCAGCCAAATCAGATTTCCGAGGACTTGAAAAAAGGCGGCGGCTATGTCCCCGGCGTCCGTCCCGGCAAGCCCACCGCTGACTTTCTTGACTTCACGATGAGTCGGCTCACCTTCGCCGGCGCGGCTTTTCTGACCCTGATTTACGTGATGCCGCTTCTGCTCCAGCGCTGGCTGGACCTCAGTCCGAGCGTCAGCCAGTTCTTTGGCGGCACCAGCATCCTGATTCTCGTCGGCGTCGTGCTCGATGTCATGCGGCAGGTGGAAACCCACCTTCTCCAGCGTCACTACGATGGATTCCTCCGCAAGGGCAAAATTCGCGGACGTTTCGACCGCGCCACCGCAGGCGGCCTGGCTGCAAACCCCAAGCTTGTCGTCATGCTCTGGACTACCATCTCCTTCGTGGCGCTCGTCGGTCTCGTCTACGCACTGATGCACGGGCATTGAGGGCTGGAAAGGAGTTATGAGTTAAAGGTTATGGGGTTATGAGTTGTCGAGTGCTGCCAAGACTCTTCGACATTTATTCCATCGGCGTCGAGTGGGCGCCCTTAACAAATAACTCATAACCAATAACTCGATTTTCCTTCTGAATGTCCCTCTCGTTTGACCGCATCCCCACGCGCCATGGCAAGGCGCTCGACGGTCTCCGCCGCGCCTGCGGCCTCGGACGCGACATTCTCTTGAAGGCCGCTGCGCTCGTCCAGCCCGGCATCACCACTGGCGAGATCGACCGTTTTGTCGCTGCTGAACTCAAAGCCGCTGGTGCCACCAGCGCGTTCTTAAATTATAAAGTCGGCAGCAAACGATTCCCGGGCACCATTTGCATCGGGCTCAACGAAGAAGTCGTCCACGGCATCGGCAGCACCCGTGAAATCAAACCGGGTGACATCGTGAAGATCGATGTCGGTCTCAGCAAAAACGGCTGGATCGGCGATAACGCCCTCACCATTCCCGTGCCGCCCATCGCTCCCGATGTGCAGAAACTGCTCTCTGCCACCGAGGACGCGCTCCACATCGCCATCGACTGGGCGCGGGACGGACTCATGCTCGGCGACCTCTGTCATTCTGTGGAAAGCTACGTCCGCCGATTCGGCCTCACGGTTGTGCGCGATTTTGTCGGGCACGGTGTGGGCCGGAAACTTCACGAGGAACCGCAGGTGCCCAACTACGGAACCAAGGGTGCCAAGCCCCGCCTGCGCGCCGGCATGACCATCGCCATCGAGCCCATGATCAACCTCGGCGTTGAACAGACACGGACACTGGAAGATGGTTGGACTGTTGTCACTTTGGATCGCAAACCGAGTGCGCATTACGAACACGTTGTGCTCATCACCACCGGCGAACCTGAGATACTCACTTGGCGCGAGCGCACCAATCCTCCGCTCACGCATCCACTCTCAAGGGCCGTGGCTTGAAGAAGACGCTGAGAAGGGGAGAAGGGGAGACGCAAAGAGTTTTGCGTTGAAATAATCGTCTCATCGTCTCATCATCTCCGTGTCTTCATGTCTTCCCGTCCTCATACGCTATTCCGCCCCTGCATCGACCTTCACGAAGGCAAAGTGAAGCAGATCGTCGGCTCTACGCTCAGTGAAGGGAGCGCGGGTGTCTCGCCCGTGCCGGATCTCAAAACCAACTTCGTCAGCGACAAACCCGCGCGCTGGTTTGCGGAACTCTACAAAAAAGACGCCCTCAGCGGCGGCCACGTGATCATGCTGGGGAAGGGGAACGATACCGCCGCGCGTGAGGCCTTGGCAGCCTATCCCGGCGGGTTGCAGGTTGGCGGCGGGATCAATCCCGGCAACGCCAGGCTTTGGCTCGATCACGGTGCCACTCACGTCATTGTCACCTCATGGCTTTTCGACGGGTGCGCGAAATTCCAGCAATCAAAGCTCGAAGACATGGTGAAAGCGGCGGGCGTGGAACGCCTGGTGATCGATCTGAGTTGCAAGGCCACCCGGGATGGCTGGGTGGTGGCCATGAATTGCTGGCAGACGCTGACCGATCTGTTCGTGGACAAGGATCTTCTGGCCCGGCTGGCTCCGTTTTGCGATGAGTTTCTCATCCATGCCGTCGATGTAGAAGGCAAGTGTCAGGGAATTGATGAGGCGCTGGTGCGCTGCCTGGGAGTTTGGTGTGACAAACCTGTTACCTACGCTGGAGGCGCACGTGACTTGAATGATCTGGCCCGCGTTCAGCAGCTCAGTGCCGGCAAGGTGGATGTCACCATCGGCAGCGCCCTGGATGTCTTCGGTGGTGAAACAAGTTACAAAGACTGCGTGGCATTTAATCGACGATCATGACCCGATCACGCCCCCATCTTTTCGAAGGCAAAATGAAATTGCCGGCATGGTGCCGCAGTGATGCCCTGCTGGCCCTGGCCTTGATGCTCATGACGATCACGGCTTATCTGCCGGTGTGGAAAGCCGGCTTCATCCTGGATGACAATGACTATCTGACGGAGAATCCCAGCATCATCGGGCCCCAGGGGCTGAAGGAAGTTTGGACCACGCGTGAGGCGCGGATTTGTCCGCTGGTGATCACCAGTTTTTGGGCGGGGCATGCTTTGTGGGGATTGAATCCCATGCCGTATCACGTCTTGAATGTGGTCCTGCACGGACTGTGTGCGCTACTGTTTTGCCGGGTGTTGCTGCGGCTTGGGGTGCCGCGCCTGGCTTCTTGGCTGGCTGCGGCCTTGTGGGCATTGCATCCGGTGCAGGTGGATACGGTGGCTTGGATTTCTGAAATGAAAAATACCCAGTCTGGTTTGTTCTATCTGTTGTGCGTGTTGTTTTTTCTGAAGTGGCGGCAGGAGGAAAATTCTGTGGCAGGCCCTCAGCCGGTGCGCGGACACTGGTATTATGCTCTGTCCATATTATTTGCCGCCATGGCGCTGGCCAGCAAATCCTCCACCGTCGTCCTGCCCGTGGTTCTGGGCTTGTGTGTCTGGTGGCTTGAAGGCCGCTGGCAGTGGCGGCTGCTATTTAGATTGAGTCCATTCCTGCTGCTCTCCGCGCTGGCCAGCGCGTGGTCTGTTTGGGAGCAAAAGACCCAGGGAGGAATCGGTGGGTTATGGGCGCTCACCTGGACGGACCGCATCATGGTCCCAGGCCGGGCGCTCTGGTTTTACCTGGGAAAACTGCTCTGGCCGCAGCCGTTGACCTTGATGTATCCTCGATGGGAACTCCATGCCGGCAGCTTCGTTTCGTATCTGCCGACTCTGGCCGCGGCACTGGCATTTTTTCTGTTGTGGCAGCGGCGTGATGGCAGGCAGCGTCCATTCTTTTTTGCATTTTCCATTTTTCTGGTCGCGCTCCTGCCGGTGGTGGGATTGGTGGATCATTTCTTCCTGCGCTATTCATACGTGGGAGATCACTTTCAGTATCTGGCCTGCATGGGCCCGCTGACGCTGGCAGCCGCAGGCATCCTTTCAGCGGAAAGTTTTTTCCGGAAACGCCATCCTCAGTTGCTGCCGGCGCTGGTCGCGGGACTGCTCTTGGTGCTGGGCATCATGACCTGGAGACATGCGGGCGTGTATGAAAACATGGAGACGCTCTGGACGGACACGCTTCAGAAAAACCCGCGCTCATGGCTCGCTCACAATAATTTGGGAACAATCTTCACGGATAAAGGACAGCAGCAGGAGGCGATAGAGCACTTCCGGAAATCCATCGAACTCAATCCCGAATTCGAGGCCTCACGCATCAATTTGGCAAACGCCCTGTCTGATACAGGTCATTTGGATGAGGCAATAACATCATATGAGCGGGGCATCGCGATCAATCCTGAACTCGCAACAGGGCACTATAATTTTGGCTGTGCTTTTGTTAAATATGGAAGGTTGGAGGAAGCCATGGTCCAGTTCCGCAAGGCTCTGGAAATTTCCCCCAACCATGTTTTGGCGCTGAACAATCTCGGCGCGGCGCTTTACAATAAGGGCCGGCCGGCCGAGGCGGTGCCATACTGTCAAAAAGCCGTGGAATTCAATCCCAAGAGCGCCCAGTTTCGAACGACGCTTGGCAATGCCCTCGCTCAAAGCGGAGAAGCGGAACAAGCTATTGTCCAATATCAAAAGGCATTGGAAATCGACCCCACATATCCGGATGCCCAAAACAACATTGGGATTGTCTTTCTCAGTCAGGGACGAATAGACGCCGCGCTTAATGCGTGGCATCACATTCTAGCTGCCGACCCGAATTCGCTGGCGGCATTAAAGTCGCTCGCCTGGGTGCTGGCGACGTGCCCGGAAGACCGTTTTCGCGATGGAGCGAAAGCCCTTGCATTTGCAGGTCGCGCAGACCAGATCAGCGCCAGAAAGAACCCGTCCGTCGCCGGCATGCTGGCTGCGGCGTATGCGGAGACCGGGCAGTTTGCCTCTGCGGAAGTGGCTGCTGAAAGAGCTCTCCTTCTCGCACGGTCCCAGGGGGACGCGCATTTGGCAGGACAACTTCCGGAGCAGATTGGTTTTTATCGACTTGGGAAACCCTGGCGTGATTCCAGCCTCGTGACCGCGGTGGTGCCTCCGGACCATCCTTAGAGAGCTTTTGGAAAAGGAATCGTAACGGTGCAAGACAAGAGACTGATTATCCGGACATGGATCGCGGAAGGGGCGTCGCTGGACAAGAATGCGCCCAAGATGGTGACTGCCGCCTCCGATCATGAGTTGGACGAATGCGGAAGGCATGGCCATCAAGGCCGGGTTTGGCGGAGTGAATGGCCAGAGCGTGATCTTCAAGATGCCCAACGGCAGCAAGGTGGAGTATCCTATCAGCAAGCTCTCGCCCGCGAGCAAGAAACTGGTGGCGGAGTGCGCGACGCCGCAGGGTGAATGTAGGCGATGCGTCTCGCTTCGTTCACCGCAGGAAGTCTCATGACACGGCTTTCGCGGCGTGATGCGAAGCGAGACGCATCGCCTATGTTCCGGATTGCTGCGAAATCAGACTGTTCCGAAGCTCGTCTTTCCGGTGCTGAGCAGATCGTCGCAGGCTTGCTTGAGGCGGACGCAGAGGCCTTGCTCGGCCTTCTTTAGATAGTTGCGCGGATCGTAAAGCTTCTTGTCGCCGATCTCGCCGTCGATCTTGAGCACGCCATCGTAATTTTTCAGCATGTGGTCCATGATGGGGCGGGTGAAGGCGTATTGAGTGTCGGTGTCGATGTTCATTTTCACGACGCCATAGGCCAGGGTCTCGCGGATCTCTTCCAGCGGGGTGCCGGAGCCACCGTGGAAGACGAGGTCGAATTCGGCGGACTTGCCGTGCTTGGCCATCACGGCTCGCTGGCCGTCGATCAAAATGGTGGGCTTGAGTTTCACGGCACCGGGTTTGTAGCTGCCATGGACGTTGCCGAAGGTGGCGGCGAACATGAAGCGGCCCAGACCATGCAGGGATTCATGGACCTCGACCATGTCCTCGGGACTGGTGTAGAGTTTTTCATTCGGTTGATCGCCGTGATCGACGCCGTCTTCCTCACCGCCGACTACGCCGGCTTCGACTTCGAGAATGATTTCCTGAGCGGCGCATTCTTTGAGCAACGCTACGGAGAGCTTCATGTTCTCCGCGAGCGGCAGTTCCGAGGCGTCGAGCATGTGGGAGTTGAAAAGGTTTCCGAGGCCAGCAGCGCGGCGCTTTGCCGTGGCCGCAATCAGGGGCTTGAGAAAGGCGTCAACTTTCTTCGGCTGGCAGTGGTCGGTGTGCAGCGCGATGAGGACGTTGTAGCGTTGCGCCAGGGTGTGCGCCGCTTCGGCCAGAACGATCGCGCCCAGGGCCATGTCCTTGACCGCCGTGCCCGAGGCGAACTCGCCGCCGCCGGTGCTGACTTGGATGATGCCGTCGGACTTCGACTCGGCGAAGGCGCGCATCGCGCCGTTCAGAGTGGCCAGGGAGGTGACGTTGATGGCGGGATACGCATAGTCGCCCTTCTGGGCGGCGTCGAGCATGGCGCGGTATTGGGCGGGGGTGGCGATGGGCATGTGGCCGGAAGTAGAGCAAGAATCGGGCCGGGTGCAACCGAGTCGGGCCGCGCAACTTTTTCTGCTGCCCGGTTTTTCACTTCATTGTGAAAACGATGTCCAAGATTGCCTTTTGCAGAGACGGATGGAAGATGCGGCCAGTGAAAGCTGGCCGTTCCAAATATTTCATCTTGCTGTTAGCCGTTCTCGGGCTGCGGGGATTCAGCGTTAGCGCACTAGATGCGAACCCACCACCACCTGCGACTGAGCCGACGCAGAAAGCACGACCTGCGCAGGACGGTCAGCCGCATCGCCAGGGATCTTCCCGCGGCGGCATGATTCCTGACATGCCAGGCAAGTATCCACGCGGCGACCGGAATCGCGCGGAGGCCTTCAAGCAATTACCCGAAGAAGAACGGCAAAGGCTCCGGAGTGCATTTGAAATGGTGTGGAAGAATCCTGATGTCATCCAGGTGCGGGACCGGTTGAAGAAAGCGAACGAAGAATATCGGGAGACGTTGCATAAAGCGCTGGGAGAGGCGGACCCGGAAGTGATAAAAATTTTGGACAAGGTGAAGTTGTCGATTCCGAGCGGTGGGCTTCCGTTTTCCGGACGCATGCCGGAGCCAAACGACCCGGAATTCGCGAAGAAAGTGCTGATGCGGCTTAGCGAGGATTTACAGAAATGGGCCAAGGTCGAGAGGCGGGACCTGCCCATGGGTCGGTTGCATGAGCGGATGCTCAAGGCACCTGAGGTGAGGGAGCTAGTAAAACAACTGGAGGTTGCGACCGAACCGCAGCTGCGCATGGAGATGGCGGGCAAGCTGAGCGAGGCCTATACATCGAGGTGGCGTGCGGAATTCGGACAGTATCGCGAAGGTCAGTCGCAGCGCGAAGGTTCTCCTGCTGGCAAGCCTGAACGCAGGGAAAGGCCTGCTCCTACGGACGAGGTGAGGAAGTAAGACCAAAAACGAGCTGATTGCGGATGGTCGATAGCCTGATGCTAGAGCGGTTTAAATAATTTCGTAGCCGCGTTCGTGTTGCGCAGCCGCGAAGCGAAAACGCGGGAAATAGGCATACTTCGTTGGCTGCCGTGGCTGCTTCCCGCACTCTTACGAGATGCGGCTACGACTTTTTCAAAAATGCTCTAAACTGAGCGTGCGGGTCGTGATCTGCCACCTTCCGGGTGATCACTTGATGGGCACGCGAGTGCATGATTTTCAGGTTAATGAGTTTGAAACACGTTCTACAGGTTATGGCCCGGGGTCATGGTTTCCAGTTCTCCGGCAACTGCAACGACCACACTTCGTTTGACAGGGGCCGCGCATGGCCGCCTGCGATCCAGAGTTTGTCCTTAAAGACGAACACCGAGTGCTCATGCCGCTCCTTCCATCTCGTCTTTGTTTGCAATCGTGACCAACTTCTGCCGTCCTTCGAGTGCCACACATCGTCCCAGTTTTTCGAGGGGTTGTTTGACCAGCCGCCGAGCACCCACATCCGATCACGATACAGTGCAGCGGAAAACCACAGCCTCGGCGGCCACGGGGCGAATTCGGTTTCGCGGACCCAGAGTACACCATCGCTGGACGACCATACATCGTTCTTCGCGTGGTAGTCAGGCACGTAGTTGCCGCCGCCAAAAACGTAGATCTTGTCGTTGAGCACCACGGCCTGATGGTAGGCTCGCGGCGACCATTCGGCGTTCGCCGTTTCGAGTTTCCACTCCTTGCCGTCGGCCGAGGACCACACGTCGTTCTTCAAACTCTTCTCATCGCCAAAGTAGTAGTTCTCGGTGCCGCCAAGCAACCACAGGCGCCCGTGAAACTCTACCAGACTGGCGGCGAGCCGCGGCGTCCAGTCGGCCGACGCAGTCATCTGCTCCCACTTTATGCCATCTTTCGATGACCAGACTTGATTGCTCGCCGAATGCCCTGGCAGGCGGCCATTATACCAGCCGCCCATGATCCACATCCTGTCCTGAAACGTGATGTTCATCGGCAGATCGCTGTGCTGCCACGGTGCATTTTTCTCCATCAGTTTCCAGTCTTTTCCATCCGCCGAGGCCCACACATCGCGCGGCGGCGCTTCAAATGATTGAAACCAACCGCCCAAGATCCAGAGTTGATCGCGGAACACAAATTCAGCTTGGGAGTCACGCTCCTGCCAGGCTGCGTTGCCTTCGAGGATCCAGTCGGGCGCCGTGTCTTGCGCGTGAGCGAGGGTTCCTGTCACGGAGAGGAAAATAGAGATAATCAATTTCATTGTGAGACTTGTCCAACAATGTTGCACCCAGGTCAAACTTGGATTTTTTCACTTGACCCATTCATCTGGAACTAGGTCAGAGCACTCCTCGGCATTGAACGTGCTGCATGTGAGCAATCATGAAATCATTCACGCACGGAGCGCCCATTCCAGCAGTGCCTGAGCATCTTTCCAGATGGATATGGTGTCGTTGAGCAAGATGACGAGACGGCGCCGGCCGTCTTTTTCTCCGCTGCACACGAGGCAATATCCCGCCAGCTGGGTGTAGCCGGTCTTCATGCCGTCACAGGGCGCATAGGTGCGCATGACGCGGTTGGTGTTTTCCAGCTGGACGACGCTGCCGTCTCCTTTAGTGAAGTCGAAGCGGCTGACACTGACAAGGTCGCGGATCACGGGATTGGCATCGGCGGCGAGCGCGAGCCGGGCAATGTCTCGGGCGGTGGAAAATTGATCGTCGGCTGGCAATCCATGGGGATTAACAAAGTGCGAGTCGATCATGCCGAGCGCGTGGGCGCGGTTGTTCATCTTGTCCACAAAAGCCTCGATGGAGCCGGCATTGTCGCGCGCCAGCGCTTGCGCGATATCGTTGGAGCTTTTTACCAGCAGCGCCGTGAGCAACTGGATGCGCGGGTAGGCTTCACCCTCTTTCAATCCGATGCGAACCGGTGCGCAGTCGGTGTCCGAATCCTGCACGGTGAGATAGTCTTCGAGGTTGCCGGCCTCGGCAATGAGGAGTGCGGTGAGTAATTTTTGCGTGCTGGCAACCTGGCCGCGGGCGTCGGCTTTTTTCTCCGCGAGGATGTCGCCAGTCTTGCCGTCCACTACGATGACCCGCGCGGCGTGAACCGCCGGGATGGGGCCGCGGGCCTGGTTGCCGGCGATGACGTTGCGATAGTGGCGGAATTCCTCGGCGACTTCTTCGAGATTCTTGTTGAGCCGTTCGTTTTCGGCGCGAAGCCGGTCCAATTCGGATGGAACCGCGGCGTCCTGCGCACGAAGGCGCGGAGTCAGGCCAGCCAGGAGCGAGGCTCCTGCACCGAGCCCCAGTGCGAGGGTGGAACGTCGGCTGAGTCTGGGTGAATGTTGCGGTCCAGATTGGATCATGAGGTCGGTATCAAATGGCAGACGCATTTTGCACACGGCAGGGGGTTCGTAAAGCGAGCACTCGGTGCATCATGACTGCGACGAGTGTTCGCATTGAGGTCAGCACCCGGAAGTGGTTGCAGCCGGGCACGTCCATCACAATTCACGAAGCAGTTCCTTCAACTGACGTGCGGGCCATTGACCCGGTGCATTCGATTCGCCGAGGTGCGCGTAGTTCAGGACTGAGCCGCATTTTGCCAGCGCAACCCGTGAGGCGCGGCCGAGCGCTCCCATGCCCATGACGCTGAACGGCAGCCGCTTCATGGTTTCAAGCAACTGAAGAAGCCGGGCGAGATCGCCGGGGCCGCGCAGTGTGGTCGCGATTTTTACAGCGTCGAGATTAAACTGCAGGGCCATGTCCGCTGCGCCGCGCAAGACGTCGTCGGACGGAGTGCCGTTGAAATCGTGGAAGGAACCAATGACGCCGATGCGGCGCGACTGTGCCTTGCGGATCAGCGGCTGCATGTCCAGGGCACTGCGCAGTTCGATGTCGATCAAGGTTGCCCGATCCAGATGGGCCTCGATCAAGGCCGTGCGGCTTGCCGCGTCGAGCCCGCCCTGACCGCCTTCATCGGGGTGCCTTGCGGTCAGGATGAGCGGCAGGGTGATTAGAGCGGTAAGAATCCGGACCTCAGCCTCGGGTAGGTCGATCATGTCGAGGCGCAATTCACAGAAGTCGCAGTCTGCGTTTTGAGTCTTGGATTGAGAAAAAGTCCTCAAAGTGGGGCCGGAAGCGACCACCCCGACCACCAAAGGGGTAGGGGAAGAAAATAAATTACTAGAAAAAACCACTTGCGCCATAATGGTAATTATATATAATATGAGATATCTAAGTAATCTTAATAAATTCAAGAAGTCCAAAACACTATGCTGGGTCGTCGACAAGAAATCAATCTACAGCTCAATCAACTGGCTGATTTCTGCATTCTTGCCCTTTGTCTGAGGGTTGGCCACTTGCTGCGCGCGGTGCTCGGCCCACGTCTGATTCCTGGGATCGTGGACGCGCCACACTTCAGTGAATTTTTCTGGATTCTGGCCGTGATCGCACCGTTCACGCCGCTGGTTCTGGAGTCACGGGGTTTCTATAACAACATTTTGAATAAGACTCTGGCTCAGAGTTTGCGCCAGCTTGCGGCGGCGGCTCTGCGGGTGGGCGTGATGATCGGGTTTTGCGAAATCTTTCTTCGTTGGGAAGTGCACAGCCGCGCGGTGCTGGTGCTAACCGGCGTTCTGAGCGGCATGGCGCTGCTGGCCAAGGAAGCATTTCTCAAGCGCATTCTCCGGCAGCGTCTGCTGCGTGGCACTATGGGTGGCGAGCGCGTGCTGCTGGCCGGTCCGGGTGACGATACACGCCGGATGTTGGTCACGATGACTGACGAACAACGCGCTGAGATGACCGTAGTCGGTCAGTTCGATCTCACGGAAGAACCCATGTCGCGCCTGGTGGAGTTACTGCATGAGCGCTCGGTTTCCCGAGTGGTCTTTGCTGCGCAGCACGTTCACTTTGCGAAAATCGAGGAAGCCGTGCAGGCCTGCGAAATGGAAGGCGTGGAAGCGTGGATCGGCGCGGACTTTCTGCAAACCTCCATCGCACGTCCTTCGTTTGACGTACTCGGTGGGCGTCTCATGCTGGTTTTCCACAGCACTCCGGAGGTTTCATGGTCGTTGTGGATGAAGAATGTGCTCGACCGCTTCGGCGCTTTCGCGCTCATCGTGTTGAGTGCCCCCGTGTTACTCTTCGCGATGACCGGCATCTGGCTCAGCTCGCGTGGTCCGATTTTTTTCACCCAGGATCGCGCTGGAAAGAATGGTCACCCGTTCCGGATGTTCAAATTCCGCACCATGTGCGCGGACGCCGAGTCGAAGCGCAAGGATCTGGAACAGAATAATGAAATGAGCGGCCCGGTCTTCAAGGTGAAGCACGATCCGCGCGTTTTTGCGTTTGGCAATTGGCTGCGCAAGCTGAGCATCGACGAACTGCCGCAGCTCCTCAATGTCCTGCGCGGTGAGATGAGCCTCGTCGGTCCTCGCCCATTGCCGGTCTACGAGATTGAGCGCATTGAGAAACACGCCCAGCGCCGCCGTCTCAGTGTGAAGCCGGGCCTTACTTGTCTCTGGCAGATCATGGGCCGCAACCGCATCAGCAGCTTTGACGACTGGGTCGCGCTTGATTTAAAGTACATCGATAACTGGTCGATCTGGCTCGATCTCGAAATTCTGTGCAAGACACCCGGCGCGGTGCTTCGCGGGGCGGGAGCGCATTGAGCGTGGGATTAGAGCATTTTTATAAAGGACGTAGCCGCATCTCGTAAGAGTGCGGGAAGAAACCACGGCAGCCAGCGAAGCATGCCTATTTCCCGCGTTTTCGCTTCGCGACTGCGCAACACGAACGCGGCTACGAAATTCTCATTAATGCTCTGGAACGCTGGGGATACGCATGAGTTACGTCACGGAAATCGAGCAAGCCATCAAGCAACTGCCGCTAAGGAAGCGCTGATTAATCGCAAGTAGAAGTGACGCCTCCGTCGCTGATCCAAGTGCAGCAAGCGACGAGGGGGTCGCTTCTGCTCTTTGTTCAGCGTTACCCTAAATGATTTCACCGTGCTGCGCCGGTGGTTTGTCACTCGCGACAGCGTCATCTGGGATTCTCAGATGGATCGGGATGCGGAAGTGACAGGCTGGATTTTCTCTTTGATGAGGCAGACAAAGAAAAGGCCGAAGGCACGCTTCGCGGCTGGCCTGAGGTGAAATCGTGAAGTCCACGGCCACTCGCTGCTTTTGTAAGAGTTAGGAGGACCTGCCGGCAGCCGTCCAGAAACTTGCCATAAAAACCACCAGATCTGGCTGAACAATCTGGCGTATTCACCTTTGGATTTCATGCCGCTGCGCGGTCGCGGCGAACGGTTTTCGGTGCTGATGACAGCGGACCCGCATGGAACATTGAACGAAACCGGTGGTTTGCGGGCATTTGTGATTTAGGATTTGTCTCGCCGTTTGCTATTCTGCGTTAATACGCCCTTACTTTTCCCACGATGATTGATTCCAAAACCTCCGCGCGCACCCTGCCTAACGACGATGTCGCCGCCATCGACGAACTTCGCAATACCTACGAACAGCTGCGATGCGAGCTGAAAAAAATCATCGTCGGCCAGGACAAGGTCGTCGAACAACTCGCCATCTGCCTCTTCGCGCGCGGCCATGCCCTGCTCATGGGGGTGCCCGGCTTGGCGAAGACTCTGCTCATCAGCCGCCTTGCGGAGACCATGTCGCTCTCTTTCAGCCGCATTCAGTTCACGCCAGATTTGATGCCGATGGACATCACGGGCACGGACATCTTGCAGGAACTGCCCGGCGGCAAGCGTGCGTTCGAGTTCGCCAAGGGACCGGTATTTGCCAACATCGTGCTGGCCGATGAAATCAACCGCGCGCCCGCCAAGACGCAGGCTGCGATGCTGGAGGCGATGCAGGAGCACCGGGTTTCAGTTGCGGGTCACACTTACACGCTGGAGCCGCCGTTTTTCGTGCTGGCCACGCAAAATCCCATTGAACAGGAAGGCACCTATCCGCTGCCGGAGGCGCAGTTGGACCGCTTCATGTTCATGATCGGCGTGGATTATCCGGATCGCGCCGAGGAGATCGCCATCGCGCGCACCACGACCGGTGCCGCTCTTCCGAAACTGGATCACATCCTCGACGGCGCGAAAGTGCAGGCCTATCAGGAGCTGGTGCGCCGGGTGCCGGTGCCGGATCATATTTATGAGTTTGCTGCGGACCTCGTGCGCCGTACCCGATCCAGCACCGCGGATGCACCGGCCTGGCTTAAGCCTCTCGTCGGCTGGGGCGCCGGTCCGCGTGCCGTGCAGTATCTCATTCTCGGTGCCAAGGCGCGTGCTGCGCTTCAGGGCAGCTACATGGTGCGTCGCGAGGACGTCATGGAAATCGCCGATCCTGTGCTGCGCCATCGTGTGATGACCACGTTCACTGCGGAGTCGCAGGGCATCACCAGCCGCGAAGTGGTGAAACGGCTGGTGGATGAACTGAGCAAGGAGGATTAGAAATTGCCAAAAAACCTAAAAGAGACAAAAAAATCCTGATTGATTCAGATTTCGCTTTTTTTGTTTCTTTCGGCCAATCATCAAATGACTCAGCGCGACTTCCTTGATCCCGCCGTGCTCTCGCGGCTGCTGGCGCTGCCGCTGCACGCCAGGCAGGCCATGATCGGCAATATCTCCGGCAAGCACCGCAGCCCGGTTCGCGGATCGTCGCTCGAGTTTGCACAGTATCGCAAATATGTTCCCGGCGACGACACCCGCCGCCTCGACTGGCGCATGTGGGGCCGCTCGGACCGCTTCTATATTAAAGAGTTCGAGGCCGACACCAATCTCCGGCTTTGTCTGCTGATCGATGCCAGCGGTTCCATGGGCTATGGCGAGGAAAGCGCGACGCGTCTGGACTACGCGCGCCAGCTCGGTGGCACGCTGGCATATCTGGCTGCGCAGCAGGGTGACGCGGCCGGGTTTTGGAGCGTGGGTGAAACCAAGATGGAAATCCCCACGCGGCGCGGCGCTTCGCATTTAAAGCTGGTGCTGGACCAGATCGCACAAATGAAGCCTGCGGGGAAGACCACGCTGATCGAATCCATTCACGAAGGAGCGGAGAAAATTTCGCAACGTGCACTGGTGATTTTGATTTCTGATTTGTTCGTTCCGCCGGCGGAGTTGAAGCCCGCCTTGCAGCATCTGCGTTTCCGCAAGCACGATGTGGTGGTGTTTCACCTGCTCGACCAGCGCGAACTCGACTTCGATTTTGACCGGCCCGCGCGCTTCGTGGATTTGGAGGGCGGGGAACCGATGCTGGCCGATCCGTCGCTCATCGGGAAGCAATACCGTGAGGCGGTGCGGATCTATCTGGCGGAACTGGATGAGGTCGTCCACACCACCGGTGTGGACTATCATCGAATCAAGCTGCAGGAAAAATATGATGACGTGCTCGCGCGCTTTCTCCTGGGCCGAACACCGAAGAAGGGCGGGCGTTGAACGATGAGCTTCCTTCAGCCGCTGTTACTCTGGGGTCTGCCGCTGATTGCGCTGCCGGTGATCATTCATCTGATTCATCTTCATCGGCGCCGCACGGTGAAGTGGGCGGCGATGATGTTTCTCCTGGCGGCGCAGCGCATGAACAAGGGGTTCTCGCGACTGCGCCAGTTATTGATTCTCGCATTCCGCGTGCTGGCTTTGCTGGCGCTTATATTTGTCATCAGCCGTCCGCTTTCGGGCGGATGGCTTGGCCTCACGGGTGGCGCGCCGGACACAGTGATGATTCTCGTGGATCGCTCCGCCAGCATGGAGCAGCAGAATGTGACCACTGGCGTTAGTAAACGCGCTGCTGGTTTGCGCAATCTCGCGAAGGCCATCAAGGATACGGTCGGTTCGCGCTCGCGGCTGGTTTTGCTCGACAGCGCGCATCTCAAGCCCCTTTTGTTGGAGCGCGTGGAGGCCTTGGTGGATCTGCCGCAGGCGGAGGCCACGGACACCACGGCGGATATTCCCGCGATGTTGCAGGGCGCGCTGGATTACATCACGCGGAACAAGACAGGGCGCACGGATGTCTGGCTCTTGAGCGATATGCAGGCGGGTGACTGGGATGCGAGCGGCGGACGATGGGAGGCGTTGCGCGGTGCGTTCATCAGTCTGCAAGGTGTGCGCTTCCGTCTTTTGTGCTATCCGCAGACGGCGAAGGACAATCTGGGCGTGACCGTCGAGCGGGCCGTGCGCCGCGAGACGGCTGACAAGGCAGAACTGCTGCTGGACATTCGCGTGGTGCGACAGGGCGATCCATCGCCGCAGCCGGTGGAGGTTCCATTGCGCGTGGTGATGAACGGAGCCAGTAGTGTGCTCAAGGTGGTGATGAACGAGAATCAGCTGCTGCTGCAAGCGCAGGCGGTGCCGGTGGACAAGGCTACCAAACGCGGTTGGGGTCGCATCGAACTTCCCGCTGATTCCTCTGCCGCCGACAATGCCAGTCACTTTGTTTTTGATGACCCGGCAGTGCTGCGCAGTGTGATCGTGTCTGATGAAGAAACTGTGGCTGAGCCACTCATTGCCGCATTGTCTGCAGCGGCGGATACCGCCCGCAAATATACGGCTACGGTACTAGCGGTTTCTCGTGCTGCGGAAATTCCATGGGATGACGTGGCGCTGATCGTGTGGCAGGCACCGCTGCCGAAGCCGGACGACGTCATTGCCAAGCAGATGCAGAATCATGTCGCGGCGGGACGAAGCATTATTTTTCTGCCTACGGAGGCAAGGGATGATGCGCAGATGTTCGGTCTGCACTGGGGCGATTGGAAGCGCGGCGGAGAGAAGCCCAAGAATGTCGACAGGTGGCGCAACGACGCGGGGCTGCTGGCCAACACCCGCGACGGTGCGTCGCTGCCGGTCGGTGAACTCGAAGTGCTCAGATATTGCGAGATCAACGGCGAAGGAATTCCGCTGGCGCGAGTGGGTGCAAATCAACCTTTGCTGGTGCGCAGCACGTTCGAGCGCGGCGGCGGGGCGTATTTCTTCGGCACGCTTCCAGATTCATCCGCTTCGAGTCTGGCGCGTGACGGCGTGGTGATGTTTGCCATGCTTCATCGCGCGCTGAACGATGGGGCGCGAGGGCTGGGCCAGGCCCAGATGCGATACTGCGCGCAGGGCATGCTGGATGATGAATCCGCCAAGTGGCGGCCCGTGTCTGCGATGAAGGATGCCGTGGTGCCGTCTGTGACAGCGCTGGCGCTGCGTGCCGGGGTTGTGGAAGCCGGCGAGAAGCTCGTCGCGCTGAACCGGCCTCCGTCCGAGGATCAGCCACAGGTGCTCACTTCAACCACGCTCGACGGCCTGTTCAAAGGGATCGATTACGAACGCGTGGAAGACACGCTGGAAAGCAACCGCAGCCTCACCAGCGAAGTGTGGCGCACATTCCTCATTGCGATGGCGCTGTTCATCGTGGGCGAAGCGCTGCTCTGCATGCCGCAGAGACGTGAAGCTGCATCCGTCACCACCGCATGAAACCTTCGAGTCAGTCACTCGTCTTCACTTGCACATCGGCCTCGCTGATCGTGAGCGTGGTCTTCGTGCTCGTGGTCATGGTACTGGCAATGATGGCGTGGCGTCGCAGCGGCTTTCGCGCGGTGACCGGCTGGCTGGAACTGTTGCGGGTGCTCATTGCGATCTGCATCGCTGTGACGCTCAATCAGCCGGAGTGGCGCGAAGTTTTCAAGCCGGACACCCAGCCGGTGCTTGCGGTTCTTTGGGATCAATCCCGAAGCATGGACACTCGTGATGTGCTGGATGCCATGTCACCGAAGGCTGAGCCGAGGACGCGAGCGGATGCGGTGAAAGCACTGGCTGATCCGGCGGCGTGGGACAAGCTCCGGCAGCGCATGGACGTGGTGATCGAACCATTTTCGTCTGCCGAAGAACCACCGCTGGAGGCTACAAACATCAACGGTGCATTGTCCCAGGCGATGGAGAAGCATCCGCGTCTGGCCGCCGTGGTGCTGGCCAGTGATGGTTCGTGGAACAGTGGCGAAGCGCCGTCCAATGCCGCAACACGCCTGCGGATGCGCGAGGCACCGGTTTTCGCGGTGTCTGCGGGCGCGGACTCGAAACTGCCCGATGTGGAACTTGTCAGTTTTGAAGTGCCGACTTTTGCCATCGCGGGCAAACCGCTGCGCATTCCTTTTACGATCGAGAGTTCACTGCCGCGCGATGAGCCGGCGACGATCGAGATGAAAACGTCGGGCGGTGAGATCGTGACCAAGGATGTGACCATTCCCGCGATGAGCCGTCTTCAGGACACCATCGTGTGGCGGCCTGACAAGGCCGGTGAAGTCAGGCTGACCCTGAAAGTGCCGAAGACGGCTGCGGAGTTTTTTCTGGAAAATAATTCCATTGAAACCCCGCTCGTGATCCGGAAAGAGGAGCTCAAGGTTCTGGTCATCGAAACCTTTCCGCGCTGGGAATATCGCTTTCTTCGCAATGCGCTGGAGCGCGATCCCGGCGTAAGTGTGAACTGCCTGCTGTTTCATCCCGGGCTGAATGAGATGGGTGCGGGCCGGGGCTATCTCAAGGCATTTCCCAAGGATGATGAACTCACAAAATATGATGTGGTCTTTGTTGGTGACGTTGGCATGGAAAAGGGTCAGTTGACCGGTGAGCAATGCGTTGCCTTGCAGAAACTGGTGCGCGACCAGGCAGCCGGGCTCGTATTCCTGCCTGGTTTGCGCGGGAATCAGATTTCGCTGTTGCAGACTCCGCTGGCGGAACTTTTTCCGATCGTATGGGATGAGGCGCAGCCGCGCGGCTGGGGCAGCTCCACACCGGGCAAGTTCGTGCTCACCGAAGCCGGCACCCGCAGTTTGCTGACGAAGCTGGAAGACACCGACGAGGCCAGCGCGCAAGTTTGGAGCACGCTCCCCGGCTTCCAATGGTATGCGCCTGCGTTGCGTGCCAAGGCTGGCTCGGAGATTCTTGCAACGCATGGCACGGAGACGAATCGCTATGGCCGTGTGCCCTTGATCGTGACCAAGACCTACGGGGCCGGCAAGATTCTCTTCATGGGCACGGACGGCGCCTGGCGCTGGCGTCGCGGCGTGGAGGACAAGTATCACTACCGTTTATGGGGCCAGGTGGTGCGCTGGATGGCGTATCAGAGAAACATGGCCAGCGGTGAAAAAATGCGTCTGTTTTTCTCGCCCGACCGCCCGCGCACCGGCGATGCGATTACGCTTAATGCCAATGTGATGAGCCTGACTGGCGAACCCTTGCGCGATGGTGTGGTGGTGGCGCAAATGGTGGCGCCTTCTGGCAAGACCTCCAGCGTCCGCCTCATGTCCGCAGGGGAAGATGCGTGGGGCTTGTTCAATGGCGTCTTCAAGCCCGCCGAACCCGGCGATTACAAGGTGCTGCTGAACTGCGCGGAGAGCGGCACCAATCTGGAGACCAAGATATCCGTTCAGGGTGCCAGCAAAGAGAAGCTCGGTCAGCCTGCTCGATTGGATGTGTTGCGTGAGATCGCGCAGATCACGCGTGGCAAGTTGATGGAGTCGGCCGACCCCGCCGCAGTGGCCGCGGCTATTGCCGTATTACCCGAACCAGAGCCGCTAGAGCGCCGGGTGCAGCTCTGGGCGCATCCGCTCTGGGCTGGGTTCCTTGTTCTCTTGCTGGGAGTGTTCTGGGTTGGGAGGAAAGCGGCGGGGGCGTTCTGAGGTCGCTCTTGAAGCATGAAACATTGAAATGGGTGGCTCAACACTGCTCCGCATGACTGAGAAAATATGAGAATTGAACGCCTAGCCGCTTGCGTTGCCTAAACGTTTACGCATGCTGTTTTAGAAAAAACTCGCAAGCGTTTTTGTATGAAGATGTGCCTCCCCATTTGGTCGCAGACAAGACGTTGTCTAGGGTTGCTGCCGTTTATGGCCCCGGTTCTTTGCGCTCAGCCGATTGCCCCGGCCAACAGCATGGTTTCAAGCGACACCCAGCCGCTCACCCGTCAAACGTGGAAGACCAATATCGTGGCCACCGTGTTCTGGGTTGGGGAGCCCGCCAGTGGCAACAGTCCCTCCAACGCCGCGAGCTCTTGGGATCGCTCCTGGCTCACCAGCTTCGGTGGTTTCGATGATCCCGATCCCAATCGTCGCGCTGCCGACTTCCGCCCCGCCAAGTTCGTTCCCGGCCAGAATCCCTTCTACGTCGCCCTCCCTTACAACGACTGTCTCGACCAGATGAAAACCAAGGACGAAGCCGCGAAGATCATCCCGTGGTTCAATAAAACTTACCGCGCGCCTGGCAAATCCGTCTGTCATAATCGCTGGATCGCAATCCGTTACGGTCCGCGCACTTGCTACGCACAGTGGAGTGATTGCGGCCCTTTTGTCACCACGGATGCCAGTTATGTTTTCGGCAATGCCAGGCCGAAAAATTCGAAGAACGCCGGAGCCGCTCTTGATATGGCCCCCTCAGTTCGTGACTACCTGAACTTCAACAGCGGGGAAAAAGTTGACTGGCGTTTTGTCGAGATCGCTGAGGTTCCGGACGGTCCATGGAAACGCTACGGCAACAATAATCACTTTTCCAAAGACGTTGCAAAATACCCAAGTCTTGCCTTGGCCAAGGATGTGGTTCCCTCATTCGCTCCCACGCCCGTTCACGCCCGCTTGACGGGCGATGCAAGATTGGAGGAGCTCCGCCGCGAACGTGACAAATGGTTTGGCAATAGCGGCAAATCGGAGCGCTGAGGCTGCAATTCGATCTTGCCAATTCGCGTGTGGGTCGAATAATTCTTACTTTACAGCGGCCGGTGGCAGGCCTCCGTTCTCCAGCTTGAAGCTCGGGTTCTTCGCCATGTAATCGTCCACGTCCTTGGTGACGATCAGCTTGCCCCACATGATCATGTAATGTCCCGGGAAGGTGCAGACGTATTCGTACTCACCTTCTTTGCCGAAGCCTTTGATTTGGATTTTTTCTTTCTGGTCGGCCTCAAGAAGGCTGGTGGCGGCATGGATTTGAAACTTCTTCGTGTCCGGCATGTAGGCGCGGCCTTGCTTGTCCTTGTTGTCAGGGGTCATGGTCATGGTGGACATGCCGGCCTCCATATGCTTCCCGCCATCAACGATGATGAGGTTGTGCGGCATGCCGTCGCTGTTCTCGAGAATGATCTCAAAGGGCTTGCCCTGCTCCACCACGATGCGCGGGGTGTCATAACGCATCTGTTCGCGCACAGTCTTGACGATGAAAACGGGCACGCCGAGTCCGCGCAATTCCTTGCGCAGCGCCGCATTGTCAGCGAGCGACGCCATCTCCATGCCGAGCTGGTTGAGTTCGAGGAATTCCTGTTTGGTGCGGCTGCCGGCGTCGAGCTTTTTCGCAAACTCAAGGATGCTCTGGGCGATGATGCCGGCCTGCGACTTATCCCAACTGTCGCGTGGCAGCGACATGATTGCGGTGGCGGCGGCATTGCGCTCCGTGCCTGCGATCAGAAACTTCGCGATGACAGGGAAGTTCACTGCTGCGTTCTGCGGACCCATCATCGCGAGGGCCCCTAACACGGCCTTTAAGGTGGGACCATTCGCAGTGGCAGCGATCCCGGCGAGCTGCGGCTGGAACTGAGCACGTAGCGAGGGATCAGGCACAAGGGAAATGGCACCGATGAGAGCTTCGCGATTTTTCGGGTCCGCTGCCTGCGTCCAGGCAGTGTTTGCCTTTGCGTCACCGATGACAACGCCGGCCCAGCCTGCTATCCTTGCGGGACTGCGCGCGGACTTGGTGGCAAGCGCAAACAGGGCAGCGCGGGCTTTCGCCAGATCCTTGGCTGGCAGGCTCACAAGCACTTTCACGAGTTCCGTGGCCGCGGCGTCATTACCCTTGGCGTCAAGATGACTCAGGCCCGCGATCGTCGCACCGACGGCGTCCGTGCCCTTGAGTTTCGCCAGGGCGGTAATCACTGCGCCACGTGTGAGCACATCGAAACTGCGGCGCTCCAATTTGGCGTAGATCACCAACTCATCGTCGTTCGGCTGGTCGCGCAACTTACCGTCGCTCATCTTGGCGATGAGCTTGGCTTGAATTTCCGGGTTCTTCGGCAGGACGCGCTTGCCGCCAGTGACGGAACCGAGCTGCCGGATGGTTTCCTTGAAGCAATAGTCGAGGCAGTAGTCGGTTTCCTTTAATTGAACTTCATACGCGATTTGCGTGGCTCTTACTGCATCTTCGCCATCAAAGAAGCTGAGTGCGCGGACAGCCTCAAGACGAACTCTCGGGGCCTCGTCGGCGATGGCGGCTTTGAGCAGTTCCAGCGCACCCGGCACCCGGTCACGCCAATAGCAGAGCACGCGCACGGCCTGTGCCCGGGCCCGATGCTCGGGCGATTTTAGGACGGCGTTGAGCAGATCGAGATTTACAATGTTGTGCCATTGATGCACCCAGAGCGCCTCCATGCGGTGGTGTTCATAATCATTGTGTTTCTTGTCGAGATTCTTTTCCCATTTCTGCACGGCGGCGATCACCAGCTTCGTGTCATGGGTGTCGATCTCGATCTTGGCCCGCGTGCGAACATTGTCTTCGTGCTCCTTGAGGAGATCGAGCAGGTTCTCCACGGGTTCGCCGAAAATTTTCTTCGGCTTCAGCAACGGGCGTCCTGGGAACGTGATGCGGTAGATGCGTCCGTGTTGGTGGTCGCGGTTTGGGTCGCGCAGGTGATGCTGCAGGTGGCCGATGAGCATCTGCGACCAGTCCATGACATAGAGCGAACCATCCGGCGCCACAGCGACGCCGCTCGGACGGAAATTTGGGTTCTTGGAGATGTCCGTGGATAGTAGG
The DNA here is from genome assembly GCA_009885695.1 of Verrucomicrobiota bacterium. Classification (GTDB taxonomy): domain Bacteria; phylum Verrucomicrobiota; class Verrucomicrobiia; order Verrucomicrobiales; family Verrucomicrobiaceae; genus VFKE01. The sequence goes on along the minus strand of VFKE01000047.1, from coordinate 19,037 downwards.
GGATCGATGGCCTTGCCCTTCATCACCGTCTCACCTTGGAGGCCTGAACCGACCTCAGTGATTCTGGCGCGATATATACCCTGGAAGCTGATGACATTCGTGTTGAGGAATTCTCCCTGCCAGTCGTCGGGAAAGTGACGGCTGCTCAAGATATTCGTGCCGGGACACGGGCGTGAGGGGCGTTTCCAAAACTCCTGCATCCTCGGATGCGCTCCGGTGCTGAGATGGCCGCTGAATGCGGGAGCGAAGTAGTTGTTGTTGCCTGTGGCGTCCGTGATGATGTCGTTGCCCCAGTAGTCAAACACACGGCCGTGCGGATTGGCGAAACCATAGGGCACATAACGCTCGAACTTGAAGGTGCGCGGCTCGAAGCGATAAATCGCCCCGTCCGTGTTGCGGACCGGCCCGTTAATCGTCTCCACATTGGTGCAGTGGAACACGCCATCACTGAAATACATCGCGCCGCCCGGTTCATAACAGATGGAGTTGGTTTCGTGATGTGAGTCAGCTGCGTCGAGACCATGCACGACGCGCTCCTTCCAGTCAGCCTTGCCGTCGCCATTGGTATCGCGGAGGAACCACATGTCTGGAGACTGCATGACGAACACGCCGTCCTTATACAACTGAAAGCCGGTCGGGCAGTTCAGGCCGTCGGCAAAGGTGGTGCACTTGGTGAACTTGCCGGTCTTCTCGTCGATGTCGAACACCAGCAATTTGTCGAAGTTAGCTGTGGTCGGTGTCGTCTCGGGGTAATTCGGCCATGCGGAAATCCAGAGGCGGCCTCGCGTGTCGAAGTTCATCTGCACGGGATTCACCAGTTCGGGAAATTCCTTCTCGGAGGCGATGAACTCGATTTTGCAGCCTTCCGGCACGGTGAGATGTTTCAGCGTTTCTTCGCCATTGAGATAGGGCACCGCAACTTTGCGGTTGGGTGGAGTGAGCTGCACCGGCGGCAGATTATCGTCCTTCACCACGAAGTGTTTATCCTGGGCGGCGGCCCACACAGCCTGGTCACGGTTCGCCACCTTCACATCTCGCTGCGCCATTTCCTCGCCGAGGACAGTGGCGTTGTCGACGCCCATGTATTTGATGCGCGAGCGCTCACCGTAGATGTTGAACTGATCCACGGTCCGGTAGCGATGATGCCACTGGACATTCTTCTCCAATACGGCTTGGCGGATTTTCTCTACGGAAGGCAGATTTGTCTTGGGTGCTTCCTTGCCGAAGATCCCCTTGAACTGCACTGGGGCCAGCAGCCTGTCACCCTCCTTGTTTAAATGAATGCCGTTGATCGTGAGCGGGCGGGAGGACTGCGCGTAAAGCTTTTGTGATTCTGTGAACAGATCAACAAAGGGCACATTGTTCATTTTGGCCACTTCGGCCATGGCCTTGGTATAGAGTTCGAGGTTTTTGTTGTTGGCGGAGCCGTCCGGGAAGTTGGCCGGATCTTTCAGGTTTCCGTGTGCGATGGGCGAAAGGAGCACGACTTTCGGATTTCCCTTTCCGTAGTTTGTGCTGAGATATTTCTTTAATTGTTCATCAAGCGCCTTCTTGAAATTATCGAGGCCCGCCTCGCTTTTGAATGATTCATTGAAGCCCCAGTAGGCGAGGATGACGTTCGCATTGAAATTCGTGCCCGCCTTGTATGTGATGCCACCGTTAACTACATCGCCTTTTTCAAGTCCGAGAAAATAATCGGTTGTGGGCACATTGGCGCTGCGTGGATGAAGGTTCACTTCGTCTGCCGCAAAGCCTAGGTTCCGCACCGTAAGTTCCAGATCGGGGCAGTCTTTATGAATCAGCGCCTCCAGCCATCCGTGATGCTGCTGGCGGTCCGCCAGTCCGCTGCCGACAATGGCAATGTGGGTCGCCCTTTTGAAGTTGGAGCTGGGCCTGAACCGGCGTAATGAAGGCGGTGAGTGCGAGGAAGATTATGCGATTGTTCATTGGCTGGGCGGAATATCAGAACAGAGAGGGGGTGGATGATACGCAGATGCAATCCCTGTTCTAGCAATGCGCGCCATCGATGGATGGCTCATGTGTCCGTCACATCTTCCGCGTGAACCGCAACTGATGCCGGTGGTGGAGGCAAGGAGATTCGAACTCCTGACCTTCTGAATGCAAATCAGACGCTCTACCAACTGAGCTATGCCCCCCACATCACATGAAGATGAAACTTCATAAACACGACGATAAGTATTGCTTCCACTGTGTGGCCTTGTTTGTCAAGCGAACGTGACGCGGCGGGCAGACACGACAACGCTTCATTTCTTCTTCTTTGGCGGAGCCGGAGGTGCCGGCGTCGTGGCCTTGCCAAGGGCAAAATCTTCTGGTTTTATGCCATGATTGTAGCCACCGGCAGTGTAAAAAGTCGGCTCGAATGGATCCACGAAGCTGACATCCGCCTTCTTCGGCACTTCGAGGCCGATGCTCCAGAACACCCCGTTCACCACCAGACGGCGCAGTCCTTCACTGGTGAGGTCGCTGGCAGCGCCCATGGTGGTGCAGAGTATGCGGCGTGTCTTTCCGCCGTCGATCTTCATTTCACGCGTCCATGCGATGGGCATCATGGGATCATTCACGCCCTGCTCCTGTTTGTCGGTGCTGCGTTTCTTCTTGTAATCCGCAGGTTCATCCGTGTGCTTCATGCCTTTCAATACCTGGCCGCGCACGAGAATCTTTGCATCCGCTGGTGGATAGGCCTCATACACATCCGATGTGCCAAAGATGTCGCTCACGCCATTGAGGATTGCCTCAGCTTTCGCGCTCGCTTCGATGATACCCTTTGTGGCTTCACTCTTGTGACGGCCCCAGTGGCTCAACCATTTCTCTCCGAGCACATCCTTGCCGAAATTGCCGAGTTCCTTGTCCTTGAAGGCGTGAGTGCTGGTGCGCAGACCGACGATTGGCACGCCGCGCGCCAGGGCGTCGGTGAAATGTTTCCGGACATCGTCCGGGTAGCGGCGAAAACGCAGTGACATGACAATCGCATCCGCGGAATCAAGCGCCTTGGGATGGCTCAGCCCGGCTTGATTGTCGGGATTGATGGTGCCGTCATCGTTGAGGGAAAAACACACGGTGGCGCGAAAACCATGACGCTCGCTGAGAATCTTCGCCAGCATGGGCAGGGCCTCTTCACTGCGATATTCCTCGTCACCGGCCAGCAGGACGACGTGGAGGCCTTTGCCGGGGCCATTTTTACCTTCAAAAACGAGATGATCCGCAGCGCGAGCTGTTATGCCGGGGCCGAGGATGAATGCGATGGCGAGTGCGACGATGGTTTTCATGGGTTGGTTATACGTTTGCGGGGACAGTTTCCTTGCGGGAGATACTTTGGCTTCATAACTCGGCATGGCAAATTTGCATTCAAATTTTCTCTGCCCCCTGCCTCCTGGCCTCAATCATGCCGTGACACGGGAAATTGGCGGACATGAACGCGAGGGACGCATTTCCACTGGCGCGGATGCGGGAGGCGTTGTATCCGGTCACATGATTCGCAAGCTTGCCATCATCGTTTCCGCCTTTGCCGCGACTGCCATCCTGGCTGCGGACTCCGGGCCTCAGCGCAAAATCTTGTTCTTCAGCAAGTCCTCGGGCTTCGAGCACGCTGTCATTTCATGGAAGACGGGACAGCCCAGTTTTGTGGAAAAAATACTTCTCGAACTTGGCAAAAAGAACCGCTGGGATTTCACTTTCCTCAAGGATGGAACAAACCTCAACAAGGCTTACCTCGCCCAGTTTGACGCTGTCATTTTTTACACCTCCGGGGATATGACTGTTCCGGGAACCGATGGGCACCCGGGGATGCCGCCGGAAGGCAAGCAGGCGTTGCTAGACTATGTGCGCGGAGGCAAGGGCTTTATCGGAACGCACTCCGCCAGTGACACTTTTCATACGGACAACGAATCGCAAAGGGGACCGGACCGCTTTGTGAACCACGGTGACAAGGCGGACCCCTTCGTCCGCATGTTAGGCGGCGAGTTTATCAAACACGGCGCGCAGCAGGAGGCGCTGATCAAAGTCATCAACCCTCAGTTTCCTGGCTTTGAGAAGATCGGCGCCGAGTTCAGCTTTCTTGAAGAGTGGTATTCGCTGAAAGACTTCACGCCGGATATTCATGTGCTCAATGTCATCGATGCCCCTTCCATGAAGGGCGATGAATACAAGCGTCCGCCGTATCCGGTCACCTGGGCGCGCAACGAGGGCAAGGGCCGGGTCTTTTATACCGCGATGGGCCATCGCGAGGACGTCTGGACCAATCCCACGTTTCAGGAAATTCTGGCTGGCGGCATCAAATGGGCGCTGGGCGATGTGAAAGCGGATATCCCTCCGAATATTCAAACCGCCGCACCAGAAGCCTATGTGAATCCGCCATACATTGAACCAAAATCACGCGCACCGAAGAAGCAATAGCATCGACTATTTTCGATTCGCTACACAACCTCGATCATGACCCTCCCTCAACTCCCTCCGCTATGCAGTTCATTCGACTTGGAACGCGTGCTGGAGTTTGAATTTGTTCGCGCCACGGAAAACGCCGCGCTTAAAGCCATCTCCTGGCTGGGTCGCGGTGAAAAAGAGCTGGCCGATGGCGCGGCCTGCGCGGCCATCCGCGGCGTTTTCGACATGCTTGACATCCGTGGCGAGGTCGTGATTGGCGAGGGCATCAAGGACAATGCCCCTGGCATTTTCATTGGCGAGCACCTTGGCACCTGGAAAGACGGCGCTCCGCATTTCAACATCGCGCTCGATCCGATCGACGGCACCACCAACATCGCCAAGGGCCTGCCCAATGCCGTTTCCGTGATCGCCGCCGCACAGGTGCCTGACGGCGCACCCAGCACCATGATGAACATCCCCAGCTTCTATTCGCACAAAATCGCTTACGGCCCGCTGGTGAAGCACGCCCTGAAAAACATCGGCAACCCCTGCCTGCTGGACTTGCCGCTGCGCGAGGTGCTGGGCATCGTCGCCGCCGCGCTCGACAAGAATGTGCGCGACATCGTGGTGGTGACCATGGACCGCCCGCGTCATGCCGACATCGTCAAGCAGGTGCGCGGTGCAGGCTCTGCGCTTCGCATGATCACCGATGGAGACATCACGGCGGCGCTCGCCCCTTCGTGGCCCGGGACAGGCGTGGACTTGTACGTCGGCATCGGCGGATCGCCCGAAGGCGTGCTCACGGCCGCAGCGTTGAAGTGTCTCGGCGGCGACATGCAGTTGCGCATGTGGTTTCACAATGATGAGCATCGCGCGGAAGTCGCTGCCATTGGTGCCATCGGAGATTTGCAGCGTGTATTTCAGGCGGATGATCTGGTCATGGGCGAGAGCGCCCTGTTCTGCGCGACTGGCATCAGCGACAGTCCGCTGCTTCCCGGTGTGAAGATCACCGGGCACCGCGCGGAGACGCATTCACTTCTCATGCGCGCCCGCAGTGGAACGGTGCGGCATATTCAGGCGGTGCATCAACTGGATCGCAAATTGGTGCCGTTGAGGAGGGAGTGAACATTTACTGTCACATCTCAAATATCGAGCACCTGGCCGCGCACCGAGGTCTTGGACAGAATGAGTCCATCGCTAGTGTTTTTGACCCAATCCTTGAAATGTGGACTGTCAAAATGTGCCTGAAGAGCGGCTGTATCATCGTAAAGCTCGGCCAGTGTGAAGATGTTTTCCTGGTCGAGTTTGCGGCTCACCTCCCAGCGGCGGCAGCCCGGTTCCCGGCGTGAAGCCACGGCTTGGGCACGAATGCACACCATGAAATGCTCAATTCGTGCGGGATCAATTTCGAGGGTGACGAGGAGCGAAATCATGCGGGGAATCGTGTAATTTTTTTCCTATCGTAGCAGCAGCAAATCTCCCGCATGGATAACCATGTCCACCCGCCCACGCATCGACTTGTCCAGAAACGGCGTGTTCACGCTTTTTGATTTGATGAAATCACGGTCAAACACAGTGTCTGCGTTAGGATCGAAGACGATGAATTCAGCAGCGCCGCCTTCGATTACGGGAACGGCCTTGTGTCCGAGCAGGCGCCGGGGTTCGGCGGAATAGCGCCGCACAAGCAGGTCCCAGCCCAGCTTGACCTTGGAAATGAAATAATGATGCAGCGATGGCAGCGCGGTCTCCAGTCCCGTGATGCCGAAGGGCGCGCTGGCGAAGTCGTTGTTCTTCTCAAACGGCGTGTGGGGCGCGTGATCGGTCGCAATGACATCGAAGATGCCGTCAACGAGTCCTTGCAGCAGCGCGGCATTGTCCTCCCTAGTGCGCAGGGGCGGGTTCATTTTGTAGTTGGTGTCGTAATCACCCACGTCTTCGTGATTGAAGATGAGATGATGGGGCGAAACTTCGCAGGTGACCTTGACTCCCTCTTCTTTGAAGCGCCGGATGGTGTTCATTCCCCGCGCGGTGGTAACGTGCTGAATATGAATGTGCGCACCGGTGTATTGCGCGATTCGGATGTCACGATCCAGGCAAATCTCCTCGCTGATGGCGGGGATTCCCTCCAGTCCCAGGCTGTAGCTGACGCTGCCCTCATGCATGGCGCCCTTGCCGCTGAGATCCATCGTTTCGCAGTGGCTGGCGACGATCAGTCCAAAGTCGCGCGCATACTCCATTGCACGGCGCAGCACGACCGGATTGGCAACTGGAAAACCATCGTCGGTGATCATGACTGCGCCCGCCGCCTTCATGGCCCCGATGGCGGCGAGTTCCTTCCCTTCGCGCCCTTTCGTGATGGCGCCGCTGGTATAAATCGGGATGCGGCACCTGGCGGCGGATTCCAGGACAGTCTTGACCACTCCTGCGTTGTCGATGGCAGGAAGCGTGTTCGGCATCATGACGAAGCCGGTGACGCCGCCATTGATTGCGGCCTCGCTGCACGCTCTGATATTTTCCTTCTGCTCCTGTCCTGGTTCACGCGCGTGAACATGCACGTCAAACAGCGCGGGTAGTATAATCTTGCCGGTGCAATCGATGACTTCGCAGTCCGGTGGAGCGATAAGATTCGGCGCGACCCGTGTAATGCGCGTGCCTTCAACAAGGACATCACCACGCTGAAGCTTTGCGCTGTCTTCGCTGGCGATGTCGCCTCCTTTGAAGAGTCGCTGCTTGTTCATGATCCCGTCCCCTCCACGCTCCCGGGCTTTAGCCAGTAGAGCACGCTCATGCGCACGGCGATGCCGTTTTCCACCTGCTGGTTGATGAGGCAGCGCTCGTAAGTCATCACACTGTCATTGAGTTCCACGCCGCGGTTCACCGGTCCGGGGTGCATGACGTAAATGCCGGAGTCCCGCACGCGTTTGAGTCTTTCATCGGTGAGGCCGTAGATGCGGTGATACTCGCCGATGCTGGGGATGAAGGGCACATTCTGCCGCTCCATCTGCACGCGCAGCAAATAGATGACATCGGGTTTCCAGGCAAAAACCTGGTCCCAGTTGGTGAAGGCCGCGATCTCCGGTGGCGTGTCGCGCGGAATGAGGGAACCGGGCGCGAGCATCGCCGTGCTCATTCCCATGCGCCGGCAGAGGAGGTTCGTGGAGCGCGCCACTCGCGAATGCTGGATGTCGCCAATGAACGCGATGCGTGATCCGCGAAGATCGCCGCCGAAGACTTCCTTGAGGGTGAAGACATCCAGGAGGGCTTGCGTGGGGTGCGCGTGAAATCCGTCACCGGCATTGATGACGGATGCCGTGGTGTTCCGGGCGATCAGATTTGGAATGCCGCTCATGCCGTGGCGCACGACCACGTAGTCAGTGCGCATGGCCTCCAGCGTGGAAATGGTGTCGAGCACGGACTCTCCCTTCACGACCGAAGATGTGTTCACGGAAAAGTTGATCACATCCGCGGACAGCCTGCTGGCCGCGACTTCAAAGGACGACCGGGTGCGCGTGCTCGGCTCATAAAACAACGTCAGCACCGTGCGCCCGCGCAGGGTCGGAACTTTTTTCACGCTGCGCTTGAAGAGATTCTTAAATGGGACGGCATTGGTCAGGATGAAGTCGAGTTCCTCATCGGTGAGCGACTGGATGTCGAGCAGGTCCTTGCGGGGAGTCATCTTCGCCCCCCTTCTCGCACATAGACCGCGTCTTCGCCATCCACTTCTTCAAAGCAGACCGAGATGCGTTGGTGCGGCGCCACCTGCAGTTTTTCGCCGACAAAATCAGCATGAATCGGAAGTTCGCGTCCGCCGCGATCAATCAAGGCCGCGATCTGCACCTGCTTCGGTCTTCCGTGGTCGAGCAGCTCATCCAGACCGGCGCGCGAGGTGCGGCCGGTGTAGATGACTTCGTCGAACAGGATCACATGCTTGCTATCGAGATCGAAGGGGATGTCTGAGCCGACAAGCTTCGGCATCATCTCAAGGTTTTTCAGGTCGTCGCGATAAAGTGTGATGTCCACCCGGCCGAGCAACAGTGATTGATAGTGTGACTTCAGCAGTGTGAATACCCGTTCCGCCAGGGGAACTCCGCGACGGTAAATACCCACCAGTGCCAGTTCATCTCCAGGACAGGAATCGCGGATGCTTTCGGCAAGACGCCCGATGCAACGAGCCATATCTTGTTTGGTGAGGATCGGAGCACTGTCCGGCATTAAAGTGGAAAGTTGTAGAGAATCGCGGGAGATGCAAGGAGTGATCTTGTTGGTATTTTTCGGAATTGACCTCACGCACTGAATCGAGCGTCAGGCTGAAAGCAGAGGTAAGGGCTACTGCGTTGGCTTAATGGCGTAAAGTGTTGAGCCAATTGAGGGCGCGAAACTTGCGCAAAACTGATTAATAAGCGTAATCCAATTGGTTGCTAACCGCTGCTCCATCGAGGTGATCGCAGCGTGCGCAAGCCAGACCACATCGAATCTCCACCGCGCATTGATCTGGCTCCTTGCTGACGCTTGTCGCTGAACCGCCAGCGCTCGGCTTGGAAGATATCTTCAATGAATGCCTTCGTCCCCAGTGCGCCGCCTCCGGTCATGTAACGCAAGCGGCAGCGCAGCATTTCCCATCGCTTCACTTTGCCGCCATGCTTGAGCACGGCCTGGACTTTCTCCGGGGTGAGTCCTTTGCGCAGAACGCGCCCGCTGCGGCTGTCTTTGATTTCCTCGGCACTGCCGAACATCCAGACGCGATACTGCTCCAGCCAGCTCGCGCCTCTCTGCTGCATGGGATTCATCGGGGCGTGCTGTGTTTCTGTCGTCGCGTCCATCGGTCCGCCGTTCAGGATAGTGTCCACCACGGATTGCAAGCCCGTGCGCGCCGCTTTGTTCCCGCCCATCGCCGCACCGTAACTGCTCCAGCGGTAGTCGGCGGGGTCTTTCACCATGCCAGCGCGCACCGGGTTTAGATTAATGTAGGCGGCCATCGTGCCCAACGCCTCGCCGCTCTCCACCACCATGCTGCGAAAGCGGTCTTCCCAAAGCGTGCCGCTTCGCTTGCTGTTCTTGTTGAACCACTTGGTGAAGCGTTGTTTGAGGATTTTCATGAACGCACTCACGTCCCACATCCGCGCGAACCATCCGACCAGTAGTTTCTGTGCGGCTTCTTCCCCGGCCTGTTTGCGGGTCTCAGTCAAGTTAACTTTCAAGGCGAAGGCGGTGGTTGACCCATAGCAGCGGCGCACATGTTCAATGAGCCATGATTCGGAGGGCAGTTGCTCGGGTCGCTTGGGTACTTCGACGAGCAGATGGAAATGGTTGCTCATCAGGCAATAGGCCACGACGCGCACCTTGCAGAAGCGCTCATAAAACCGCACGAGCTGGAGAAAGCGGATTTTCTCATCGTCGCCAAGCACGAAGCGCCGGTCCACGATGCGCGAGACGCAGTGGTAGTAAGCGGTGGTCAGGTGCGAGGGGGCTTTGAGTCGGGGAAGTCGCATGGCAGGATGGTAGATTGAAGTCATAAATGTGCAAGCATTTTCTTACATAGGGACAGGCACTATGCATGCGATCCGCCGGCTGAAGCTCATCGTCAACACGCAGATGGACATGGCCTACGGCTACGCGAACTATCTCGCCGCCAACGATCCCACCGTGCTGGAGCAGTGGCCCTGTCAGGAGATGGTCCGCATCGCCTCCCGCAAAACGCCCCGCGCCTGGCACACGCGCTGGTCCGAACACGGCGGAAAGTTTTACGACGGCAGAATGATCGCGCGCAAAGACTCGCCAATCTGGTCGGCCATCTCCCGCTTCGGCAATCCCTATCCGCCCTTCGATTATGAATCAGGCATGGGCGTCGAGGATGTGGACTACGATGAAGCGGTGTCGCTCGGCATCATCACGGAAGGCGAGCAGGTGCAAGCGGAAGTGAAGCAGTTCAACGAAGGCTTGGAGAGCAGCGTCAAGAATCTCACACCCAAAGAGCAGGGCTGGCTGAAGCATCTGCTCAAAGACAAAGTGAGCATCGAGGACGGCGTAGCGAAGTGGGTTGCTTCAGATGCTTCCGCTGCGCATCCTCCAGGTGCCGTGAAAAAACTTGAACCCCGAACAAAAAAGAGCGATGATAAACCCAGTGTCCCGCCCACAGACAGTCCCCCAGCATCTCCGCCAGTTCCGGATCAACACGGAAACGGGGGAGAGGATCGAGCTTCCGCCAATGACCCCAAGGAAGTTTTCCAAGATGTCCAGGCAGCTCTCGCGGAATTTCACCGAGAATCTTTCGGTGCGCTTCCCCGCGCTGAAGCCGAAGCCGTCTGGCTCGGCATAAACGCGCAGATCACGAGCGCCGCCTTGGGAACCAAGCCGCTCTATTTCGATTCCTGGCCTGATCCTGATGCCGTGGCCTCCGCGCTGGACAAGGCGGTCGGACGCCTCGCAGAGGTTAAATCCGCCTCGGAAAAAGTTTTTGTTTATCGGCCAGAAGTGATCAAGGGCATCCTTGATGGGAACAAGGCGCTTTACCGGCCCAACGGCGAGAATGATTTTGCCGCCGTGCTGGCAGCCACAGAGAGCGGCGATAATGGTGAATTGCTCGGCTATGGAGCAAAAAGCATCGTCCAACGTCCGGCTGTCCGCGTCATCATCCTGACGGCGAATGGTGATGTTGTTCTAGGATTTCATGTCACGCCCGAACTGGAAAAGGAAATCACCAGGCGGCGTCTCTCCGATCTCGAAAGTGTGACCAGTCGGAAAGACTTTATCGTCAATACAACTTATCTCCCATGATCGGCGGGAAGGTCATCAACATCGACGGACGCCAGGCGCTCCAGGACATCACTGCGCTGGGCGTCCAGTTAAAGAATCCACAGGAAGGAATCATCATCGCGGCGCGCGCGGTCGGCAACACGCTGAAGAAACATTTCCGCAAGAAGAACAAGATCCCGAATGCGCGCGGCTTCGAGAAGACCGGCTTCTGGGGTCAAGTGCGCGACAGTGTCGTAACCTTGCCTGAGTCCGATGGTGCGACGGTGCAGGTGAATGATGTGCGCTTGAACCCGCACGTCTTCGGTGCCGTCATCACACCCAAGCGGAGCAAAGCCCTCGCCATTCCCGTCGTCGCTGAAGCCTACGGTCTGCGTGCTGCCACCTTCGATAATCTGGTGGCAATCCGAACTGGCAAAAACAAAAGCGGCAACACCATCGGCGTTCTCGCGAAGAAAGGTTCCGGCAAGAACGGCATCCTCCAAGTCATGTATGTCCTGGTGAAACGCGCGGTCATCAAAGCTGATCCCAAGGCACTGCCCTCCGATGATGAACTGCGCACCTCCGCAGGCAATGCGTTCGATTCGTGGATCACCCGCAAGCTGAAGCAGGCATAGTGGGTCGGCAGCCCTCTGCCGACATTCATTCAAGCCATGTCGGCAGTGGGCTGCCGACCCACTTCATTTAATGTTTCGCGCACTTCACGCGCCACGATGCAGACCACTCGGCGATCACTAATCATCGTGCGTGCCCAAGCTCACGCCAGCCATCTTCCAACCCGTCTGCAACCGCTCCAAGGATGCGGCTGCCTTCACGCTCCCGTCCGATGGCTTCATCCAGATCGTGCCGGCCGGCTACGCCATAGGCTCCGGCGCGAACAACAAGCCAGTCCGTCAGCTCGTGGACGAACGCGCCATGGACGCCATCCTCAATGCACTCCCGCAAACAGAGATGCTGATGGATCGCGAACATGAATCGCACGATCCCGCCAAGCGCACCGACGCCCTCGCCTGGGCCGACCTCTCCACGGCGGAGAAACGCCCCGATGGCATTTACGCCAAGCCACGGCTGACGAACTCCGGCGACCGCGAGGTGCTCGGTGGCACGCTGCGTTTCGTCTCACCTGAATTTCCCCAGGACACGCTCGAAGAAATCGAAGCGGGTCTTTTCCGCCCGACGCAGCTCGTCGGTCTGTCCTTCACCAACCGTCCCGGCTTTCGCAATGCGAAGCCAGTCACCAACCGAGAAACCGAACCCGACCCCAAAACACCGACCATGAAAAAAGAACTGTGCCTCCTCCTCAAGCTCGATGAAGCCACCACCGACGCTCTTGTGCTCAACCGCATCAGCGAGCTGATGACCAAGGCCGCGAGCGCTGACACGCTCAAGACGGAACTGGAAACCATCAACAACCGTTTCGCCGATGACACCATCACCGCGAACGAAGCTGCGATTCCGAAAGACGAAACCCTCCGCAAGACACTCAAGTCTCTCCTCGTGACCAACCGCGATGGCGGTCTGGCGATGATTAAGGGCTTCACCGAAGGCCACCACACCGCGACCGAAACCGCCGAGCAGAAAGCCGCCCGTGAAGCGCGCGCCGAACGCAAGCCGGTCTTCAACCGCGAAGGCTCCGCCACTCCGGTGCTCGATGACAAGAAGCAGCACGCTCGTGCCGCCACCGTCAAGAACCGCGCCACCGCCATGTGCGACGCCGCGAAGGCCGCAGGCAAGCCCATCACCTTCGCCCAGGCATTCGCCTCTGCGGACGCTGAAGTCGCCGCCGTCTGATCCAACCGAACCCATCACCCTTAACCCGTAACTCATAACTTAATTATGCAAAACAACACGGCCCCCGGCCCCATCCTCCGCCGCACCGCTGGTGCGGACCTCTCCCTCAAGGAGAAATTCGTCGTCATGCTCAACTCTGACGATCAAGTCGTGCTCCACGACGGCTCCCTGGCCAAAGCCTATGTCCTGATCGACGCCGGCATCGAAGACGCCGAAGTTGGCATCCAAGCGCTCGGCAATGCCGGCATCCGCATCAAGTCGGCGCTGGCACACACCAACGCCGCGGCAGTCTATCTGGACACCGCGACCGGCAAGGCCACTCCCACCGCCTCCGCTATTCGTCTCGGCTTCGCCGAAGAAACGAAAGCCAGCGGCGAGGGCGATGTCCTCATCCGTCCTGACGTTGAGATCGCACCCGTCGGCACGCTGGCCGCGCTCGCGCTGACCATCACCGATCCGCCCACTCAAGCCGAGGTGCAAGCCATCGCCGACAAGGTGGATGCACTCATCGCCCTCGTGAAAGTCGCCCGCTGAACCAACTAACCAACCAACGGCGGCGTCGCAGCGCCGCCAGACCAACTCCTAACTCTTAACTCTTAACTTCTAACTCTATGAGCAAACTCGCCAGCATCTCCGCCAATCCGCTCCTCACGTCCTACGTCCAGGGCGCGGCAGAACAATCCGTCAGCCGCGTGGCTGATTTCATCGCTCCCACCGTTCCGGTGGCTCAGCTCATCGGCCGCTTCAAAAAGTGGAATGACAAAACACTCCTCACCATCCCCGACACCCGCCGCGCGCTGAAAGGCAGCGCGACGAAAGTTGGCTTCGAACTCAGCGACGAGAACTACAACTGCACGCCGCACGCTCTCGACTTCCCAGTCGATAAGCTGGAGCAGGACGAGGCCGTCATGATGGATGTGATCAAGGAGGGCGCGAACATCGTAGCCCAGCTCGCCAGCTTGGATCACGAGAAGACCGTGCTGGACCTCGCTTCAGCGGGAGCCACCGCCGGCGCGACCTTGGACTCCACCACCAGCACCGTTGACCTCATCGACTTGATCGATGCCGAAATCGGCAACGTCATCAAAGGCGCGAAGGGCATGGGTGCCATGATGGAAATCCGCATCCTCTTCGGCTTCTCCAGCCTCCGCAAGATCAAGAACCATGCGTCCGTCAAGGATCGGTTCAAGGTCAGCGGCAGCAAGACGCCGGTGAATCCCACCACGCAGGACCTGATGAACCTGTTCGTTACCAACGTGAACTCGCAGGTCAGTCTGCTGGTCCTGGACTCGAACAAGAACCTCGACGCCGAAAGCATCGACTTCATGTTCGGCAGCAAGGTCATGATCTTCGCGACCTTCGCGAATCCCACCCGCTACGACAGCAGCTTCATGAAGACCTTCCGCAAGATGGGAGCTTACATGGCCCCGCGCATCTACCAGAGTGAAGACGGCCGCGTGGACGTCGCAGGCTTCGACTGGAGCGAGGAGGTCCAGGTGACCAACGCCGCTGCCGCCCGCCTCTGCACGGTCAGCTGATCTCAAGAGTGGCGAGCGGCCGCACAGTCCTCTGTGCGGCCGCTCGTTTCTTTTCATCCTTCATCCTTCCTCCCTCATCCTTTATTTTTTCCATGCGCCCAGGAGCCACAGAATTCTTCCCTGGTCTAGCCCACTTCAAGCGGCTGGCCACCGATGCCGCGGACGGCACGCAATGGGTCTCACCCGAAGAAGGCCCGGCCCGGCAAGTGTGCGTCAACAACAAGAGCGGCGTCGCCATTCGTGTGGCCCGACTGATCGAGGACGTCCTCACCCCGGAAGACTACTTCACGCTGGCTGACGGTGAAGCCTGGATCGTGCGCGGTCTGACCGACGCCTCCGAGGTCAAGATCAAGCGCGACGACGAAGTTAGCGCGGCGGTCACCGTCGAACTGGAAATCGAAGCCTGGTAACGCGATGCCAAAAATCAAAAGCATCATCATCGGCGGTGGCGCGCTCGCGCCCAATGGCGACGGCTCGGCCTTGACGGGCCTCACGCCCGCCCAGGTCGGTGCGCTCGCGCCCGATGGCGACGGCTCGGCCTTGATGGGCCTCACGCCCGCCCAGGTCGGTGCGCTCGCGCCCGATGGCGACGGCTCGGCCTTGACGGGCGTAAGCGCCGACATCAACGCAGCCCTTGGTAATTATCTCCCCCTTGCAGGCGGGACAATGGATGACAATTCTACGATTTTCCTTGGCGCAGGCGCAAAAATAAGTGGCGTGAGCGAAGGTGTCACCTTCGACCCAGCCCTTGGCTTATTTGGGGACAACGAAGACTTTTATGTGAACCCAATCACGGCCTGCTTAGGTCGTTATGGAGCCTCAGAAATTTCTCTTAATTGGGCAAGTCGGTTACTTAAAGCGCTCGACGGCACCGATATGGTTTGCTGGAGAAAAGACACCACCAACATCGCTGCGGCACTTTACTACTTTGACGACGCCGGACTGTTGAGCGGGATGACCCACGCCCCGGCCAGCAGCGCGTCGAGCGAGCATTCTTGAAGGAGTTGCAGTTGTCACGTTTGAGCAGAAGCGGCGGGCCGTGGCGCCGGAAGGATTTGCGAAGGTGTCCGGTCAAGAGGGCGGTGCTCTTGCTGGCGAGCACGCCGCGGGATGCGTTGCTGCGCAAGTGATGATAAGTCGGCAGGGGGTGCCGACCCTCTTGGCGAGCACGTCACGGGATGCGATGCCCCTGCCAGTTGACCCCGTTGCGTCATGCGCCATGTTCCGCATCCCTGCCGCCATGAAAAACACTGTCGCTTTCCACATCGCCGTGCGCGAAGTGCGCGAACGCGACGCGCGTTTCGCGCCGCAGGCTTATGCATTTCTTTGCGATTCGCTGGATCATACCATCAAGATGCTGCATCGCGAGGATTCGGAGGACCGTCATGTGGCCGGCCCGCAACTGCTGGCCGGCTTCCGTGATCTGGCGCTGAAAGAATTTGGTCCCATGGCCTTTTTTGTGCTGCGTGAATGGGGCGTCACCTGCAGCGAGCATGTGGGTGAGATGGTTTACAATTTCATCACCCTGGGCTACTTCGGAAAGAATGAGACGGATAGCATCGAGGATTTTTCCGACGGAGTGCTGCTGGAAGAAGAACTCACCAAGTCGTTTCGCATGGAGCGGCGTTCGTAATGGATGCATGACATGGAATTGAAAATGAACGACACCCCCGCACTGCCGCCCAACACCGCGCAACTTCACACGCTGGACAATGGTCTGGAGATCATCCTGGCCGAGGATCAGGCGCATCCCGTCGCCAGCGTGCAGCTCTGGGTCAAGGCCGGCAGCCTGCACGAGGAGAAGTGGACCGGGGCCGGGCTGGCGCACCTCGTGGAACACATGATGTTCAAGGGCACGGGCAAGCGCGGTGCGACGCAGATTGCGCAGGACATCCAGTCGCGCGGTGGCCAGGTGAACGCTTACACGACTTACAACCGGACGGTCTATTGGATCGACGGCGTTGCGGAACAGGTGGACGGCTACCTGGAGATTCTGGCTGACATGGCGCGCGGTTCATTGTTCGATGCCGGTGAACTGGTGCGCGAGCAGGAGGTGATCCGGCGTGAGTTTGCCATGGAAAACGATGATCCGCAGAGCGCGGTGCAGCATTTGCTTCAGAGCACGGCATTTCGAGCGCATCCGATGCGGCATCCGGTGATCGGCCACCTTGAGGTATTCAATCAAGCAGGGCGTGCCGATGTGGCGGGCTTTCATGCAAGGCATTATGTGCCGAACAACTGCTTTCTAGTCATCTCGGGCGGCATTGATGGAGCGGCGGTAATGGAGTCGGTGAAAAAATATTTTACTTCATGGGAGAGAAAAGCCTACGAGCCGGTCGTCATGCCGCAGGAGCCGGAGCAGACGGCGCATCGTTCGGCCCGGTGTGAGTTTCCCACTGACATTGCCCGGCTCTCCCTGGGCTGGCACATCCCGGGTGATTCGCACGAGGACAAGGCGGCGCTTGATGTCCTGGCCTTTCTGCTCGGCGGCGGCCGCAGTTCACGGTTGATCATCGAATTGCGCGAGCGCCTGGGCGTGGCGCATTATGTCGGCGCTGGAACCTGGTCGGCGCTGGAGCGCGGTCTGTTTATGGTCGAGGCGGAAGCAGATGCCGCGGACCTCGAGAAAGTGGAAGAGGCCATCGCGAGAGTGCTTGAGGAAATGCGAACGAATGGTCCCAAGCCCGATGAACTCAGCAAAGCGGTGCGCATGACGCTGAGCGGTGCGTTGCGAGTGCGCACCACCACCCGGGGCATGGCGTCCGTGCTGGCAAGTTCGTGGCTCGCAGTGGGCGATCTCGACCATGACCGCGCTTATCTGGAGCGCGTGAAATCCCTCACCGTGAGCGACATGATTTCCGCTGCCAGGAAATACATCGTGGCAGAGCGTTGCACCCGGGTCTCACTGCATCCGACTGGCACGCTGTCAAAAATCACGAAAAATGGCGCGGCCACGAAGCGGGGTGTCGTTGAAAAGTTTGAACTGGCCAACGGTCTGACGCTGCTGGTGAAACATGATGCCCGGCTGCCGCTGGTTTCGGTTCGCGCACAGTTTCTTGCGGGCGTGCCGGTGGAGATGGCGGCCGATGCCGGGGTGACGCAAGTGTGCGCGCAGTGGCTCACGAAGGGAACGAAGCAGCGAAGCGACGAGGAGATCGCTGCCTTGCTGGAAGATCGCGGCGGAGCGCTCACGGCCAATGGCGACGCCCACCGTCTCAATGTGGGCGCGGAAGTGATGCGAGGCGACGAGAACCTGGCGCTGGGTTTGATCTCGGAGATTCTGCTTGCACCGTCGTTCCCCAGTGCGCATCTGCCGAAAATTCAGAAGCGCCAGCAGGCCGCGTTGCGGGAGGAGTTGGAGGATCCGCTCACCGTTGGGCTGCGCCGTGTCCGCCGGGAGATATTCGCCGGGCTGCCTTACGAGCGCACGGCCTTGGGGACGATGGAGAGCGTGGCAGCCTTGAGCGAGGCCAGTTGTCGTGCGGCCTGGCACCGGGCGGTGCGGGGCCGGAACGGTGTCATCAGCATCTTCGGCGATGTGGAGCCGGATCGCATCCGGGAGCAGGTGGAGAAATACTTGGGATCCATGGATGCCGGAACCAGGTCCACGGCCGGCTTTTCTCCGATGAAAATTTCCGCAAAGCCCGTGCGGCGCGAACTCACGCTCGACAAGGAGCAGGGCGTGCTGGTGCTCGGGTTTCCCACGGTTGGATTGCATGACGCAGAGGTGCCAATGCTGACGATGATCGATGAAGCCTGCAGCGACATGGGGTCGCGATTGTTCAATCGCATCCGCGAGGAGCAGGGGCTGGCCTACTTCGTGGGCACCCAGGCGTTTCATGCGCTCGGGGCCGGAGCCTTTTATTTTTATGTGGGTTGCGATCCGGCCAAGCTGGATCACGTCGAACAAGAATTGCGCAAAGAGGTGGCTGATCTGGCGGCCAACGGCTTGCGCGACGATGAGCTGCAGCGCGCGAAGACGACCTGGAAGGCCTCATGGCTCCGGACGCAGCAGGGCAACGGAGCCATGGCAGACAGCGCCGGCTGGGACGAGCTCAACGGCCTCGGTCACGGACATTATCTGCGGCTGCCCACTATCGTCGAGGCCGTGAGCGCGAAGGAGATCAAGCCTGTTGCCGCGCGCTGGTTTGCGGAGGAGAACGCATTCACCGTGCGTGTGCATCCAAGTTGAATGGGATCACGATGTCGATCGGCGCACGCTTCACTGGTGCCTATGCCGACAGGCGTAAGCCATAAACCTAGAAACTGAATTGGACTACCCGCGAAATACGCGAAAGGGCGCGAAATAAAAAAGGGTTCCAATAATAACCAAATTCATCCGCAGGGTGAGTTTGAGACATACCGTCACTATTCTTTCCGGCAAACCGAGCTGGCTTGTGCGCCAAAACGGCAAGCTAAACCTAAAAATGAAAATAGAACCGTCAAAAATCGGGCTGTGCCTTGAAACGCTAGTGTTCTGTCGCCGAAATAACTATTCTTATAAGCCGCCTTGCGCCGCTTCCTGCTCGTGCAACCCGGACTGATTTCCTCAAGCCGTTTGCGGCATCTCTCGATCTT
>VFKE01000052.1 GCA_009885695.1 Verrucomicrobiota bacterium | reverse complement strand
GATAGAGCGCAAGATACTGGTCATATTCCTCGCTCATCGAACCGAGCCACACACGCACCGCTTTGCCGTCTTCGATTCTCCAGGCCACAGATTTGAAGGCTCCCCCATCCTTTATGACGATTTTGCCTCTATTCGGGCGGGCCAGTTGGACCCCTTCGATCAGACCGTCCACTCCGACCGCTCGAAATATCGTTACCCAGCGATCGAACAGGGTAAAGTCAATTTCCAGCTTCCCTTGCGGGTTCACTTTGGCGGTGATCAGATCGTTATGCGACCACCCGCCCTGCATGGGTGTGAAGATGACGTTCTGCCGGTGAGCCGCCATGTTTTGCGCCACCACTTCCATCAGTTTCCAGAACGGCTCGCTGTAAACTTCCTCCACGCCGCACAGTTTGGCTACGCTATTACTGTCAAACCAGGTCCAGTTGCTGACCTTGAGCGTGCGCGTGTCCGGCAGCTTCGCGGCATACACCTGAATGCGCAGCGGGACTTTCGTCGTCTGGATCTTTCCCTGGATGGTGGCCTCGACCTCCACCTCTCCCTGATACAACCCCGGCGCTGAATCAGCCGGAATCTTATAGGTCAACCAGATCGGTTGCGCCATTCCAGGCTCGATCTTTTCGGGAGCATTCTCCATCAGCGGATCAGGGAAGGGCTTAAAGGGGCCACCTGTCTGTTTATAGTCCGTTCCCACAGGCACGTAGCCGACCCATCTGACCCGCGGCGCGGGGATCAGCTGACCTGCCCCCAGCTTGAGAGCGCCTGCCCGGCAAGCCACTTTTTCCATCGGTTCCTTGCACCAGACGACGACTTGGGCGGAGATAACCTCATTGCGCGCGGCATCGATGGCCAGTTCGCCGGTGGCTTTATCCGGCCGGACATCTTCCTTGAACACTTTTTGCATGGAGTCCATTTGCCAGGCGATGAGTTCCGAAGCCTGATCAGCCGCGGAAAGGGCAAACGCAAACAGGCTGATTATCGTGATACAAAAGAATCTTGGTATTTTCATGGATGACTAAAACGTCCGCCTGGATGGGTTCTTGCACTTATTTTAATCATTACTCATTATTTTGCGCCCGCCGCACCGTGGACCGGTTTGTGTGCGTATAATTCAGGAAAAGCGGACGACATCCTCATCGCCCGATTTTCATACCTCACATCAAGGATCAGGCAGGAATACACGCCCTCCAGCCTTGACATTTCTCACCAGCGGCACATTCATCCCCCGCATGATCAAGCACCATGGCGCAATGCCGTCCCCAGCCTTCCGCTACTCGACAAATATCTCCCCGACGCTGACCCGCATCATCGCGCTCGCGACGCTAACCTTCCTGCTGACGGTCGCGTTGCGCGCGGAGCACGACGGCAAGGTGCAAATCGCGCTCCTCGGCGACAGCACAACCGAGGAATTGGTGCCCCGGATCATGATGAAAGCACCAGGGCCGTATCTGGCAGACACGATCCGTCTGCTGCTCGCGGGTGAAAAAGACCTGCCGCCATGCAATGTCATCAATTGCGGGATCGACGGCGAGTTTATCCAGAGGCTCCTTGAGCCTGATGGCAAGTATGACCGCGTGATCGCAAAGCAGCCCGGCCTTGATTACATTTTCATCCGCTTCGGGCTTAATGACATCTATTTTCGCAAGGACTTTGATGGCGGTTTCCCGGAGGACTATCATGCGCTCCTCGCCCGCCTGCGTCAGGACCATCCCTCGGCCATGCTGATTCCGATGACAGTGATTCCAATTTTCGAGGCGGCCAAGGTCACACGCATCAACGCGCTCATTCGGCAGATCGCCACCGGGGAAAAGCTCCAGCTTCTCGACATTTACACGCGCTACGCCGCCGAGTTGGAGCGCGGGCCAAACATGCTCAACTACCGGCGGTTTAAACTCGCGAAAATACCGGAAAAGTATCATGAGCTCGTGAAGCCCTTCGTCCATGGTGACACGGTCATTGTGCTCGACAACCGTCTCGACGCGCATTTCTTCGATTTGCCCGGCTGGTTTGGCGACCGGCATCCCAACCAAGCCGGTTATCATGTCATCGCGGATGAAACAGTGAAGTTTCTCGCGCCGTTGATGCGACAACAAGTGAAGAAGGCCGGTCCATAATGGCGCTTAGTGAAGCCGTAAGGCGGACATGTTGTCCGCCCTGTCTGGTGGGCTTCAAGCCCGCCTGTAACGGACTTCAAGTCCGTTAGACATGGCGGATGTCACATCCGCCTTACAGAGCATTTTTAATAAAGACGTAGCCGCATCTCGTAAGAGTGCGGGAAGATGCCACGGCAGCCAACGAAGCATGCCTACTTCCCGCGTTTTCGCTTCGCGGCTGCGCAACACGAACGCGGCTACGAACGCGGCTGCGTCTTTATTAAAAGCCCATGAAATGGCGCTGAGATCCCTCGTAGTGAGGGCGTCTCGCCCTCACTCATGCTCGGTAGATTGGGGTTGGAGGCGTGAGGGCGAGACGCCCTCACTACGAACAGAGAAGCAGCGAGGCAGCTTGCACGCTGCGGCTATCGCGTCTAGGCATTGGCATGTCTCTGCAACACTATCACATCATTCATCTTGTCGCCGTCATGGCCTTATTCGCTGGAACTGGCGCGGCACTGGCTGCAGCCGATCACGGTCCAACCCGCAAGTTCGGTGCCATCCTCCGCGGTGTTGCACTGCTGCTGCTTCTGGTCACGGGCTTCGGTCTCCTGGCAAAACAGGGCATCATGAAATCAATGCCGCTCTGGGTCTGGTGCAAACTCGCGATCTGGGTGATCGCGGCGCTGCTGCCAGTTTTCGTGAAGCGCAAGCTGCTGCCAGCCACGGCGGCGGTGCTGATTGCGCTGGCGCTCGGCAGCGTGGCGGCCTGGCTGGGATATATGAAGCCGTTTTAGCCGTGCTCAAAATCGCCTGGTCAGGCACGTTCGTCAGAAGCGTGCGCGCCTGCGAGAACATACTTGGCGTTCTACCGGGTCTGAATTAGTGTGCGGCAATTCACCACTGCCATGACTGAACCGACCACTCCCGCTACACCCTCATCTTCCGAAATAAAACTCTGGCAGGGAAACAGTTCCCAATGGATTCACTTCTGGTTTTATGCGCTTTGCGTCGTGCTGGCGATCGGAGTCGTGGTGCTGACCTTCATGATGCCACCGGCACTGGCGCTCATGGTCATCCCGGCAGTCCTGTGGCTCTGGCGCTGGTGGCTGACCAAGACCACCGTCTTCACCCTGACCAACGAGCGTCTGCTGGTCACCCGCGGCATCATCACCCGGCATCAGGACAACCTTGAACTCTACCGCGTGCGTGATTACTGCGTGAAGCAGCCCATTCTGCTTCGCATGCTCGGCCTCGGAAACCTCGAGCTGCTGACCTCAGACACCATGACGCCAAATGTCATCATCCCGGCGATCCGGGATGTCGAGGGCGTGCGGGAAAAGCTTCGAACTTCCGTTGAGCTTGCGCGTGACCGCAAGCGAGTGCGGCAGATGGATGTTGATAATGTCGATATCGACACGGCGGGCGGGGGTGATCAGGGGCATCTCGCGTGAGCTAAAGCCTAAGGCAATTTTATTAAACCAATGCTGTTCTTCTACGTCGCGTAGCGACGGCGGACGGTAGCCGTGGGTTTCAACCCACGGTCATTGCCGCAAATCCTTCTTGTCGCGTAGCGACAATGTAACCCGGTGGATCAACGCAGCACTGCCCGGTTCCGCCGTCGCGACGCGACGGATACTCTTTCTTGACGCCGACCGTGGGTTGAAACCCACGGCTACCATCCATTGTCGCTCCGCGACAAAAAGAGCGAATGGCCTGCTAAAAATAAAGCGAAAATTCTAGCCCACCTCGTAGTTGACCGGTTCCTCAGTGATCACGATGTCGTGCGGATGGCTTTCCTTCAGGCCGCTGGCGGTGATCTGGACGAAGCGCGCTTTCTCACGCAATTCATCGAGGTTGCCCGCGCCGACATATCCCATGCCGCTGCGCAGGCCGCCCATGAGTTGGAAGACTACTTCGCCGAGCGGCCCCTTGTAAGGCACGCGGGCTTCGACACCCTCGGGCACCAGTTTGCCGGAAGAATTCTGGCCGTAGCGATCACCCGCACCTTTGCGCATGGCTTTAAGACTGCCCATGCCGCGATATTCTTTGAAGGTGCGGCCCTGCCATTTCACCATCGCACCAGGGCTTTCCGAGGTGCCGGCAAGAATGGAGCCGATCATGACACAGTCCGCACCGGCGGCGATGGCCTTGGCGATGTCGCCCGAATAGCGAATGCCTCCATCGGAGATGACCGCGACACCGCGAGCGCGACAGACTTCCGCCACTTCCTGCACCGCGCTGAACTGCGGCATGCCGACACCGGAGATGACGCGCGTGGTGCAGATGGAACCGGGGCCGACTCCAACCTTGATCGCCGAAGCCCCTGCATCGCATAAATCTCTTGCGCCGTCTTTGGTCACCACATTGCCCGCGACGATGGGCGTGCGGTCGCCCAGCTTCGCGCGGAGTTTCGCGATGACTTCCATCACTCGCGAGGTGTGCCCGGTCGCGGCATCAATGAAAACCGCGTCCGCGCCTGCGGCCTGGACGGCCAGCGCGCGCTCGATGCAGTCCTCACTCACGCCGACTGCGGCACCCACCAGCAGACGACCGTGATCATCCTTCGCAGCGTTGGTGAAAGTGCGCATCTTCTCGATATCCTGCTTCGTGATCAGGCCGGTAAGCTTTCCCGCAATGTCCACCAGCGGCAGCTTTTCGATGCGATTGATGAACAGCACCTTGAGAGCCTCCTCGGTCGTGGTGTGCGGCGTCCCGGTGGCGAGCCGTTCGCGCGGCGTCATGACTTCCTTCACCGGAGTGTTTTCGTCTTCGACATACCACATGTCGCGACTGGTGACCATGCCGACCAGGATGCCGTTTTTGTCCACCACGGGGAACCCGCTGACGCCACGTTCGCGCATTCGCACTGTCACATCCCGCAATGAAGTTTCCGGATGCACCGTCTGCGGGTCGAGGATCATGGTGTTCTCGGAACGCTTCACCCGCGCCACCTGCTCGACCTGGTAGTCGATGGGGCAGGCGCGGTGGATGACGCCCATGCCGCCTTCGCGAGCCAGCGCGATGGCGAGATTGCTTTCGGTAACGGTGTCCATGGCCGAGGACAGCACCGGGATATTGAGAGTGAGCAACGGAGTGAGCCGCGCGCTCAGACTGACTTCCGCCGGCAGCACGGAGCTTTTGCCCGGCAGCAGCAACACATCATCAAATGACAAAGATAACGAGGGAGCGCCCATAGGCTACAGAACACACAATGCGCGTGTTGTCAGCTAGAAAATATCTGCGTGCTCAATGAAAATGGAGGCGGGGCTTTCCAGCCCCGCTTTACCGATATGAGCGGGGCTGGAAAGCCCCGCCTCCCTTCAAACATGACGGACGACTAGAATGTCACGTACCGTTTTTCGCATTTGCCGGGCTGCCGTAGGCGGCAGCGAGATACTCCACCAGCTTGGTGTCAGCAAAGCAATTCGCGAGCTACGCTCAATCATGCCTGCGGTCCCCGTGCGGATTCTTCATTCGCCCTTCGTCCGCTGATAAAGCTCTTGATCTTGCTGAACAGAACCGCGCCAACGGCAATGATCACAAACGCAAATTTTTTCAAGAACAGCAGAACGAATCCGAACTTCTTCGCGAACAGCGCCAGCAGCCCGACCTTGGCCAGCGCTTTGAGGCCGACCGCACCAAGAATCAGGCCCGCGATGCCATAGGTCGCCACTTTGTCCCCCTTTTTTTCATCGAAATCGGCGTAGCGATGCCCCTCGTTAAACTCGACCATCGCCAGCACTTGCGGCGTGGCGGCTTCGATCTCTTTCACCTGATCCATGCTGCCCAGGGCATTAAGCACGAGATACCCCCGGCGTCCCAAGATGCGGATGTAGTAGTTCACCGAATGCCGGTCACTTCCGATCCGTTTGATGTCGAGCGCCCAGGTGAGCTTTTTGGCTTCCTTGTCATAGATGGGCGGCATGGCCCAGCCAACAATTTCCAGTTCTGCGTAACCCTGCTTCTTGCGCTCCACATTCGCCTCTTTCTGGCCATCTTGAATTTCCTGGAGCATTTTTCCGGCGTCAAGCTTGTCGGCATCCTCGTCCTTTACATAACCCTCCATTTCAAACCCCTCGACAATGACGCCCCAGATGCTGCCGCTCTCCGCATTCTCCGGCGGAAAGATCATGCCCAACGTCTGGTGCCGGGGGTTGCCCCAGAGGTCAGAGAGAACTTTGCTGGCATCTGTGCTGTCCAGATAACGAAAGCCGCTCTGGAGTTTGATGGTGGCCACATCCTGCTCGAGCGGAATCGTGCCCTCGGTGATCCACTTGAGACTCTCGAAGATCTGCTGCCGCTCTTCATCTGTTTTGGCTGCGGAAAATCCGGCAGTGGCGAGACTGAGCCACGCGAGGCATGATATGAGGGTGTTTACTTTCATAAGTTGATCGGCTGCAAGATAATGGCTGGGCGCAGAATGGAGACGCGGGAATGAGGCAATACAAGCTTTCCCATCAAGAAATCTAATGGGCCATGCGTGCCAGCAGCCAGCCAGCCACCGCGATGACCGGCAACAGAAAGGGCAACGCATAGCGCCAGACGTAGGCGAGGAAGGAGGGCGTGTGCACGCCGGCCTTCTCACAAATGGATTTCACCATGAAGTTGGGGCCGTTCCCAATGTAACTGCCGGCACCGAAGAACACGGCGCTGAGCGAGATGGCGATCAGGAACGGCTCATGATGGACGACGAAATGGCGGACATCCGCCACGCTCTGGACATCAAGCCCCTGTGTTCCCATCTTGGCTGCGAGGAACGTGAGATAGGTCGGCGCATTATCGAGAAACGCCGAGAGCGTGCCGCAGGCGAAGTAATAACCCAGCGGAGTGCGGAGATGGAGCGCATCGCCGCCCCCGAGCAGTTGGAGCGCCGGAATCATCGTGATGAAGATGCCGATAAAAAGCCAGCCGACCTCGGCAACGGGATGGAAATTAAAATCGTTCGCCTCATGCAATGGCTTGGGCGTGGTGTAATAGGAAACTGCCGCCGCCGCCAGCATGACCAGCGCACTGGCTGTGATGCCAAAATCATGGGTGCCGATCTTCCACGTGTGCGGCAGGAATACCGCCGCCAGCACCGCGCCCAGCGGCAGAAGGTTGCCCAGCCCGCGAAAGCCCCACTGCTCCGGCTTCGCCTCCATCTCCCGCACCGGTGCCGGCGCGCGCCGGAAGTTCCTCACATCAAGAATGAAGAAGATCGCCAGCAGAGCCCCTACCACCAGGAGCCAGGATGGCCAGGCGTGCTCCAGCACCCACCAGAACGGCACGCCGCGCAGGAAGCCAAGAAAGAGCGGCGGATCGCCGATTGGCGTGAGGCAGCCGCCGGCATTGCTGACAATGAAGATGAAAAAGACCACATGAAAGCCCGTGATGCGCACCTTGTTCATGCGAATCCATGGGCGGATCATCAACATGGATGCACCTGTGGTGCCGACGATATTGGCCAGCACCGCACCGATCAAAAGGAAGGCCACGTTCACCATCGGTGTGGCCCCGCCCTTGACGGTGATATTGATGCCACCCGAGATGACATAAAGCGATCCAATCAGCGCCATGAAGCTGATGTATTCCTCCAGCGCGTGAAGCACGGGCAACGTCGCGGACAGACCAAAAATATAATAACTCGCCGTGATCGCGCCCAGTCCCACGGCAATCTTTGCATAATGTCGCTCCCAGTGATGCGCGGCGAAAATCGGAAACAGCGCGATGCACAAGAGCAGCGCGACAAAAGGCAGCACCATCCAGGGATTGGGATGTGCGGAGGCGGCGAGGATCGGAGCGGGCATGAGATAGAATGCATGGACGAAATGCAATGAATGGGCAACCCGCGATTTGCCCGCAGCCCCGTTCCTGGCTCGCGGTATATCTGACGTGAAATCCACAGGTGCGGCCTTGGCTTTATCGTGATAGTATTAGATTATGATCA
The DNA here is from genome assembly GCA_009885695.1 of Verrucomicrobiota bacterium. Lineage (GTDB taxonomy): Bacteria > Verrucomicrobiota > Verrucomicrobiia > Verrucomicrobiales > Verrucomicrobiaceae > VFKE01. The sequence continues at coordinate 20,790 of VFKE01000052.1, read as the reverse complement.
AAACCATCATCCATGCTGAACTGCCGACGGAGCTGACGGCACGAGCGCACTCCTTCGTTGAAGAAGGATGGGCGGCGGATTTCAACGAACTGCTCGCGGAGGCGCTGCGACGGTTCCTGGAGTCGCATTCGACGCGGGTGACGGAGTCATTGGTGATGAGCGACGTGCAATGGGGCCTGCATGGGAACGAATGACCACAGTGCGCCGCTGGTGGTGTGTGACGCAGGTCCGCTGATTCACTTGGATGAATTGGGCTGTCTGGATCTGCTGGCGGACTTTTCAAAAGTGCTGGTGCCGGAGACCGTGTGGCAGGAAGTGCAGCAGCACAGGCCCGGTGCACTTGCCCGCCCTGGCGTGACACTGAGGCGAGTTGCTCCGCTGGCTCCGCCGCCTCCCGCGTTGGAAGCACTGGCCCAAGTGCTAAGCCTGCACACAGGAGAATGGGAAGCGCTGCGACTGGCTCTGGAACATCGTCCTGGATTGCTGCTGACAGATGATACAGCGGCACGTCTGGCGGCAGGTAATCTCGGAATCGCCACCCATGGCACCATTGGTGTCCTCGTGCGTGCCATTCGCAGGCAACAGCGGACGAAAGTAGAGACTCTCACCGTGCTGCGATCACTGAAAGTCCAGTCCACACTGCATTTGAAGCAGAGTCTGCTGGATGCAGTCATCGTGGAAGTGGAGAGCTTTGCGTGATTGATGGCCTCACCGGCATCATGCCGGAGAATGGTTCCATCAATTCGTCAAGCAGCCTTCTCGCACACTGCTTCCGTCTTCGGACGAACTGCGGGCGTGCTGCTCTTGCGACGACGGGTTTTCCATGCCATACGCGCAGATATTTTCTTCCGCAGTTTCGGCCAGAGATCCTCGTCAACAATGTAGCCGGGACAGCGGACCGAGCCACAGCCACAGGGATGTTCCTGCCAGGATTCGAGATCAAAGCCGTAATTGTAGAGCAGTTCCTCGCCCGGCTGTATGTCATGCAAGGCGATGAACCAGATTTCTTTTTCATCCCAGACCTGTGCCTCCACATTGGGATCACAAGAGTGGTTCACCAGACGCGCGTCGTTGTATTCAAAGTCACCATCAATGTCCAGGTCGTCACTCAGGATGAAAGTATAGACGCGCGCGCCGCCATTGTTTTTGCTCTTCTCCAGCAGCAGGTCGGAGCGGCGTTCGCTCTCCTCCTTGTTGACCTTTTCACCGAGATATTCAACGATCCAGGTGTCCTTCGGGATAAACTTGCTGGCGAACAGACCGCGGCCATGAATGCCGGAGTCTCGTATTACGTGGTATTTTTTATCAGCCATAGCAGCAATGGACGCGCATGATTGCAGGAAACGTGCCACAGTCAACCGCCAATGCCAGTGACCTGATCATCTGCATTCCCAGCTTTCACGTCCTGCAAGACGGCTTTTTCACCCTGACTATGATTTCGCCAGTCCGCCGGCAAATCCTTTTTGGTTTCCAGCAGAATCTCCCTGATGTGCTGACGCTCAGAGGTGCCTAGATGTGCATAATCTTTCGATTGATTCTTCCCGGTCAGCACGGCGTTCAACTGGGCATAGACTTCATTCTTCAACTGCGCGGGCAGCGCGTCGAATGCGCTCGAGTAGATCATGTAGCTGCAGCGGTATTTGAAAATGCGGTTCAGAAGTTGAAAATCCTTGAGCGAGCGACCGTCGGCAGTGTCCCTGCGGTTTTTTCGGAACGCGTCCTGGAAAGCCGGAGAGCCCTCCACGCCGCCATCCTGCAAGGTGTATTCCTCGCAGAACAGGAGGTGCTTCACGATTTTTTCAGCGTGGCTTCGGATGACGGTCTGCGCGCTTCCCTGCGGAACATCGGTGATGGGTTCATTGAATGCATTTTGCAAATCATGCTGACGCGCCATCGCCTCGCGCGCGCTCCTGGCTCCAGCCGTCAGCTTGTTGTGCAGCACACACTGATGCTCCAGCACCATGAGCGAGACGATGTCGCTCGTTCTGGCAAGATAAGGATTGATATCAAAGAAGCGGTCGAGTGACATCACGTTGGTTCCCTTGGCACGGTCGAGCACGGGACGTTCGCCATTCACGGTGGTGATCCCGTTTCCCATGTGCTGGTCCTTGCCGCTGCGACCCGTGACATACCATCCGCCCCAGCGCTCGCTGATCGGGCTTTCATGACCGGTAAGGTAGCTGCCAAACTGGAGGAGCGGCTGGCCGTCGGCATCCACATAGAGGGAGCGAACCAGCAAGCCGTTCACATCATTGGTGCGTGAATTTTCATGACAGGAGAGGCACTGATCAGAGGTCGCCAGCACGGACTGGCCTCCCTTGGATTCAGGATAGGCCATGGTGTAGAACTGCGGCCCATTCTGCGGGTCGGTTCCGATCAACTCGATCATCCCGCCCTGCGCCCACCCGATGTAGGTCTCTTCGTTGTAAAATACCGCACGCGGCGCCTGCGGATTGATCAGGGTGTTTTGCAGGCTCGTCTTCGAGAACACGAGCACCTGCGATTCCACCGGCACATTCAAAGCCCGCAGCACGCTGTGCACCCAGTTCTTCCGGCTGCTGACATCGAGCTGCAAGCGACCCTTGCTCTCCTGCTCCCACATTCTGGCTACGGGATCGGCTGAGGTCTTCCAAGGCTCATTACCACCAGCTGCATTGAGGGTATCCGCCGCGAAGATAATTGCGGAGACGAAAACAAGACGAAGGAGTGACAGGAAGTGGATCATGATCAAGCAGCTTGCGGCCGTAGAAGATTCAAGATGGATTTCTTATTCGTAGCCTGTAGGCATCCAGCACGCCAAAGAATGCGTCCCGAGCCTCGATCAACGCGCCCATAAGACGGCAGGCCGGCGTGAGACGGCAGGCATTGTTTTTTGCATTGAAGCATTCAACCAAGTTCAGATGGGTCTCGGTCCGGCGCACGACGTCACCGATGCTGACCTGATGGGGATTCTTCCCGAGATAAATGCCGCCATTGCGCCCTCTTTTGTTCTCCAGGTAGCCCAGTTTTCCGAGATGATGCACGACTTTCACAAGATGGTGATGGGAGATTCGGTAAACTTTGGTGAGTTCGGTGATGGTGATCTTTTCCGGCTGGCGCACGGTGGAATAAATTAAACCCCTTGGGGAATAGTCAGTGAATTGGGAAAGTTCCATGAGGGAGGAGTTATGATGTATTACGAATGCAATTTTATCAGTCTATCGGGTTCCTAGTGGAACTATCCGACGATGAAGCAAGGAACAAGCCATCTGCGCAGGTAACGCAGTTCTTGATGCCAGTACACGCCTGAAGATGCGCAAGATTCGCACAAACCCCTGGCCTGTGATATAACACCTGAAGTTACGCAATTCGCCTCCAGCGGGCTCGCTGCATCGTCCGGCTCAAGGCCAGCCATTGCCGCTCAAAAGCGGATTCAGGGTAAGGGAACGCGTCATCCGGCCAGTCGAGCTTCTCAAACCCAGAAAAGTTGCCGATTGATTCCAGGGTGTTGGCGAAAATAGTCTCGTCGTCCGATTTGAACAAGAACTCACCACCGGGCCGCAGCACGCGATGAAGACCGGAGAGAAATTCCGGGTCATTGATGATGCGATTTCTCCAGTGCCCTTTTTTCGGCCAGGGATCGGGACAAAGCAGATGGAGCCGCGAGACTGATCCCGGCGGGAGCAGCCAGGCGATGGTGTAGCTGCTCTCGAGGCGAAGCACGCGGGCATTCTTAATCCCCCGCCGCGCGAGGCGACGCGAGGTTTTGTCCACGCGGCCGATCAAACGCTCCACACCCAGGAAATTACGATCCGGATGCAGTGCCGCCATCTGCTCGAGAAACAATCCGTCTCCACAGCCGAGATCGACTTCGAATGGCCTGGAGCCGTCCGAAAAAATCTCCCCGAGTTTCACCTCACGGAAATAGTCCTGAGGAACAAAAATAGCATCGTGACCCGTGATCCGGTTTTCATGTGCGATTTGCTGATCCTGCATGGCTTGCGACATGCGCCACTACAGCATCATGAGGCAGCTGACACAACCGGCGCATCAACCCAACGGTTGTGCTCCCGGATCAAATCGGTCAGACGCGCCACGGCCCCAACGTAGAGATTGATCTTGCCCGGCGCGCTGCGAGGTTTTATGCTCAGTCATGGTCACCATTGAAATGCTTCGCCCCCAAGCACTGGGCCTTTCAGAGCGGGAGCGCGCTCAGCTCGCTTCCATCCTGCTTGAATCATTGCCATCTGATCTTGATGATGGCGCTCACGTCGAGGCGGAGCAATTATCTGTGGTTCGCGAAAGAATCGAGGAGATCGAATCCGGAAAAGTTCAATCGGTGCCTGGTGAAGAAGTTTTCTGCCGCATCGAGGAATCACTCGCAGCACGCCGCAAGGCATGACGTTTGATTTTCATCCAGAAGCGCAAACCGAGTTTCACGATGCTGCTCACTGGTATGAAGACCGGAGCACCGGACTCGGCGACCGCTTCACGACAGCGGTAAGATCCGCAGTGCATGCCATCTCGAATGATCCCGGCAGGTTTCAGCGGATCGACAGCCGCATACAAGTTTTCCGGCTGAATCGATTTCCCTATCGCATCTACTGCACCTGGGAACCGCTGATCCAGCACTTGCGAATTTACGCGGTGATGCACGAGAAGCGCCGGCCCGGCAATTGGCACCAGCGTGTACCACAAGACTAAGGGGTTGCGACAGCAACCGGCGCATCAACCCACCGGTTATGCTCCCTGATCAAATCAGTCAGACGCGCCACGGCCTCATCCTCGGGGATGTTGAACTTCACGGCGGTCTTGCCGACGTAGAGATTGATCTTGCCCGGCGCGCCGCCGACGTAGCCGAAGTCGGAATCTGCCATTTCACCAGGTCCATTGACGATGCAGCCCATGACGGCAATGCGCACACCCTTGAGATGGCCGGTGGCGGCGCGAATCTTTTGCGTGGTGGTTTGCAGATTGAACAAAGTGCGACCACAGCTCGGGCAGGCGACATAGTCCGTCTTGAAAATTCGAGTGCCGGCAGCCTGAAGGATGTTGTAGCTCAGACGCAGCGACTGGCCGGGAGCTTCCTCGCCCTGCACGATGATGGCATCGCCGATGCCATCGCAGAGGAGCGATCCCATGTTCATGGAGGCGGTGAGAAGACAAGACAAGAAGTCAGAAGTCGGAGGTCGGAAGTCGGAACTAAGAACATCCTTCAGCAGAATCGGATGCCTATCATCGAGTTTCGCGGCAAGAAGTCGGAAGGCGTGGACTGGGGCGAGATCAAGTCCGTCGCTCACCGTGACGAGGCGCGCAGCGTCGTGGGTGTTGAGGTCGGCGATGGCGGCATCATCGCGCGGGTCGACGGCGACCACGCCGCTGTTTTCGAGGACAATCTCCGGTTTGAAATCGCCGAGTTGGTCGATCTTGTGCGCGACGGCATCCCACTTGGCGCGCGAGGTAAAAACGCGCACGGTTTCTCCACCGCCGAGCGGCACCCCATTGATCTCAAGGCGCATAGTTTGCCGACGTTCATAGGAAAAGGGATCCCAGGATGGCCGCGGTGATTGTCCGGCACTTCCGCATTCCGCTTTCCGCATTCCGACTTCAACGAGCGCCTGCGCGACGGGGATTTCAAAAACTGAGTCCTCGGTGAGCGAAACGCGAATGGTGTCGCCGATGCCGTCATGCAGCAGGGAACCGATGCCGATGGCGCTCTTAATTCGACCGTCCTCGCCATCGCCAGCTTCTGTCACCCCGAGATGAATCGGATAGTTCCAATCGCCGCCAAGTTCATTGAGCTTTGCCACGAGCAGTCGATAGGCCTCAATCATGACCTTGGGATTGCTGGCCTTCATGGAGAAGACAAAGTTGTGATAGTCATGCGCGCGGGCGATGCGGGCAAATTCCAGCGCGCTTTCCACCATGCCCAGCGGCGTGTCGCCATGTCGGTTCATGATGCGGTCGCTGAGCGAACCATGATTGGTGCCGATGCGCATGGCGCGCCGCTTCTCGAGGCAAAGATTTACCAAGGGCACGAAGGCTTCCTCGATGGCCGCGACCTCCTCCGCGTATTCAGCGTCGGTGTATTCGCGCACGGCAAACTTTTTCTTGTCCACGAAGTTGCCAGGATTCACGCGCACTTTTTCCACCCACTTCGCCGCTTCCATCGCAGCATCGGGCTTGAAATGGATGTCGGCGACGAGCGGCACATCGCAGCCTCGGGCCAGCAGACTGGCTTTGATGGATTCAAGGTTTTCCGCGATCACCCGCGTCTGGGCAGTGAGCCGGACGATCTCGCAGCCGGCGGCGACCAGCTCCAGCGTTTGCTTCACGCATTCGTCCGTGTCGCGCGTATCGCTCGTGAGCATCGACTGCACCCGGACGGGATTGCCGCCGCCGATGCCGATCTTGCCGACCCTGACTTCGCGCGTTTCGCGGCGCGCGTAATGGTAGAGGTCGGGGCAGTAACGAAGCGCGGAATGGGCGGACATGGCTGCCGTTTACTTCACGGGCGGAGCGAGGAATTTGATCGGAACTTCCTGTTCTTCTTTCAACTCGCCTTTCTTTGTCTCCTTGCTGGATTTTTGCCCGGCGCCAAAGAGGTCTCCCGTATCCTTCAGGCTGATGAAGATCATGAATCCAAACAGCATGATGACGCAGGCTGTCTGCACGACTTCCAGCAATCGAATATTGATGGGACGGCGGCGGATGGATTCGATCAACGCGGTTGTGATGTGGCCGCCATCGAGCACCGGAAAAGGCAGCAGGTTGAGGATGGCCAGGTTCACATTCAGCACCACGCTGAACCAGAGCACGAGCAGCCAGCCGTATTTATCCTGGAAAAGGCTGTAATAGACGCGCGAGATTCCGATGAAGCCGCTGAGATGCTGAGCGCTGACGTCCGACTTGGGGGAGAAGACGGCGCCGAGCGTCTGAGCCATGGTGCGGCCAGCATCGCGGATTTGTGCCCAGGGCGAGGGGTGAGAAAGTGTGCGTTTGCCCTGAAGATCCCAGACGATGCCGATCATGGCTCTGTCGAATTCCTTGGGTCGCTGATCCGGAACCCTGGGCGTCACCTCGACCGTCTTCTTTTCATCACCACGCTGGATTTCAATCGAAAGGGTCTTGCCAGGGTGTGCCTCAATGTATTCTCCAAGTTGCAGGACGCAGCGGAGCGGAATGCCGTCAACCGAGAGTAGCAGGTCATTTTGTTTGATGCCTGCCTGCGCGGCGGGGCTGAAATTCTCGTCCGCCATCAAGTCGCCCACCATTGGTGTATCGCGCCCGATGATGCCAACCTCGCGGAACGGCGGCCGCGTGAAGAGCGATTTCCACCACGGCATGTTCGCATCCTGCTGGGGCTTCTCCGCTTTCACGGGGATGTTGAGCAGCTTGCCGTCGCGTTCGATTGTGAACAGGATGTCCTCACCTTCACTGGCAACCACGAGCCAGCGCACGCTGTCAACCAGACCGCCGAAGCTGTGGACTGGCTTGCCATCGATAAACTCTACCTTGTCACCGGGCTTCAAGCCGGCCTTTTCCGCAGCGGTATCTTTGAAGACATAGCCAATTTCCTTGGTTGTAGTCCCCTCTTGTTCGGGCTTGCCGAAGAACCAGACCAGCACGGCAAAGAGGCAGGCCAGCATAAAACTGAACAGCGGCCCGGCGAAAGCCACGATGATTTTGTCGAGATGGGTGATCGGCGGGAGTTTTTCCCTCGGCTCCTCGCTGCGTCCCTCGATGGCCTCCATCGGCGCCATCTGCGGCAGAGCCACAAAGCCGCCCGCCGGAATGCTGCCGAGACCGTATTCGACGCCATTAATTGTCTTCTTCCAAAGCGGTTTGCCAAACCAGATGTAGAATTTCTCGACCTTCAAGCCACGCCATCTGGCCGCCAGGAAGTGCCCCCATTCATGAACGAGGATCATGAGATTGAAGACGAGGATGACGAGAAAAATAACGCCGACGAATCGGATCGCGTTGATGAGGATTTCCATGGATCTCGGAATCTAGCACCCTGCGGGGCTTGGCGCAAATGAAGCGCGGGCCTCGAGCTTACTTCAGCACGCTTTCGACATCCGCCGCCTGCAGAGTCTCGGGGTGGCCCTCCCATGTGATTTTACCTGCTTTATCAACGATGATGGCGTGCGGGATCACGACGACGCCGAGCTGCCCGGCCAATGCGGCATCGGGGTCGCGCCCGATTGAAAAGTGCATCGGAATTTCCTTGATGAAGGCCTTCACCGGCGCCTCATCCTCCTTGGTGACCCCGATCACGACCAGGCCCTTGTCTTTGTAATTTTTCCAAAGATCATTCAACTGCGGGATCGAATCGCGGCACGGTTCGCACCAAGTGGCCCAGAATTCGATCAGGAGCGGCTTGCCGGCGAGGTCTGGTTTGTCACCCAGAAAACTGAGCTTCAGTTCGGGAAGCTGCTGGCCGACGTTGTTCTTCGCGGCTTTTGCGTGGAGATGCCAGACTCCGGTCGTGAAGGCGGCCAGAATCAAAACAGCAGTGACTCTGATTTTCATCATGGTCATATCGTAAACTTTCTCTGAAAAAAGTGCGATGTAAATCGCCTGAATGTGACCTATGCCCAATTATTTAATCCCGCATGATAATACGACTGGCCCGCAAGGAATGGGGTCGCCTCGGCCCCATGATAAGTGGGGTCGATGGCGTCCCCATTCCTTGTCATTCTATTGCGCGCGCCTCAATAATCACGTCCACACTCTTTGCGAAGTCAGCGGACGATGCGCCATTCGCGGAAATCAGAGCGATTCCGGCAATTCAAACAACGTCAACGTTCGCGCCATGACTTCCTGCACGAAGGCGGCAGGCACTTTGCAGATGGGCTTCCATTGGCGCTCTTTCCAATCCAGTGATCGGACGTGATCGCAGAGCACGACGCCGGAGACCGCAATACCCGACGGCACAGCGAGTTCAAACGGATAGCCCTTTGCGCGGCTGGTGACGGGACAGAAGACGGCGAGGCCCGTCTTTTCATTGTAGCGTGTGTGGCTGAGAACGATCGCGGGACGCCTGCCTGCCTGCTCGCGGCCCGCTTGGGGGTCAAACACCAGCCAGCCGATGCCGCCCAGCTCGGGCACGGGCGCCGTCTTCGACTTCACGGCTCCACTGCCTCCCGGCCTGCGTCGTCTCCCCAGTCGGTTGCTTCGTGAAGATTGTCGCGAGTCACCTTCGCGAGAAGTTCCTTCAAAGTGGGGCGCTTCGGTGCGGGCTTCACGGAGAAACCGGACGCGCCGACCTTCAAAACCACCGCATCGCCTTCCTGCACATGTATCTGCTTGGCGACTCCATGCGGGATGCGGAGCGCGAGGCTGTTGCCCCATTTCTGGATGGTCGCGGTCATGTTTCTACAATGAGGCTACACAAGCCGGGTGTCAACGACGAAGATCGCACAATCATTTCAGGTTCATGCGGAGGGCCGCATGAGCCACAGGATCACGCATTCTCGCGGACATTGACCCAGCAGTGAACATGCGGCGCACCGCGGAAATACCAGACCATCGCCGGCCCTTCGAGCTTCCAGTTGTCCCAGACGCCGTCGTTGCCGATGTCGCCCTTTTTGTAGAAGGCGAGGCTCAGGTTGTCGAAGCCATTCTTCTCGATCAGTTTCATGGCCTCGTCTGAATCCTGTTTGCGAAATGGCTTGAGAAGATCGGCGAGCACCAGGCGCACGCCGTCCTTTTGATCCTTGCTCAAGTCGGTCATCGGGATTCCGTCGATGCCTTTGGCGCTGCCGCTGAGCTTGACGGTCTTGTTGCCTTCCTCGTCACGCGCCTCGTCGCACAGGGCTTTTTCGCGCTGCTTGCCATCGAGCATCTTGTAAACGTCGTTGGCGCGCTGCGCCTGATACCAATAGACATTGCCGGGATGGTCGGCGGCTTCTCTAAAGTTTTTGGCCGCGTGACCATAGAAGATGGGACCGCCGAAAGCTGCGCCCGCCACGCTGTCACCGTCGCAACGACGCGTGCAATGGCGTCCGGTGAGCACAAACTCGAATTTGCCGGTCTCCGGTTCACCAAAGAACGCGATGCTGGCGCTGGGGAAGCCGCCGTCACCCCTGTTGTCGGCGTCGAACTGCTCCCAGACTTTCTTCACATATTCCTCGCTGTGCAGGTTATGAAAAATTTCCTTGGTCATCGCGACCTGGTCCGGCGTGAGAAACTGGCCGATCTTCTGTTTCGTAATGTGCCAGTTGTTGTCCACCTTGGAGCGCAGCGGGTGATCGAAGGGAAAGCAGATGCTGCCGTGCTGCTCCGGGGTGAGTGATTTGTAGAGCGTGGCTGCGAGCGTTTCGGATTTCGGCAGCGCTTTATTTTCCGCCAGCAGATCATTTCCGATCAGGGCGCCACCGGCGGCGGAGAGGCCCTGAAGAATAAAACGGCGGCGATCCGTGGAGGAAAAGAAGGAGGGCGTGTTCATGGCGGGGTCAGTTTTGATTTTCAGTTCGATAATACTCAAACGCCGCCCACGGGGCAAGGTTGTCAGCAATTATTTGCCGGTTGGAACCGCGGGCGGATCATACGCGCCGCTGCAGACGCGGTAAACTCTCCATCCCTGGCATCTTGACCAGGCAATTCAGCTCCCGGATTGCACAACGGCCAGGATCTTGTCGAGGAAACGCCAGTTGTGAAACATCACTGCGAAAACGAGCAGGGCCAGCACTGCTGTCGAGGCGCGCGCCATCGCCGGAACACGCTTGAGGAAGACCTCGAAACCCCACGCCACAGAAATGACACTGAAGATTGTCCAGTCTGCGGAGTAAAGCATGCGGTCATTGCCAAAGACTGAATGAAAGAAGAAATTGAATGCCAGGCAGCCGAGCGCAGCCAGGAAAGGCGCGGTGTAGGTCGCTTTGGATAGCAATGAACTGGCGGCCGCAAGCAGGAGGAGCGACCACACGAAATACAATGCCCATGCGGGCTGGAAAGTTGCCCAGTATCCCTGCTCGATGGAGGCCATCGGCTTGTCCATGAACGTCTGCAGGACTGGTTCTGGTCCGATGATGTTTGATAGCCACAAATGCTGCATGAGGATGCGGACAGTCGTGAAGGGCGTCTTGAGATTCTCCCAATAAAGCCAACCCACCTCATCAAGCGCCGAAGATGGCACGAAAAAGTAGGCTGCCTTGGGATAGATCCATTTCTGAATGACACTGAGAACTATCAACAGGCCAATGGTGAGCAAGAGCGACAGTGCGACCCGGCGAATGAGCTTCCACCATCCGGGCCATCCCAGCCAATGCCGGGCCGTGCACCACAGGGCCACCGGCACCAGGTTGGACGTCAGGCATCCGACGGCATAAACCGAGGCCGTCTGAAACCAGACATTGCCCGTCCTGCTGCGCACGGCGCAAAAGGCCACGGCGGCAAGCCCCAGGGAGGAGAAAATATAAGTCTCAGGAGCAGAGGAAAAAAACATCTGGGTCGCGCTCGCTCCCAGCATTGCCGAGAACAGCACGGCGCGGAGAGTGAAAATTCCCATGGCCAGCAGAGTCGCGTAGATGAACAGCACCGTGCCGGTGCCAGCAGCCGAAGTCATCGCGATGGAAGCAAGCTTTGTGGCCTCGAGCTTTTTCATGCGCGGCTTGGTCCGGTAGTAGTCCGTGAGCAGCGCGCCAACCGGCTGATGACTCATCACGAAGATGGGATGCACCGAGGTGCGTCCGCGCGAGCCGGTCCGCTCGCCGACCATGTCATTGAACGCCCTTTGAGTATCGGTTCGGAAGAACACGTCGTTGCGCTCATACATCTCGCTTTCCTTGAGCTTGAGTCCCGTGTGCTGGTAGAGGGTCAGAAAGACAACGGCAAGAGCGGCGAACGGCAGGATCCTGCGCCACTGTGAACTGCTGGCCAAACCTCGAAAAAAGCTGCCTTGAAATGGGGTATGCGACATGAACTAGATGGGCTGCGCCAGGATAAGAATGACGACGACCAGTAGTCCGACCACATAACTTGCCTTGTCGCGGAAGGCGAAGGAGATTGCATCCTCGGTCACCAGTCCGCGTCCGGCCAGCAGCCACAAGCGGCTCATCCAATAAAGCAGGCACGGACAGATCCACCACAGGATACCGGGCTGCGCGTAGTGAACCGCGACATCTGGCGACTGGATGTAGAGCGCCAGCACCAGCACCGCCAGATAGCCCGCGCTGGTGCCCATCATGCTGATGTGTTCCAGATCCACCTTGAGGTAGCCGCGCCGCCGCAGCGGCTCCTCCTGTTCACTCCAGCCCAGCAGTTCGCTCAGTCTCTTTTGGAAGGCCAGCGCCAGGAAAAAGAACATGGAGAAAAGCAGCAGCCAGTTTGACACCTTGACGCCGGTAGCGACCGATCCGGCAAAAATGCGCAGCGTATAGAATCCGGCCAGCATCATCGCATCCAGCAACACCACCCGCTTCAGTCCCAGCGAGTAGAGCGCAGCCGTGACCAGGTAGAGTCCGAACACCTGGAGGAACAACAAAGGAAGCCAGAACGCAACCGCCAGACCCGCAAGCAACAAGGCGCCGGCCATGACCATGGCCGCCCGAGGGCTGATCAGCCCTGCGGCGATCGGGCGCAGCGAGCGCTTCGGATGCTGGCGGTCCGCCTCCAGATCCAGTAAGTCATTGATGAGATAAATGGAAGAAGCCCCGGCCGAGTAGGCGATGAAGGCGATCAGCGCCTGCAGTCCAAGTCCGTTGCTCCACCACTGGTGGGAGAAGAACAGCGGCAGGAAGATCAGAATATTCTTGATCCACTGCGTCCAGCGCATGGCGCGAAAGTAGATCCTGGCGCGGGAGAACGGCCCCTTCTGCAATTGCGCCATTTCGGCAGCAGTGTGGGAATGGAATGGAGGAGGTTTTCTTAGGAGCTCTGCCATCGGGCGCGGGGAATGTTATCGCTCAACGAATAAGCCGGTTGGCGCAAGTCATTATCGCGAGTGGTTTCTCCCGTTTGAAGACAACTTTGACAAACTGACGCTTCTGCTGGCGAGACCCTGCCCTGTTTCTTTTTAAGTCATATCTGCCGTTGACCGCCTGCTTTTCAGGAGACAGAGATTGTGTCCTGCCGTTTTACATTGAATCATCATCATCAGCGCGGTTCAAATGAACGAACAATCGAAGGAAAAATCCGCCGCCGGCCGATGGAAACACCACTTCTGGAAGCTTTCCAAATATGGAATGTTCGGCGTGCTGGCCGTGACGGTCAGGGTGATGATGATTTATTTTTTCTCCCGTTGGTGGCCCTTTGACGAGCAGTTGCAGCATCTGAGCCAGCAGCAGCGGGCTTGGAATTTTTTCATCGTCAATGCCTACGCATTTTTGTTCAGCAACCTCGTGGCCTATGTGGGCAATGCCACCTGTGTTTTTGAGGGCGGAAGACACACCCGGCGCCGGGAGTTTGTCTATTTCACCCTCGTGTCCCTGGCCGGCTGGGGCATCGGCTGCATCTTCGGACCGGGCTTGATCGCGATCTTCGGCATCAGCGACAAGCTCAGCGTGTTCAATGTCATCCTGGTTTCCCTAGTCGTGAACTACTTTGGACGCCGCCATCTGGTGTTTCTCCGCTGATAGCATGATCCAAATCATGCAAGACCTGCGGGAAAGCGCGGACCGGCTTGTCCGGCGCAGTTGGTTCGTGCCCCTGCTCATCGGCACCCTGGCTCTTGTGCTCCTGACGGCCTGGCTTCTGCTGCCTCCGCCTTCCGAAGCAGCGAAGAACATCCGGAAGGCGCAGGAAAATCAGAAGATCGCCGATCCCGGAGACTTTGTGACGATTTACCTTCCCAAGGCGTTGCTGCTGGACCTGGGACTGTGCGCGGTTTTGTTTATGACTTGGCGGCGGAGCCGGCGCGAACTCTCTGCACGACACGATGACGGCATCCAGCATGTGAAGTCCAAGGACCGCCGCATGCTGTGGACAGTGGTCGCGCTCACGACGCTGGTGAGCGGCGTGCTCGATGCGCCGCGACTGAAACTGAGCTTGTGGAATGATGAAGTCACTGCCTTGCGTTTTTTCATGGTCGGCGGCGTCAGGCGCGTCAAAAAGGACAGCTCGCTGCGTGTTGAACCCGCCCCGTGGAGGCAAACCGCCTTCGGTTACTGGCGACCCAACAATCATGTGCTTTACAGCATGGCAGCACGCTTGAGTCATGAGGCATGGCCAAAAAATCGCAGCCGGACCTCGCCCTATTTTAATGAAGCGGCCTTGCGCCTGCCCGCATTTCTGACAGGGATGGCGGCGCTGGCGATGCTCGGTGGTCTGGCTCTCAAACTGAATTTGCCCCATGTGGGAATGGTGTCGGTGGTGCTGCTCGCTTTGCATCCCTGGCACGTCCGGTTTGCCACCGAGGCCAGAGGCTATGCCTTTCTGCTCCTGTTGACGCCTGCGTTGCTCTTGTGCCTCGTGGAAGGGGCGCGCACCGGCCGCTGGCGCTGGTGGCTTGGTGCAGGAATCATCGAATTTCTTCTGCTGTATTCAGTCCCCCTCTCCTTCTATGTCATCGTGCCTGCCGTTCTGTCCACCGGCCTGCTGATCATGACACAATGGAAGACGGGCCGTGACCGCGCCATCCTCCTGATGCGCATGGTGACCGGCTCGCTGCTGGGCGCCATGATCGCCCTGCCGCTGATGTTGCCACTGTTTCCGCAGGTCAGGCAGTTTTTGGAGGCCCGGGTTACGCACGGCCAGATTAACAGCGACTGGTTGCTGCGCGGGCTGTCGGAACTGTTCACGGGCGTGGCCTGGCGCAAGATCGATCCGTCAAATCCATATACTCGCCCATGGGAGCAATTGGCCAGCACGCACCCGTGGGTGGTTGGCGGAGGGATTCTCAGCATGGCACTCGTGCTGCTCGCAGGCGTGTTGTTTCTCTGGCGGCGTTCGACGGTGACGCGATGCCTTCTGCCAGTGCTGCTCCTGCCGTCGATTCTGGTGACAGGAGTGGGCGCCATGAAAAATTTGCTCGTTTATCATCAATACCTCGTCATCGGATTGCCGGGATTGATGCTGGTGATGGCGGCCGGTGTTGTCGCGCTCGCCCAAATGTCCGTTCCCCGATCCATGCGCGAGGGCTGGCCCGCCCTGCTCGCCAGCGGCCTGGCCTGCATTTTATTTGGAGCCGCCACCCATCACCAGCGCAAAATCATGCGCACCTTTCCGATGGAACCACGGCGCGACGCCGCCCTGGTCTATCATAAAACCCTGAATCCCCGGGATCCCAGGATGAACGATGTGGTCTCCGCCGCCTTCACCCCGGACAGAGCTTATGACCCGGGATCTCATACGGTCGTGACCGGCAAGGATGTCCAGGACATCGCTGACCAGGCCCTCAAGCTGGAGCGGCCGCTTTATTTATCTTACCACCGCAACGACCCGGAAGCTCCCGGCATCGTGGAAAAGCTTGAACAGTTCGAATGGGTGAAAACCCTCTACGGAACAGTCGAAGAATCTTCCATCTCGATCTACCGCTACCGGGAACGGGCAAGGTGAGATTTAGAGCATTTTCAAAAATGACGTAGCCGCATCTCGTAAGAGTGCGGGAAGAAACCACGGCAGCCAACGAAGCATGCATATTCCCCGCGTTTTCGCTTCGCGGCTGCGCAACACGAACGCGGCTACGGAATTATTTAAACTGCACTAGCGGAAGCGCAAGCTACACGCAGCACCTCCATGTCGCAAAAAATTATAACAAGCAGGGCTGTGCCAAGCACGGACCACGTCTCATTTTCGAGTTATTGACGGGGAGTAACCGTTCCGCGTTGCAGCCAGCGGTCACACGGTGCAGCGAGCTTCTCTGCGATCAGGCCGATGAACAAAGCGGTGATGGCACCGGCGTAAACATCCATCGTGTAATGCGCGCGCAGTACCAGCACGGTGACAACCTCAAAAAGAGTGATGGCAATGGCCAGCAGCTTCAGTCCGGCGTGACCGGCACGGGCGAGTTCCATCGCACCAAAGACCGCCAGCGCCGTGTGGCCGGAGAAAAACAGATCATTGCTCACGCCATAAGTCACGAGCAGCGTGGGCACACCGGTCTCGTGCCAGATCTGGCCGGGCGGGATTGGCAGGCTGGTGAAACCCTGGTTGATTTGCCGCAGGGAAAATATCAGCATCAGACCGAGGAACGGCCGGATGCTTTTGCCAAAAATGGTCGCGCCAATGAGGAACAAGCCCAGCGCATCAATGCACGCGGAGCTGGCGATGAGCAGCGCATTATTCACCGACGCGTGATCTTGCAGCCAGGCATTCCAAGAAGCCGTCCAGTCGTGAACCGTGTCGCCGATGCCGGTGGATTCTGCCACGGGCGATTTCGAACCGATGAGCGACTGTGTCCAGAACCAGAGCAAGAGACCGAAGCCAATAATGGCGACGCGGGCAACTCGGAGTTTATGCAGAGATGGCATGAAGTGAGTCGCGCTTCCAGCGCCTTACGATTTTACCATCAGGAGTCCTTGGAGCTTGTGCCCAAGGCTGATATAGGGCGTGTCGTTGGCTCCACAGCAAAATTACTTTGCTGCAGCCACAACTGCTTCCGCGGTCATACCTAGCTCCTTCATCACCGTGTTGCCCGGTGCGCTGATGCCGAAGCGGTCGATGCCGACCACCTGGCCTTCGAGGCCGACATACTTCCACCAGAGGCCGGTGACGCCGGCTTCGATGGCGATGCGATGTTTGCAGGAAACGGGGAGTACTTGGTCGCGATAGCTCTGCGGCTGACGGTCGAAGATTTCCGTGCAAGGCATGGAAACGACGCGGGTGCCGCCGCCGAGCTGCATCGCGGCGCTGACGGCGTGTTGCAATTCGGAGCCGGTCGCTATCAAGATCGTTTGCAGTGCGGATGTTTCTTTGATCAAAACATAAGCGCCCTTGAGCGTGCCTTCGCGGCGAACGCTGGCGGAAACAGATCCCTGATGAGGAATGTCCTGACGCGTGAGCGCGAGCAATGTGGGACCGTCTTTGCGGCTGAACGCGAGCGCGAATGCAGCGGCGCATTCCTCAGCATCGCCGGGGCGGATGACATCAAGATTTGGAATCACGCGCAGGCCGCTCACAGTTTCGACCGGCTGGTGCGTGGGGCCGTCTTCACCGACGCCAACGCTGTCGTGTGTGAAGATGTAAGTGACGGGAAGTTTCGAGAGCGCGGCCAGGCGGATGCTCGGGCGGCAGTAGTCGGCGAAGACGAGGAACGTAGCGCCGCTGGCGCGGAAGATGCCGTCGTAGGCGATGCCGTTGCAGATCGCGCCCATGGCGTGCTCGCGGATGCCGAACCAGATATTGCGACCCAGCGGATTTTCCTTGGAAAAATCACCGCCGTCTTTGATGTAATTTTTTGTGGAGCCGTAGAGGTCGGCGCTGCCGGTGATGATGTGAGGGACGGCCTTCGCGAGATGGTTGAAGATTTCACCGCCGCTGTTGCGCGTCGCAGCCTTGCCTTCGGCGGGATACTCGGGAACGAGCTTCAGCAAGTCATCCGCGCTGGGGTTGTGCGAGAGTGCGGTATCGAGTTCGGCTTTGAGCTGTGGATTGGCTTCGCCCCAGGCTTTGAAATTTTTCTGCCAGCGCTTGTGCTGACGGACGCGCTTGGCTTTGAGGTCGGCAAAGTAACCTCTAACTTCGTCGCTCACGAAGAAATGCTTATCCGCAGGCAGGCCGAGTGCGGCGCGAGCGGTATCCACGAATTTCGCGCCGCCTTCGCCGTGCGCTTTCGCGGTGCCGGCGACCTCGGGGATGCCTTTGCCGATGAGCGTCCGGGCGATGATGAGCTTGGGCTTGCCGTTGTTCTGCTTCTTGGCGCGGCTCACGGCTTTTTGGATGGCGTCGAGATCATGACCGTCGATCAGCACGACGTCCCAGCCGATGCCTTTATAGACTTTGGCCGTGTCCTCGCTCTGCGTGAGCTTGGCCATGGCATCGAGCGTCACATCATTGGAATCGTATATCAGGATCAGGTTGTCGAGCGCGTTGTGCGCGGCGAACGAGACTGCCTCGCGGGCCACGCCTTCCTGAAGGCAGCCGTCGCCGGCTAGCACGATGATGTGATTGTCGAAGATCGCATGATCCGGCGTGTTGTATTTGGCTGCGGCCATTTTGCCGCTGAGCGCGAAGCCGACGGCATTGCCAATGCCCTGGCCGAGCGGGCCGGTGGTGCATTCGACGCCGACGGTTTCAAACGATTCCGGATGCCCCGGCGTGTGGCTGCCAAGCTGACGAAAGTTTGCGACTTCCTCGATTGGCAAATCGTAGCCGCTGAGGTGCAGCCAGCCGTAAAGGAACATCGAACCGTGTCCCGCGGAGAGGATGAAGCGGTCGCGATTCAGCCAGCGCGGGTCTGCGGGATTGCAATGGAGCGATTCGCCGAAAAGCACTGCACCGACTTCCGCGGCACCGAGCGGCAGGCCAAGGTGGCCGGAGTTGCACTTGTGCACGGCGTCCATTGCGAGTCCACGGGCTTCATTGGCGGCTTTTTGCAGGAGGTCTTTGTTCATGGGAAATAAGGGCGGGTTACATAACGGCATGAGGGTGATGTGCAAGATGGAAGTGGGCGGCTGAGAAACCGATTGAAAGCCGACAATGAAATTGGCAGCATGACAGCTATGAAGCTTCGGCTGGATTTGCTCGAGCACCTGACGGATGGGGATATTCTTGAGGAAGCGCTTGCCCAACAGCCTCGTTACCACCCGGAGCCTTTGAACGCGCAAACAGGGAAAGGCTACCTTCGCCCGGCGACAGCAGATGAGCACGCAGCAGAGATTCAGCGCATAAAAGCTCTTCACGGGCGCTCGGAGCTACACCCCAAATTGAAGGCTGGGAACTAGGGAAGCGCTGATTAATCGCCAGATTGAAGTAGGGACGGCGCATTGAGTTGCGCCGCCCCTCCCACCGAACCGGACGGGCGGGTCTCCCTCATCCGGCTCTCCAGTCAGTAGTTGTCTGCTATACGCAGACGGATGATTTCAAACTTGCGGGCGGCTTCCAGGTTGAAGAGCCCGTGTTCGTCAAAGTAGCGGTTGGGCCAGCGTTGCTGATCGATTGGTGCTGGGGTTCATGTCTTGCATCCGAAGTAGAAGACCATTCGATCAGATGGCCGCACGAAAATCAACTCGGCGGATGAGGGGCGCGTCCCGTGGCAGTAGATGCTCCAAGGATAGACGTAATAGTCCGATGTCAGAAGCTGCTCTTTCGTCGGGAACCACTTGATGTCGTCGTTGCTGGACCAGCCGCCCACGAAATCCAGAGCATCAACCAAGACTCCTTTCAGTTGGTCGCAGCGATACCATCCTGAACCAAAATCATCGTGCTTCAGCTCATCAGTAGAAACGTGGCTGATCCGAATCGCGTGTGCGTCCAAATGGTCGCCTGTGAATGAGCGACTGGAGACATAACTGTGAATCACCTCCTCTGTCCGTGCATCGCCGAGGCCACACCCGTTCAGGACATAGCGCACATCATCCTTGCTGGCCTTAGCAGACGAACTCTCATTCGATGCGCCGAGAATGGAATCTGTCGCACCAAATCGTCGGGCAACACTAATCCCGACGATCACGACTCCGATCAGGGACACCGCGCCCCAAACGATGAGACACCATTTCAATGCTGGCCAGATGCGCTTCATGGGTTAGGCGAACGTCTAAGCTGAGACACGGGCGGGGCGCACACGGCGCTTCCGAGTCACGGGAGGCACCGACGCACCGCCTGTTGTCTCCAGCGTTTTGTTCTGCCTGGAGTTACCGAGTGCTTCCTTTCTCAGCTTGGTTTGCTCACGAATCCAAACAAGATATTTGGAAAGGCCATAGCCAAACTCGGCGGCAATGGATGCTCGTGCATCTCTGACTTCTTGAACGATGGAATCAGTGATCATGGTGCGGTTAGTAAAAGTTCAGGTGTGCAAATGACGGGGACGTGGAGTTGATGATATTGGCAATACTCGATCAGCTCCTTCTGAAGAACGGGGTTGGCAAGGTGTGTGCAGTTCCAGGTGAGCAGGTAGGTGATCCTGTGCAAAATCGTCAGCGCCAGATGGGTGGCATCAGCCTCGGCTTTCTGGGGAATTTTCAGCAGCTTGATGAGACTCTTGGAAAGGGCATCCGTCTCCAGCGGGACGTCCAAATCTGGGATGTTGTCGAGGTAGGGCATCCTGCGTGCCGCAGCGCCAGCATCGCCCCTGGAAGCCTCAGCCCGCACCAGGAAAGAGGTGAACAGCCGATACCGTGATCTCTCCGAGGTCCACTACTCATGCGTGAACTTCAGGTGCTGGGCCATGACGGTCTGCCTGCTTGGGTGCGCTACCAAGTAGCTGGGAATCGTCGTCTCAATGTAAACAGTCTCCATCAAGGGAGATCATACCTGATCAGCGCATCTCGTAAAGCGTCCAAGTTGGGGGCACAGAAGTCACTTCTTTCGGAATGAACTGCTCAACTGCTTGATGGTCTCGAAGACCTTGTCGGCCAAAATCGAGAACACAAAGAAGGAAATAATCCCTGCGCCGCCTGTGACGAAGGCAATGAAGCCGGTAACTCGATCACTACTGGGAGTGAGGCCAATCATCAGAACAAATCCCAACGCAGTTAGCGAGACACCAATCATCATGGCGAGCATTCCGAGGCATCCGCCGCGCGTGTTAAAGTTCGGGGCTGAAGTAGCTAAGACTTAGCGTTTGGGGTGTTTATACCAGTATTTGAGCTGTTTTAGATGTTCCTTGTGGTCGCCTCCATTGAAGCGCCATTCGCACTCCTTGAGAAACCAATAAAAGTTCTCCTGTTTGATGCCGTTGAACCGGCGCAAATGGCGTTTGGCCTGGTT
>VFKE01000079.1 GCA_009885695.1 Verrucomicrobiota bacterium | reverse complement strand
ATCCATGCCCCTCCAAGAAATGGTTCAAAACAGAAGGCGTATGGGACATCCGCCACCACCTTCATCCGTTCACAGTAACGCTGATTTTAAACGGTAATTGGTATGAGAGGTGATAAACCGCTGATGTGACGGAAAAATCAAACCGGGCATGTTGAGCCTAGACAAGTCCAGCTGATTTGCCAAAAAATCCTATGGGCTTGTAAAGCATATGGATGAGCAGCCTCTGCCGGAATTATGAAGGCCGGTCGATAATCTTGCTGGCCGTGTCTTGAGAAAATTCGGGATTTCAATTTCGCGGGATAGCAACATGATGCCCGATGATTAAAGAACTTTTTGAGCAATACCCTCCCTGCCATCCGTTGGTTGCATCGACGCAACTGGTGCTGGCCATGTTCGGGATGGGCATCGTGACGCATCCAAGGGATTTTGCGGAGCTGGTTCTGGAACCGAAGCCGATGATCACCGGCATTCTCTATCAACTGGCCGGCATTCCCCTGCTCACCGCGGCGCTGGTTTACTTGATCAAGCTGCCGCCCGAAGTGGCGGTGGGTTTTGTCATGATAGCGGCGATGCCTGGGGGATCATTGTCCAACATTTACACCCACATCGGCAAAGGCAACGTCGCCCTTTCCGTGGCGCTGACGGGATTGATGACGCTGCTGGCGCTCGTCACCGCGCCGCTGATCATGCGCATCTTTGCCGGAGATCATCTTCCTCCCGACATCGCGATGCCGGTGGGCGTGATCATGCGGGAGATCTTCATCTTTCTGCTGCTGCCGCTCACCGCAGGGATGTTGCTGGAAAGATTCTTGGAGGAAAAAACGGCGCACTCGTGCTCGAAATGGGCGGTGCGCGCCAGCCTGATTGTGCTCGCCATCCTGGTGGTGGGATCGCTGGGGAGCGGGAGCATTGACTTCAGCCGCTACTCTTTTCGGATTCCACTTCTGGTCTTTCTCTATTGCCTGGTCATTCAGATCATCATCCTGAGGGGATCGCTGCACCTGCTGGGGTTTTCGAATCGCGATTCCATGGCCCTGGGCATTGAGTCGAGCATGAAGAACATCAACCTTGCCGTGTTGATTGCCGCTTCCTTGTTCGGGATCACTGGAAAGAACGGCGAGTTTGGAGCCGGAGTTCTCTTTGTGTTGCTTCTTTACGGCGGAGTCAGCCTCGGTGTGGCGGCGGTGCCGATGATCTCGAACCTCCGGCATTTAAAGAAACAAGTGAAGCCGCGCGGAGTTGAGAACCCGGATGCTGGCTGAGGTCACAAGGAATGCAAAAGCGCCTGCCTTCGCAAGACTTGTCCGGAAAGACACCGCATCATGCAACCAGTCCAACTGTCCGAAGTTGTATCCCCCATGAACAAACTGCTGCTGCCGATTTAGGAATTGAGAAGCTACGCGCATGGCACACATTCACCGGCCATGACCGTCCCGCCGACCGGCACCATCACCTTTCTGTTTAGCGACATCGAGGGCAGTACCAAAAAATGGGACAAGCAGCCCGAGGCCATGGGCGTGGCTCTCGCCATGCACGACCGGATGCTGCGCGAGATTTTTGCAGCGACCAGCGGCTATGTTTTCAAGACCATCGGTGATGCCTTCTGCGTGGCCTTCGACACAGCGCAGAGCGCGCTCGCGGGTGCGCTGGAAAGCCAGCGCGCACTGCGGGCCGGGGACTGGGGCGCGATCGGCGAACTGAAAGTTCGCATGGCACTGCACACGGGTGCGGCTGATGAACGCGATGGTGATTATTTCGGCCAGACCTTGAACCGGGTGGCGCGCATCCTTTCCGCTGCGCATGGCGGGCAGGTGCTGGTCTCGCTGCCGACGGAGGAACTGGTGCGCGATCATCTCCCGCCGGGTGCCCAGCTCCGCCACCTCGGTGAGCACCGCTTGCGCGATCTCGCGCGGCCCGAACATCTCTACCAGCTCGTCGCGCCGAATTTGCCTTCGGAGTTTGCCAGCCTGCGTTCGCTCGAAAGCGTGGCCAATAATCTGCCGCTGCAACTCAGCAACTTCATCGGGCGCGAACGCGAGATGGTCGAGGTGAAACGGCTGCTCGGCAGCTCCCGCCTGCTCACGCTCACCGGCATGGGTGGCACGGGCAAGACGCGTCTTTCGCTGCAAGTCGCCGCCGATGTGCTCGACACTTTTCACGACGGCGTGTGGCTGGTGGAGTTCGCCACCATCGATGATGCTGCGCTGGTTGTTGAAACGGTCGCCGCCGCTCTCGATCTTCGACAGGAAGCGGAGCGGCCGCTTACGAGCACGCTCACCAGTTTCCTTCGCGAGCGGAAAGTCCTGCTCATTCTCGATAACTGCGAGCATGTGGTCACCGCCTGCGCCCGGCTGGTGGAAACTCTTCTGCGAGCCTGTCCGAAGCTGCACATCCTCGCCAGCAGTCGCGAGCCGATGAGCATCGCCGGAGAAACGGCCTGGCCGGTTCCGCCGCTCTCGCTTCCGAGCCACTGGAAGGAAATCATCGCGAGTGCGGATGCCATCGATATTCTCGGTGAATATGAAGCGGTGCGTCTTTTCGTGGACCGGGCCACACTGGCGCGTCCTGCGTTTCAATTAACAAACGACAACGTCCATCTGGTTGCGCAGATCTGCTGGCGGCTCGATGGGATTGCGCTCGCCATCGAACTCGCCGCCGCCCGCATCCGCGTGCTCACGCTTCAGCAGATCGTCGAGCGGCTGGATGACCGCTTTCACCTTCTGACGACCGGCAGCCGCAATGCCGTTCCGCGCCAGCAGACGCTGCGCTCTCTCATTGATTGGAGCCACGACCTCCTTACCGATCCTGAACGCAGGTTATTCCGCCGGTTGGCGGTCTTCGCGCGCGGACGCACGCTGGAGGCCATTGAGGGTGTGTGCTCGGGCGATGGCGTGGAATTGTTCGAGGTTGTTGATCTGCTCACACAGCTCGTGGACAAGTCGCTCGTCTATGTTGAAAAGACACCCGAGCAAGGCGCGCGATATTTCATCCTCGAGTCCATCTGGGAATATGCGAATGAGAAGCTCAAAGAGGCCGGCGAAGTGGACGCCTTCCGCATTCGGCATCTGGATTATTTTTTGCGTTTCGCCGAAGAAGCCGCGCCGAAAATTCGCGGCCCCGAGCAGCGCGAATGGCTTGAGGTCGTGGCGCAGGAGGGATACAACATTCGTTATGCGCTCGATGCTGCCGCCGAAGTGCCCGGCCAGGTGACCAAGGGGCTGCGTCTGCTCGTCGCCACCCAACGCTTCGTCGAAGTGCGCGGGCTTTTCAAAGAGGCGCGCGACGTCTATGCCAGACTCCTGGCCCATCCCGACGCCGCGCCACATGATGCCTTTCGCGCCGGGACACTCTCCGCTGCGGGGCGCATCGCCTGGGTGTCGGATGATTGCTCCGCGTGCCGTCTCTACCAGGAAGAAGCGCTCGCCATATTTCACGAACTCGGCGACTCGTGCGGTGCTGCGCGTGCGCTGGCCGATCTGGGGTTTCTCGCATTTGACGAGTCCGACCTTCCCCGCGCCCAGGCTCTTCTCGACGAAGCTGCCGCGCTCGCTGCACCGCTCGCTGATCCGCGGCTCACTGCACATGTGCAGCATATCCGCAGCGTGCTCGCTGCGGCGGAGGGTGATTTTACGCGAGCATTTGCCCTCGATAAGGAAAGCCTCGCCATCTATCGTAGCATTGGGGACATCTGGCAGGTAGTCATCATCGCGTGGGCGGTGGGCGTGAACGCCGCCGCGCTCGGGCGCTTCGATGTGGCCCACGCGCACCTCGGCGAATGTCTTCAAGTCGGATTGGATCTCGGCAATCGATGGGGTGCATCCTACCCGCTCGATGCTTTTGCGTTTCTGGCCTTGGCCGAGCGGCAATACGATCGCGCCGCCCGTCTCTTTGGCGCTGCCGATGCCCAGCGAATCCGCAGTGGTCTGGTTCCACAAGCCGCCGATCATCCAGCTTTGCGCGCCATTCTCTCTGCTGCTTCCGACTTTGCCGGGTCTGACATTGAAGATGCCCGCCGTGAGGGGCAGATGCTCAGCCTGGAGGCGGCTACTGCACTGGCACTGGACAAGGCGTGAAGTGCTTGCGCAGCTCTAAAAATTTGGCGCGCATCGTCGGCAGGTAAGGGGGATGTAAACGTGAATGTGAAAGGGAAGCGGCGCCCTCGCCGCTGGAGCGGTTATTCGACACGCCTCGCGTTGAGTGAATCCGGGAAACGGGGCGTCTTCGGCACCGGGAACAGCGATGCTGGCGTCGCTTTTAGTGCGCTGTGAAGCGTCACAACCCTCCGAGGTGGAAGACCTTGGCCATCTGGAACCGTGTTCTGGGTGGGAACTTGAAGTAACTGCGTCGCCGTGAGGCGGGGTGGAGAGCAACGGAAAGAACCTGACAGGCCGCAACGAAAGTGAACACGATTCGGCCACAACAGAACGACGAGCCTGCTAGAAGAAGGCGAAGTCTTGCTGCGCAAAGCAGCAATCCTGGAGGGCGAGATACTCAACTAACCCTACTTTCCGCGTCCACGT
>VFKE01000126.1 GCA_009885695.1 Verrucomicrobiota bacterium | reverse complement strand
GAAAACGCGGGAAATATCCAGGCTTCGCTGGAGGCCGCGGCATCTTCCCGCACTCTTACGAGATGCGGCTACGAAGAGATGCGGCTGCGCCGCCGCGTTCGCAGCCCCTCGTAGCCCCTCGTAGCCGCGTTCGTGAGAACGCGGGAAATATGGAAGCTCTCCCCGCAGTGCGTTCGTAGTCGCGTTCGTGTTGCGCAGTCGCGAAGCGAAAACGCGGGGAATAGGCAGGCTTCGCTGGCGGTCGTGGCATCTTCCCGCACTCTTACTGGATGCGGCTGCGTCTTATTAAAAAATGCTCTGACAGGATGGTTTGCGAAGAAACTCATTTTCATCCGCTGGATGAGCGCGCTCTCTAATCGCAAGCGCGTTTCTCTGAATCCTGTTCGCCAGGTAAATGCTGTCCAAATTCTGTTTTTAGGTTTATTGAGACAATACTTATGAAGCCCGCGCTCGCGCTTATCATCACCACCTTCCTTGCCACGCAACTCATCGCGCAACCCGCCGCTGCCAAGCCTGCGCACTTGTTCATCCTCTCCGGCCAGTCGAACATGGCCAGACTGAATCCCAAATCCTGTTTTGAACCTGAGGCCGCCCTGTTGTTCCCGGGCGCTGATGTCGCCTATATCAAGGTCGCCGTCGGAGGGGAACCCATCCGCCGTTGGGTGACCGGATGGGATGAAATCGCGCAAAAGCACGGCATCGATCCCGCCAAGGCGCGCGCCGGTGACAAGCAGAAAGGCACCCTCTACTACCAGCCAATCCTGGATAAATTTGCGGAATTGCTGAAAAAACATCCCAATCCCGCCTCGGTCACCCTTTGCTGGATGCAGGGCGAACGTGACGCCAAGGAACACCTGCACGCCGCCTACGGCGATGCCTTGAAGCAACTGATCACCAGTCTGCGCCGCGATTTGAAACAGCCGGAAATGAGGTTCGTCATCGGTCGCATCAGTGACCACAGGAAGGCAGATGATGTGCCGTGGGAAACCGTGCGGCAGGCTCAGGTAACCCTCGTCAAAAGCGATCCCCATGGTGCCTGGGTGGACTGCGATGACCTCAATGACAAAGCGATCAATGGAGTGATCACCGACGACCTCCATTATACGCAGGAGGGTTACGAACTCCTCGGGCGCCGCTATGTCCGCCAGGCCAGGGCGCTCACCGAAGGCAGGAAACCCGCGGAGAACGGCCGACCATGATTGGCTCCTTTGTCGCACTTGCCATCATCAACAATCAAAATAGAGATCTTAACGATTTGACTGAAAGAAAAATCACCCCAAACTCGTTTCCCTCGATGGCTTAAAATCTTCGAAGTGCAATGCCTCAATCCCCCCCGTCTGCTCGCCGCAACTCTGATGGACTCCTTGGTTCGCTTCGGTCCGTCTCATACGGGAACTAAGTTCTGACAGAAGCCCTCTCAACTCCGTGAACTCACTCAATTTCACTCTCTTTGGCCTCTATCTGTTGGTGACAGTCGCGTTGGGGATGTGGGTGGGGCGGCGGAAGAAGTCGGACGCGAAGGACTACTTCCTCGCAGGTGAAGGTCTGCCCTGGTATGCGATCGGCGGCTCCATCATCGCGGCGAACATCAGCACGGAGCACTTCATCGGGATGGTGGGCGTGGCATATGGTGTGGGCTTTGTTGTCGCGCAGTGGGAGTGGGGCAACGTGATCACGTTCTCGGCGCTGATCTGGATTTTCCTGCCGTTCTACATCCGCGGCGGGCTCTACACGATGCCGGAGTTTCTGGAGCGCCGCTACAACTCGCACTGCCGCTATCTCTTCGCCGTGTGCTGTCTGGTCCTATGGATCGTGGCTCAGATGGCGGTGGTGATGCTGGCGGGCGCGAAGGCGATGCGCGGAATGTTTGATGTAAACGAAACCGTGACCATCGTGACGCTGGCGGTGCTGGCTGGCAGCTATACGATCTATGGCGGGCTGAAGTCCGTGGCCTGGACTGATTTCATGCAGTTCGTGGTGATGATGATCGGTGGCCTGGTGGTGACGGTGGTGGGACTGGACAAAGTGGGCGGTCTCGGAGCGCTGATGCATGACCTGCCGGCGAAATTCAAAATCACGTTCCCCGCCAATGATCCCGAGTTCCCGTGGTTCGGTATGTGGACCGCTTTCCTCTCAATCGGCATCTGGTATAACTGCACAAATCAATTCATCGTGCAGCGCTGTCTCGGTGCGCGCAGCGAGTGGGATGCGCGCATGGGCGTGGTGTTCGCCGGTTACATGAAAATCGTGCTGCCGCTGCTGGTGGTGATACCGGGCATCGTGGCCTTCCGGCTTTATCCGAGCTTGCCGGACAAGGATCTGGCCTTCCCCACACTGGTGCGCGAGCTCCTGCCGGTTGGACTGAGTGGCATCGTCATGGCTGGACTCGCCAGCGGGATGTTGTCACATATCAGCTCCGTGCTGAACTCGTGCAGCACCGTTTTCACCATGGATCTCTACAAGCCCTTTCTTGGGAAGGGAAAAGACGACGAGCAACTGGTGCATGTGGGGCGGGTGAGCGGCTTTGTCATCCTCCTCATCGCCACGGCACTCGCCATCTGGTTCACCCATCAGCAGCTCAGCATCTTCATGCTGATCCAAAACATCGGCGCGTGGGTGGCCGCGCCGATCGCGGCGGTGTTTCTCATGGGCGTATTCTGGCGGCGTGCCACAGCGGCAGCGGCGACGTTCGTGCTGTGGTTTGGCTTCCCGTTCACCTGGTTCGTCGAGGCCGTGCTGTTCAAGCAAATCGGGTGGCTGATCCAGTATGACAACTTTCTCAATCGCACCTTCGTCGTCTGGATCTCCTGCATGGCGCTCATGGTCATCGTGTCACTATTCACCCGCGCACCTTCGGCGGAACAGATTGCCGGCATCATCTGGTCACCCAAGATGGCGGCACTGCCGGAGGCGGAGCGGCGCATCTACGGCGGCGTTCGCAACCTGTTCTTCTGGTGGGCACTGTTTGTCGGACTGATGGGCGCGCTCTACGCCTATCTGTTCTGGTTCCAATTTTTCGGCCCCGCAAAGGGGCTTTGATTCCCATCATGAAAAACACCCCCGCCGTCAACCACACAAACCCCATGAAATCATCTGATCAACAAAACGCTTTTTCCCGCCGTGGCTTTCTCTGGCAAGCCGGCGCCCTCGCTGGTGCCGCTGCTGTTGGCTTTAAAAATGTTGCGCGCGCGCAAGACGCCTCCAAAATATGGCAGCCCGTCTCGGACCGGAAGATTCGTGTGGGTCTCGTCGGCTACGGCTTCTGCAAGTTTTCAGCAGCCTTCCAATTTCAAAATCATCCGAATGTCGAGGTCGTTGCGGTCAGTGATCTGATTCCGGAACGATGCGCTGCACTCGCAAAGGCGACGGGCTGTGCAAAAACCTATCCCTCCCTCGAAGAACTGGTCAAGGATGACAAAATCGAGGCGGTGTTCGTCGCCACGGACGCGCCGAGTCACGCGCAGCATTGCATTGAGGTGTTAAAGCATGGCAAGCATGTCGCAACGGCTGTTCCTGCGGTTTTCGGGTCGCTCGAGGATGCCGAACGGGTTTTTCAAGCGGTCAAGAAAAGCGGCCTCAAATACATGATGTTCGAGACGTCCGCTTTTCGTGAGGAGGTGTTCGCCATGGGGCAGATTTACAAGGCGGGTGGATTTGGTGAGCTCGTTTATTCCGAAGGCGATTACTATCACTACGTGGACAAGCCGCTTGAATCCTACAAAGGCTGGCGCATCGGAATACCGCCTCAATTCTATCCCACACACACGAATGCCTATCAAATTTGCGTGACTGGCGGGAGTTTCACAGGTGTTTGCTGCCTCGGGATGCCCAGTGTGCTCGAGCAATTTAAACCGGCCAATAATAGTTACAAAAATCCGTTTGGCACGGAGATCGCATTGTTCCGCACCAGCGAGGGCGGCACCTCGCGCATGGCGGTGAGCTGGGACACGCCGGGTTTCGAAGGTGAAATGGGGCGCGTTCGCGGACAAAAAGGAACATACTATGAAAAATACGTGGGGCTTGAAAAAAACCTTCCCAACACCAAACGTCCGCCTCTGCCGCCAGGCATTCAGGTCAATCCCAACGAGCACGGAGGTGCCCACGGTTATTTGATGAACGAATTTGTCACGTCAATCCTACAAAACCGCAAACCCCTCGTGGATGTCGCCATGGCGCTCAATATGACGGTCGCGGGCATTGTGGCGCATCAATCTGCCTTGAAAGGTGGCGAGTTGATGAAAATTCCGCAGTTCAAACTCTAGAGCATTTTAAAAAATACGTAGCCGCATCTCGTAAGAGTGCGGGACGAACTCGCCCTGCTATAAAACATCCAATCTTCCCGCGTTTTCGCTTCGCGGCTGCGCAACACGAGGCGCGGCTACGTCATTAATTAAACTGCTCTAAAGCAGCCAGCAGCAAGAGCTCACCCATCATGAAAATTACCCCCACCATCAGCCAAACAAACCCCATGAAATCATCTGATCCAACAAACGCTTTTTCACGCCGCGGCTTTCTCTGGCAAGCCGGCGCCCTGGCCGGCGCCGCTGCTCTTGGCTTTAAAAATGCCGCGATCGCGGAAGAAAAAGTCATCCCGGGATTTGAAAATATGGTGAAAAAAAATGCAGAGGCTTCCAAAGGATGGGTGTCCATCTCGGACCGGAAAATCCGCGTAGGCCTCGTCGGCTATGGCTTCTGCAAGTTTTCAGCAGCCTTCTCGTTTCAAGATCATCCGAATGTCGAGATCTACGCGGTCAGTGATCTGATTCCGGAGCGATGCGCTGCACTCG
>VFKE01000037.1 GCA_009885695.1 Verrucomicrobiota bacterium | reverse complement strand
TGGCTCATCGAGGACCGAGACACGTTTGTTCTTCGTCGCATCAAGCCACAAAAGCCCATGCTAAGAGGGAAAAGGCCTTAACTTGACGCGCATGCCCGCAGGGGTGGGAGTTTCTCTCGTGATGCTACCGGTGGTGTCGCTGCGCTCAACCACCGGTTAGGGTGCTGGGAAGCCTCCGGCTTGGAAAAGTCACGCAACAATCACTGATCATATGAGCAAATTGCCGGACAGTCCTCAGCCCATCGCCCCGCGAAGAGACTTGAACATGTAATAGCCCCAGCCCCGCTTCGGATCACCGCTCCAATCGGGATCGTAGTGCTGCTGCTTTTGGATGAAGCGCTCGGGATGCGGCATCAGGCCAAACACGCGCCCGGTTTCATCCTGCATGGCCGCGATGCCGTGCGTGCTGCCATTGACATCCTCCCCGTAGAGCAGCGCCGCCCGGCCGTTGCCCACATATTCCGCCGCTTCGTTGCCTGCGGTGACGAAGCGGCCTTCCGCGTGCGCAATGGGCAACTCGAAGTCATCAGGCAGTTCATCGAGATACGGGCTGCTGCCGTTCTTTGTCAGCTTCACCCAGCGGCAGATAAACCGGCCCGATGTGTTGTGAATCAAGCTGCCTTCGGGAAGAAGCCCGAGCTGTGTCAGGATTTGAAATCCGTTGCAAATGCCCAGTGCGTAGCCGCCACGGCTGACGAATTTTTTCAGGCCGTCCCCCAGCCTGGAAAGCGTGGTCAGCTTCGCAAAACGCCCCGACATCACATAGTCCCCATAGCTAAAACCTCCCGCGAAAACAATGAGCTGCACGTCATCCAGCGCGTGAGCTTCCAGCAACGCACTGGGCAGCACCTGCGTCTCGAAACCAACAGCCTGCAAAGCACGCGCCGTTTCGGCATCGCAGTTGGTTCCAGGAAATTTTAGGATGAGAGCTTTGGGATGGGCGGGCATGAATAAAAGTTCTTCGTCTAAAAGTTTAGGAATGGCGAGCAAATATTGTTCATTTGAAAGCGCCATAGAGTGGCACAGATTTGCTGGGAGCGCTGGCACCCCTGCCGGCGAGTATTCCAATGCCGCCAAGGGTGGCGGCGCTCCCGGCTCATGATTACGCAAAGAGCTCCGTGATCGCCTTGCCCTTGTCACCGACCGTGAAGGGACGACCCGATGGGGACATGACCGCTTGAGCGATCGGAAGACCCATGGCCGCACCGACGGTGGCGATGAAGTCCTGCACGGTGACTTGCTTGTCGGTGACTTCCTTGCCGTCCTTGTCGGTGGAGCCGTGGACGTAGCCACCCTTGATGCCGCCGCCTGCAAAGACGGTGGAATAGGCCTTCGGATAGTGATCGCGACCGCCGTTCTCGTTGATGCGCGGAGTCCGGCCAAACTCTGAGCCCATGACAAT
The DNA here is from genome assembly GCA_009885695.1 of Verrucomicrobiota bacterium. Lineage (GTDB taxonomy): Bacteria > Verrucomicrobiota > Verrucomicrobiia > Verrucomicrobiales > Verrucomicrobiaceae > VFKE01. The sequence goes on along the minus strand of VFKE01000037.1, from coordinate 18,943 downwards.
GAGGGTCGAGTCCAGGAGACCTTTGTTCTTCAGATCGGTGATGAGAGCGGCAAAGCCCTTGTCCATCTCCGCACCGGTGCGTCCCATGGCTTGGTCAACACCAGCATGCATGTCCCAGCCCCCGAGCCGGACTTCGACGAAGCGCACCCCGCTCTGGACAAGTCGGGAGGCCAGCATGCAGCCTCTGGAAAAACCACCGGTGCCGTAGAGATCCTTCGTGGCACTGTCCACGCCAGACAGGCTGAACGCCTGAAGATCGCTGCTGGTAAGAAGATTCATCGTTTCGTCATAGAACTCGGTGTAAGCCTTGACGTCACCACTCTTGAACTTCTCACGGAAGGCCGAATCGAATTCGTTCATCAGGGAGATGCGCTTTTTGAAAGTGTCCTCATCGACAGTCGAGTGTGCATTCTGGAGGCCGGCATCAGGACTGCTGATCGGGACCGGGGCGAGTGCCGGAGGAAAGAATCCCGCATTGGCTTCGCCGGCGCCGATGACCACACTGGAGGGCAGAGTCTTGTGGGAGCGCCCCAGAAAGTGTTGCGCCCAGGATCCGAGAGTCGGATGAACAATGGTGCCACGAGGATCGTAACCGGTATGCATCACATAAGTGCCCGCCTCATGGACACCCGTCTTGGAACTCATCGAGCGCACGATGGAAAACTTGTCACCCACCTTCGCCATCTCCGTCATGTAACCGCCAAGTTCAAAGCCTCCCTTGGCCTTGATGGCATCCTTGGCTCCCTTGGTGTCACCGGTTTTTGGATCCCAGGTGTCGATGTGGGTCATGCCACCCGCCATGTAGAGGTAGATGACGGATTTGGCTTTGCCACCCACGCCGGAAGGCACGGGGGCTGATGCGCCGAAAGCACGGTCGAAATGTGACAGTACGCTCACGCCTAACGCAGTTCTGGCGGTGCCCAGCATGAATTCACGGCGGGATGCCGGATCAAGTTTGAGGAATGGATTGCTCATGATTTTTTCCGGTTAAGTTTTGTTTTACCTGGGCAGGGTGCGCTTGATTTATTGGACGAAGCAGAACTCGCGGGTGTTGATGAGCGCCCAGATGATGGCAACGAGTCCATCGCTCTCACCCTGATCGCTGATGGTTTTTTTGGCGATGTCCTGCTCGCGAGCGGTCGGCAGGCGGTTCAAGATGCTGAGGAAGATGACTTCAACCTTCTTTTCCGGGGTCGCCTGTCTGGCGATTTCACGGTTGATCAGCGAGTCATGGTTGGTGAGCATTTGCTGGGCACGGCCGTTCATCATCATCAGCACTTGAGGAACGCTGCCTGACTTCACTCCACCGTCGATGAGAATGCGCTCAGACTGGCCAAATTCCCGGAGGAAGTGTCCGGCGGGAGCGGGTTGCTCCAGTTCGGAAGCACGCATGAGTTTCATGCCGTCGAAGGTGGCAATTTTCATCGAGTCTGTTTCGCCTGGCTCCTGCCCGGCCATCGAGAGTCCGCCACCGAATTTGGCACGCTGCTTGGCTCCGATTTTCTGTACGGCATCCACTTTCAACAAAACGGTTTTGGCGTCGAGCTTGGGATTGCTCAAGTCGATGTCCACGGATCGTCCGTAGAGGTCCACCTCGTTGCTTTTGATCTTGTCGATCTGATTACCCAGAACAAGGGTCATGTAGGAATCCCAGGCCTGCTCGGCAGTCATGCGACGCAGCACAGGGCCCTGAAAGTAATAAGGTTCACCCATCGCCAATGCGTCCGTGGTCGACTCACGCTGGTAGGTCTGAGTGTTATATACGATGCGGAGGAATTCTTTGAGGTTGAATTTCACACGCACCATCTCTTTGGCGAGGTGCTTGATGAGCGGCGGGTTGTAGGCATCATCCGGATTGTCGACCACACTCTTGTTGGCGGTCAGCGACAATCCCATGGCCCGGGCCCACATGCGGTTGGCGATGGTCATGGCGAAGCGCGGATTGGAAGGGTGCGTCGTCCAGGCGGCAAAGATGCTGCGAAGATTTTCATTCATTTCACCTGCGGCCTTCGACTGCTTCGTGGTGGGGCTGGGATTGATCTTCGAGGTCTTCTTGACCGCTGCAGATTTTTTCTCGACCTCCGCGGCCAGCTTGTAGGCAGGATTATGCTCATCATCTCGCAGCACGTCTTTGAGCTGCTTGTCGGGGGGCACCCAGTGAATGAGTTTGGGCAAAATTGGATCCCCGGCTTTTCCATCTTTGTAGCGATAGTCGGGAGGAAGCTTCGTCCGGTTTTCCGGGAGATCCCGGACTGCATAGGAGTTGGCTCCAATTAGATTGTTAACCTGCTGCGTAAGGTTGCGGTTCTCCGTGAGGTTGATGCCGCTTGATTCCATGAGAGAGTTCACTTCAGCCGTGAGTTTCCGCCGGTCGTAGTCACGACCATTGAGCCTCGTTGTGGTGGAACCGAAGAAGGCGGCCATTTCATAAAACTGGCGCTGGGTCCAGTTGGCAAAGGGATGGTCATGGCACTGGGCGCAGGCCACATCGGTGCCCAGAAAGACGGACAGGGTGTTGGCGAGATTGTCCAAAGGCATTCCCGCATCCCTCAAGAGATAGCCCGTGGCCCCATTGTTCCAAATTTTCCCGTCCGCGCTGAGCATCGCGTAAACCATCCTATCCCAAGGGGTGTTCTTGCTCATCTGGTCTTTAATCCACTGAATGTAGGGAAGGCCGCGCACCAAGTTTCCACCACCGCCATCCACCCGGTCCTTCACACGTAGCATTTCTGCGAAGTAGTTATACATGTTGCTGACGTAACCCTCGGACGCCAGAAGCTCGTCGATCAGTTGAGCCCGGGCAGTTCTATCGGAGCCGGCCTTTTTGAGAAAAGCAGTGGTTTCATCGTAGTTTGGAATGCGACCCGCAATATCCAGGAACACGCGGCGCACAAACTGCTCGTCGCTCATGAGCGGATTGGCCTTCACGCCATGTTGGGCAAGACCCGCTGCGACGAGCTGGTCGATCTTGGCGGCCGCTTCAGCCGCAGAGGCATTGGTCGCCAACGAGGTCAGGGCATTGGCATTGGTTGCCGGGACAAGAGTCTTCACCAACGTTTGATCTTCGACCGAAAGCCGGGCAATCGGCACAGGCACCGTCTGGCCGGTCGCGACCACCTGCAGGTAAACCATGTCTCCTTCAATTTTGATGAAGGTGGCTTCCAAGGGGCGGCCTTGGCTGTCATGGAACACACGGGTCACGTCAGCGAAGGCAGCGGTCGCGCACATCACAAACAGCGCAAAAAACAGGTGTTTCTTTGCATTCATGATTCTTGGCAGATGAGTATGCAGGATAAATGGACTCGGAACCCACGCTTAGATCAACGTATCAGACCCCACATTATTAGGAAATTGTCATAATTCACGCAGAATTTGCTTTTACCCAATCTTGCACCCCTCCGATGGGGTCCGCCTATTTTCGCGATTAAATGCAAAAATCTGCTGCCAGCCGCGAATTCAAGACTGTCCCAGGCACTTTCTCCAATTGAAAGAAGCAAGGAACCCCCTGAAAATCCCCGATGCCAACCGACACCGCCACTCTGCTGATCCACTGTCCCGACCAGACCGGCCTCGTCCATACCGTCACCGGCTTCATCCTGGAACACGGCGGGAACATCCTCAATCTCGAACAGCACATCGATCACCAGCACGATGTGTTTTTCATGCGGGTGGAATGGTCGCTGGATAACTTCGCCATTCCCCGGGACGAAATCTCGTCGCGTATCCAGCCCCTCGCTCTCAGCAAGAAGATGTGGTGGCGGCTTCAATTCTCCAGCGAACGCAAGCGCCTCGCCATTTTCGTCTCCAATGAAAGCCACTGTCTATACGATATTCTGTCGCTTCATGAAACCGGTGAGCTGCCCGTGGACATCCCGCTGATCATCGGCAATCACGATATGCTTCGACCCGCTGCCGAACGTTTCGGAATCGAGTTTCACCACTTCCCCATCACGCCGGACAACGAAGCCTCACAGGAAGCCGCCCAGCTCGCCCTCTTGAAAAAGCACCGCGTGGAAACGCTCGTCCTCGCCCGTTATATGCAGATCATCGGAGAGGGCTTCATCGCGCAGTATCCCAATCAATTCCTCAACATCCATCACTCATTTCTTCCCGCGTTCGTCGGTGCCAAACCGTATCACCAGGCTTACGAACGGGGCGTGAAGATCATTGGAGCCACTTCACACTACGTCACCACCGCGCTCGATCAGGGACCCATTATCAATCAGGACGTCATGCGCGTATCCCATGAGGACAGCGTGGTCGATCTCGTCCGTCTCGGACGCGATCTGGAGAAAACCGTTCTCGCCAAAGCGCTCTGGTGACATGTGATGAATAAGGTTCTCGTCTTCAACAACAAGACGGTGGTCTTCTCGTAAGTGGCACAGGTTTGCAACCTGTGTGTATCCCGACCATTCTGGTCGGGCCATTATGGAACCAGCCCCGGCAGAATGCCCGGGCGACACACAGGCTCTGAAAGCCTGTGCCACTCGTTCAACTCATCGCTCCACGACTTCACCGCGTTGCGCAGCTCAATCATTCACCGCCAACTCTAAAACCGCAGCCTCTAGCGAGGCCACATCACCAATAGAGAACGCCTTCGCATTCTTGTCGATGCGCGCCATGAAATTCTTCAACGCGGAGTCAGGCCCGAGTTCGATAAAACAATCATGACCTTGCGCCAGCAGATGCCGCATCGACGCCTCCCATCGCACGGAACCAGTGACCTGCATTTCCAGCGTGCGGCGGATATCATCGACACTGCCCACCGCTTGCGCTTCATAATTACACACCACCGACACTCGCGGTGGATTCAGTGGTGTCGCCGCCAGCACCACGGACAGCTTTTCCTGCGCCGATTGCATCAATCGCGAATGATAAGCCCCGGCCACCGGCAGCTTGATCGCCCGCTTGATCCCTTTCTCTTTCGCGCCCGTAACAGCCGCGTCGATGCCCGCAATGCTGCCAGAAACAACGATCTGCCCAGGGCAGTTGAAGTTGGCCACGTCCACATCACAGGCCGCAGCGAGTTCGCGCACCGCGCTCTCCTCACCGCCAATCATCGCCGCCATCGTGCCCTTCGTTTCCGCGCACGCGTCTTCCATGAAAGTGCCGCGTTGGAATACCAGCTTCAGTCCCGTCGCAAAATCATACGTCCCCACCGCCGCATGAGCCGTGAACTCGCCAAGCGACAACCCCGCACAAGCCGCGACATCGAGCCCCGGCATCCGCTCGCGCAACACTTCCAGAACCGCAAGCCCATGCACATAAAGCGCAGGCTGGCAGCGCGAGGTACGCGTCAGTTCCTCCATCGGGCCGTGGCGCATGATCTCGCTCAGCTTGAAGCCAAGAACTTGATCAGCCTGATCAAACAGCGCTTTTGCCTTTGGAAATGCATCAATAAGGTCACTGCCCATACCCACCTTTTGCGAGCCCTGCCCCGAGAACAATAAAACCACTTTTATAATCATGTGGCGGGGATGTAAGTTCAACCATTCGCCCCTGACAAGCTAAAGCTTGACCTGAATAAATCCCGCGTTACGCACCACGCAATCCTCCAGCAATTCCGCCGCCCGAGAGATGGCCTCAGCCAAGGACAAAGCTTCCGGTTTGACCTGCCAGATCGCATCAAATTTTTCCAGCAGTTCATCGCTCGCATCCACCAGCCCGCCGATTCCCACCACCGGCTTATCCGCTGCACGCGCCATACCCGCCACCCCGACGGGGCCTTTGCCATTCAAGGACTGCGCATCGAGCCTTCCCTCCCCCGTGATCACAATATCCGCCTGCGCGATCCGACCACGCAGGCCGGTGATGTCCGCGACCAACTCAAAACCGCTGCCCAACTGCGCGCCACAGAAACTCATCAGGCCAAAACCCAGTCCGCCCGCCGCACCAGCACCCGGTTTATCGCGATGATCGCAGGCCAGATCCCGCTGCACCATCTCCGCGAGGCTTTGTAAACGCGCTTCGAAAAACGCGATGTCGATCACTCCTTTTTGCGGACCATAAACACGCGTGGCTCCTTGTTCGCCCAGTAAAGGATTGGTCACATCCGAGGCCACGATGATTTCACCGCTCCACGCCGGCGCTCGCTCGATTCTCGTCACCCGTTCCCAATCCGCCGGCAAGTCATGCACCGCGTTTCCTGATGCATCCAGAAACCGAAAGCCAAGCGCCACAGCCATGCCGATCCCGCCGTCGTTGGTGGCACTGCCACCGATGCCGATGATGATGCGTCGCACGCCTTGCTGCTGCGCGTGTCGCATCATCTCGCCCGTGCCGTAAGTGCTCGCGCTGGATGGATTCAGCGGCCTGTCACTGACCAGAGCCAGACCCGATGCGGCGCTCATTTCCATCACAGCATCAGTCCCGCCTTCCCTCTGAATCAAACCATAGCGAGCAATGATTTCGCGTCCATGGGCGTCATGCACCGGCGCTTCCATCCACTCCCCGCCCAGTGCAGTGATGATCGCCTCGGTAAAACCTTCTCCACCATCGGCGATGGGACAGATTTCAATTTCACCGTCGAATCCTTGTCGCCGCAAGCCGCACGCCACAGCATCCGACGCGGCCTTCGCGGTCAGCGAGCCTTTGAACTTGTCGAATGCCAGAAGGATGCGCACGGCATAGAGCAACCACGGGCCGCGCAAGAATCAAGCGCGATGTATCACGCCGACGACAGGAGTGTCGTCGTTCCGAATGGAATCACGACACTCTTTTTCGTCGTTCTTATACCCCGGCGCGCTTCAGCGCCAGATCCAGTTCTCGCTGGAACACCGGGATGTCCGCCGGCGGCGGCTTGTAGCCGGGAGACGGCGCATTCATCCCCAGCCGCCCCATCTCATCCAAATACCACGAGGCGATCTTCCCATCGCTGAACGTCACCTTGCCGCTCGCCAGCATTCCGGGGATCGCAATTGCATCAAGAACCACGGTCGCCTTGCCACCACCCGGCGATTTCACCGGCGGCAGAGTTTCCGCCTCGACAGCTGCACCGGTAAATTCATCGCCTGGCATCTGAGGTTCCGGAGCGGCAGCTTCTTTTTCTTTCGGCGGAGCTTCCTTCGGCTTTTCCAGCAGTTTCAATCCCAATTCAGCCAGCAGCAGCCGGGCATCGAGATAAGTCAATGTCACCTCGTGTTCGCGCTTCAGCCGGTCCTGAACTTCGTTCAGGCTGGCCCCGCCTGCGACCCATTGTCTGACTGCTTGATCCTGTTCTGTCGTGAGTTTTGTCATGAGAATAATGCAATCATGCTAGGTGCTCATCATTCAAAAGCAACCCAGGAGGCGATGTCGCGATATAAAAACTCCGCCATGAGATCATGGCGGAGTTTGCCGATCAAATACCTGCCACCACCGATCAGGACCAGCCGTGCGCGTCGCGCACCTTGATCATCGCGGCGAGAATCTTGTTCCAGGTGTCCTGTTTCTCGAGCACCGCGTTCGGGAACATGCACCCATCCCAGCAGATGTGTTTGATGCCGCGTGCGGCGGCGTCTTTCAGCCAGTAGCCAGCGCACTTGGTAATGTCGAGCTTGCCCTTGGGATCATCGGCCAGGCAGTGACGCCCGGTCTTGTCGTGAGAGCCGCTGCCGTGAACGGTTCCGTCATTTTGTGCCACATGAAAATCAATCGTCCACGGGCGCAAGGCATCTGTCATCTTCGTATAAGCGGCATCGAACTGTTTGGCCGTGTAAGTCTTCTTGAGCAGCGCGTGCTTGGGTTCGTTCACGCCGAGCAGATAAAGGTAGGTATGCGCCATGTCCGCCTGGAAGCCGACCGTGCCCGGCATGTCCACCTGTTCCAGCAAGGCGACCATGTGCTTCCACGAGTGCATGGCAGCCCAGCAAACCTCGCCCTCGGCGGCCAGCCGCTCGCCATGCGCGATGGCGACCATGCCAGCTTCGCGGAAAGTGGATGCGATTTTCTTCGTGTTGCCCGCCGAACCCTTGGCCCAATGCGCGGGACTGTCTGCGGCGTCAATGCGGATGGCACCATACTTCCGCGCGCCGTGCCGGTTCAGGATGCTGGCAATTCGGCAGGCTTTTTTTACTGCGAGAATGAACTTCGCCCGCTGTTCCGGGCCGCCCATCGAACTGTCCCCCACGGTTCCTGGCCAGACCGGGGCCACGAGCGAGCCAATGGCGAGCCCCTTGGCCATGATCTTGTCGGCCATGCGCTTGATGTCATCAGCCGAGGCATCGGGATTGGTGTGCGGATGAAAGAGGAACAAATCCACTCCGTCGAATTTTTGCCCGCCGACGCTCGCCTTCACGGTGAGTTCAAGCATCCTATCGAGGCTGATCGTGGGTTCCGCGCCCGCGCCGCCTTTGCCGACAAGACCGGGCCACATTGCGTTGTGAAGTTTGGGAGAGGTGTGTGCCATAATATGGAAAGAATTGGATGGGAGCGCGAGAATAGAGAAGCTCAACCAAAATGCACGCAAAAAATGTGTTTTGCCTGTCCGCCGCCGACTCCCGCAGATAAAGCGGCAGGCTGCTGTTAACACAATCTGGCTTTCACTTTTGCCTTACTTCTTCGCCTTCTTTTTGTCGCTCTTGAGATCATTATACATCTCGAACGCCTTCTTGGGGTTCAGGCCTCCGTGCACGACACCCTGAACAGCGCGCATCATGGCCACCGGGGCATCGCTCTGGAAGATATTGCGACCCATGTCCACGCCGTTCGCACCTTCGTTAATGGCGTTGAAGCACATCTTCAGCGCGTCGAGTTCCGGAAGCTTCTTGCCACCGGCGATGACGATCGGCACGGGACAGCAACTGGTGATGGTGTCGAAACCTTCTTCCAGATAGTAGCACTTTACCACGTTCGCACCGAGTTCGGCCATGATGCGGGTAGCAAGGCGGAAATACTGCGCGTTGCGCGCCATGGCGCGGCCCACGGCGACGACTCCCATCACGCCGATGCCATAGCGACTGGCGGCGTCAACGAGGTCAGTCATGTTCTTGAGCGACTGGCGCTCGTACGCACTGCCCACGAACACCTGCACTGCGAGAATGCTCGCATTCAGACGAATGGCTTCTTCGATGGTGAGCGCCGTGCTTTCATTCGAGAGCGGCTCGAATCCGGGGCGCGAAAGCTTGAGCTTCTTCCCGTCGAGTTCGCCTTCCCATTCCTCCATGGGGCTGATCATCGAAGTGCCGCCGCTGGCGCGCAGGGCGATGGCCTTGGTCGTACTGGCGGGAATGACAGAACGCTGGATGCCGCGCGTGAGCATGAGGCAATCCGCATAAGGTTCGAGCGGCAGGATGGTCTGGTCCACGCGTTCGAGACCCGTCGTGGGTCCCTGGAAGTAGCCGTGATCGAAGGCCAGCATCACCGTGCGTCCGTCCTTCGGATTGAAAACGCGGCTCAGGCGGTTCTTTAGGCCCCAATCATACTGATGGCTGCCCTTGAGAAAAAAGCCCGGGGCTTCCTGCGGGAGGTGGGTGAAGTATTCTTTTTCCTTCTTGTCAGATGCGCTGGTTTGGATGTCGGCCATGGTTTGGGGAGTTTAAGTGTTGAACAGTTGTAATGTTGATGTGATTCCCTTGAACAGAAATCAAGCGGTAATGTAATCATTCATCGCCCCGATGATGACGGTAACGGAAAGCGCACCGGCGTCAGGAAACCCGATGGCGGCTTCGCCCAGCGTCTTCGCGCGGCCAAACTTTGCCACCATGCTCTTGCTCGCCTCCAGGCCCGCTTCGGCGGCGCTGCTCACGGCGTTAATGGCTGCGGACAAATCTGCGCCCGTCATTTCAGCGGCCTTGTCCGCCGCCGGCTCCATGGCATCGACAACTGTTTTATCTCCCACCGAAGCACCACCGCGCTGTTTCACACCATCGACTCCCGCACGCAGAAACGCGGCCAGCCCGGCGGCATCGAAAATTTCTTTCCCGGCGAGAGCCTTGCCGCCATTGCGGAAAAACGTGCCGAAGATCGCGCCGCTGGCCCCGCCCATGCTGCTCATCATGGCCAAGCCGACACTGGAAAATGCTTTTTCGATGCTCTCCACATCTCCAGCGTTCAGCTTCTCAGTCGCCGCTGTCATGCCGCGCTGCATACCGAGACCGTGGTCGCCATCGCCGAGATTGCGGTCGGCTTCGGACAGTTGGGGTTCCGCAGCGATGATGCGCTCGCAAGCGAGCAGGAGCATCGCCTTGACTTCGTCTTTTGAAAGGTTCGCTTTGGGCATGGCTTGGCTTTTCGTAGAAAGATTTAGGCGCATTAATCCAATGTGGACGCTGGCACCTCAGCCTGATTCAGGGATGGTAACTGCCTCAGCCCTTGGCTTCGATGTCCAGAACCTGACGGTCGCCGTAGTAGCCACAAGACGGGCAGGCGACATGACCGGGCTTCGCTGCACCGCAGGAACCACAGGTGGCGAGTTGAGGAGCCTTCCAGCGATTGGCGCCACGACGGCGCTTCTGGCGGCTAATGGATTGTCTGCGCTTCGGGACGGCCATGATTCAGTTGCTTTTAAGGTTGTCGAGTTGGTCTAGGGCCTTCCAAACTTCTCCGTCCTCCTCTTGCGGGGCGTCCCGGACGTTTTCCGTCGCGGGAGCGAACCTGCCTTCGGCGGGACATTCTCGCGGCGTCACGTTGCCCATTTCGCAGCGAGGAAAGGTCGGAAGGGCAAGAAGCATGTCTTCACGCAACCAGCTTGTCAAGTCAATCGCACCCGCATTTTCAAAGGGCACGTCCAGCCCATACCCGGGCAGATCCATCCGGAGCTGAAACCGCTCCGCACAACGCCCGCAGGCCAGGTCAAATGTCGCCGCGATCCGCCCCTGCACGATCAGTCCATCCTCGTCGCTCGTGACATTCAAATCATACTCCAGATGCGATACCGCGCGCACCTCGTCCTCCGGCTGAAGACCGAAGACTGCCGGAGCCAGCCGGCCCTCGATATGCAAGCCTTCTTCAGGAAGGCCTTTGGGATCAATCCTCAAGCTCATGGCGCTCCATCCTTTCGCGTTTTTCCACCGATCAATTTCAGTTCCTTGATCTTCGACCGCAGCGCCGTCGCCACGTTCGCCGGAACAAACAATTCCACCTCGCCATCAAGACGCGCGATCTCTTTCACAATGCGCGAACTGATGTAGGTCAGCTCCTCGCGCGGCATGAGGAACAAAGTCTCCAGGCCGGGATCGAGCTTCCGGTTCATCAGCGCCATCTGAAACTCCAACTCGAAGTCTGATACCGCCCGCAGCCCGCGCAACACCGTGATCGCCCCCTCGCTCCTGGCGAAATCGACCAGCAATCCGCTGAACGGAACCACCCGCACCTTGTGCAAGCCCAGGGCCCGCACCGAATCCCCGATCATCGCCGCCCGTTCCTCCACCGTGAACAGGCTGTCCTTCTGATTGTCGCGTGCGATGGCCACCACCAGCTCGTCGAACAACCGGGAGGCGCGCTCCAGCAAGTCGAGATGACCGTTTGTGATCGGATCAAAACTGCCGGGATAGATGGCTTTGCGCATGATGAAGTCGCTGATTGTGCCAATGATTGTAAGGCAATGCCGCCAGGTGCAAAGAAGTTTTTGGATCGTCCAGAGCGGAGCAATGGAATTCAGCAATCCGCTGAACTCGCATTCGTCCTGTTGCATCATCCTTCCAGTATTCCATCCTCCCCATCTCCCCCTCTCCGCGACTTCTAAATGTCCGCCATCGAACCCCGCGTCCTCATCAGCGCCTATTGCAACGGCATGTTCCCCATGGGCATGGAGAACAGCCGGCTATCGTGGTTCTCCCCCGACCCGCGCGGCATCCTGCCCATTGCGGACTATCATGTGCCGCGCAGCACGCGCGCCGTGTTGCTCCGCTCAGGCTTCGAAATCCGCATCAACACCAAATTCAACGACATCGTGCAGGCTTGCAGCGGGAGACAGCAGACCTGGATCACCCAGGAAATCATCGCCAGTTACGAACGTCTTCATCAAATGGGATATGCCCACTCCGTCGAAACCTGGCGTGACAACCAACTGCTCGGCGGCCTCTACGGCGTCTCCATCGGCGGCGCATTCTTCGGAGAATCCATGTTCAGCAACGAACCGTCCGCCTCCAAGGCCGCCCTGGTCTGGCTCATGAAACACCTCAAGTTCCGAGGCTTCGTCCTGCACGACACCCAGTGGACCACCCCTCACCTCGCCATGTTCGGCGGCTACGAAATCCCCCGCGATAACTACCTCCAGGCGCTGGAGACTGCGGTGAATCTGCCGGTAAAATTTGCTGGCTGAAAAATCGCGTAACCGCGCTGAATATTCCACAGCTCACGGCTCACTGCACTGATGACTGCCCCATATTTGCCCTTACAACAGAGTCTTCACAGCCGCAGTCACACCTTGCTTCACTTCTTCCCAGCTCAGACCGATGAGGCTCTGCGGTTCATCATCCATTTCCGCATCAGCAAAATAACTCAGGCTGCGCAAAAGCATGAGCGGCTCAGTGCTGGGAAACTTGGCCTGATAGCAGGAAATGAGATGCGGCAGCCCCAATTTCTCAATGAGCATGTGAAGATCGTAGAAGTCCTTTCTGGCACCGCGATTCGTCACAGCAGAGAGTTTCATCGCCGCCACATCGTGCAGACTCAGCAGCCGGATGCCTTCCAGCGTTTCCGGCGGGTGAATCAGCGAATAGGGATATTTCACAAAGTCCACTTTCACCCCGGCGACCATCGCAGCCACACCCGTGGGTCCGCGGCGCCGGTCATCCACGGGAAAATCCCGCTTTAGCGCGCTCACCAGAGCGCCATTGTCAAACGGCACGCCCGTGAAGAAATCCAGATCCTCGGAAATCCGGTGTCCAAAACGCAACGCCAGAGAAGTGCCACCCGCCAGCGAAAAATCGGCCAGCACCGGATGCGCTGACAGCGCGGTCAGTAAATCCAGGGTGCTGGTGGAAACGGTCTCGCGGTGCAGCATCGGAAATCCTCCGGTTTGAGTTCAAAGGCCACACAGCACAAGCTCACCGCTTGCGGGCTGAGGCAGCGCAGTTGCGTGACCACTTCGCTCATGCGCTTGTCACCATAGTGATGGCGCACGGTGTGCCAGTCTTGCAGTCGTCCCAGCTCCACCACGCGCCCGATGATCTGGCCCGCGTGTTTCTCCGCATCCAGCATCGCCGGGTTCACATCCCAGAACAAATTGGCCGGCAGCCCCAGCGGAGTGGATGTGGCGGGTGCCTGGGCGACCATGATTGAACTTGTAATGCAGGAGTGCAGACGGGACAAATCGTATTTGGACTGCCCGTTGAGCAAGCCACTGTTTTGGACTGCGGCGGAAAGCTCTTAGCGGTACGCCGCTTTAGCGGGCTCAAGGACGGTCGGATTGAACTTCCTTCTGCGGCACCTCCGCAAACGAAGCGATCGCCAGCAAAAATGCCGCGCAGACCACGCAGGAGTCGGCCACGTTGAACGAAGGCCACGGGTTCGCCAGCGGCACGTGGAGATCAAATTGGAGAAAATCCACCACATAACCATGCAGAAGCCGGTCGGTGAAATTTCCGCAGACGCCGGCGACTAACAGAGCGATTGCCACGCGGCTGATTCGCCCGGGGAACGTGCCCTTGCGATACAGCCAGGTAATCAAACCCAGCGCGGCCATGGCCACCGCGCCGAAAATGTAATTGGAATACTTTCCGCCATTGAACTGGCCGAAGGCGATGCCGGTGTTGGCGACATGGTGCAACGTGAAAAAATCCGGCACCACCACCCTCCCCTCTCCGTTGAGTTCAAAGGTTCTGACAATCCATTGCTTGGTGAGCTGGTCGATCACATAAAGCGGAAGGCTGAGGAATAATAATAAGCGTATCATAACTGAATTGTGGTAGTTGCCGGGGTAACGAGGCACTGTATGGATGTTGTCTGCGGAGAAAAGCTAGTTGCGAAGCCGCGAAGCGAACCTCCTCACGTCGGCTGCTACGAAACCGCTTCCTCACACCGGTCACACAGATCAGCGTGTTTCTGCTGGCTGACACTTGGCAGATGCTTCCAGCAACGCGCGCACTTCTGATGCGGCGACTCCAGCACCACCGCGCTCGGCTCGGTGCCAGCCACACGTTTGATGGTGAGCACGGATAGAATAAAGAACTCTTCCAGCGTGACCCGATCCTCAAAAAAGGGGTGATTGAACTTCTCTGGTGGCAGGGTGACTTCCACGCTGGCCTCAAGATTTGACCCGATGCGTTTCTCCTGCCGTGCCTTCTCAATGGCCTGCTGGATGACTGCGCGTACTTGCAGAAGCTGTTCCACCGCTGTCCCGGCTTCATCGCCCGCGAAGGCCGGATCAGGCTCAGGAAAAATTTCCAGATGCACGCTGTCCGTATTTCCCAGGAACTCCCAGGTCTCGTCCGCAGTGAATGACAGAACCGGCGCCAGCAGTTTGCAGAGCGACTCCGTGATGCGATGCATCGCCGTCTGCGCAGCCCGGCGCCGCACACTGTCGGTCTTGTCGCAGTAGAGACGATCCTTGGTGATGTCGATGTAAAGCTGGCTCAGTTCTACGGTGCAAAAATTGTTGAGCGCACCATAGACTTTCCGGAAATCGTAGGTGTTGTAAGCCTCACGGCATTCTTTGATAAGCACGTTGAGCTTTTCGAGAATCCAGCGATCGAGCAAGGTGAACTGGTCTGCGCTCACGGCGTTTTGTTTCGCATCAAAGCCGTTCAGGTTTCCGAGCAGCACGCGCAACGTGTTGCGGATGCTGCGGTAGCTCTTCGTCGCCTGTTCAAAAAGCTCTTCACTGAACGGTACTTCATTCTGATAATCAACACTGCTGACCCACAAGCGCACGAGATCCGCGCCATACTTATTGTAGTAGTGATCCGCCGTCATGGGCTTGGCGTTCTTGTTCGTGCCCTGATCGCTCTTGCTGACTTTGTTGCCGCTGGTATCGACAACAAAACCGTGCGTGATGACGGACTTGTAAGGTGCCGCACCGCGCGCGGCGATGCTAAGCATGAGCGAGCTTTGGAACCAGCCGCGATGCTGGTCGGTCGCCTCCAAATAAAGATCGGCGGGTGTCCCGCCAAGTTCGGGATGGCGGTCGAGCACGGCCGCGTGACTGCAGCCGGAGTCGATCCAAACATCGAGCGTATCCACGCCACGCTTGGTGTCCGCAGGCAATCCCAGCAACGCGGCCCATTCGGCATCGGATTTTTCGAACCACGAATTGGTGCCCAGTTTCTCGAAAATGTCGGCGACCTGACGCGCAATGCTGGCCTCGAGAATCACACTGCCATCGGCTTTATAAAAAACCGGGAGCGGCACGCCCCAGGTGCGCTGACGGCTGATGCACCAGTCGGGTCGTGATTCCACGGTGCCGAAGATGCGATTGCGACCCCACGCGGGCAGCCAGGTGACTTTGTCGATTTCAGCGAGCGCCTGCGCACGGAGTTTATCCACGTTGATAAAAAACTGCTCAACTGCGCGAAAGATGACCGGTGTTTTCGAGCGCCAGCAATGCGGGTACTGATGAGTGATGTCATGATGAGCGAGCAGCGCACCTTTGCTTTTGAGAAGTTCAATGATGCCCTTGTTGCTCTGGAAGACATGCTTGCCGACGAACTCGGGCAATCCAACTTCCGCCGTGTAATGCCCGCGATCATCGACGGGCGATAGAATATCGAGCCCATGTTCGCGTCCGGCCTGGTAGTCATCCGCGCCGTGACCGGGCGCCACATGCACCGCACCGGTGCCGGTGTCCGCAGTGACAAAAAGCGTGTTGATCACTTTCGAGGTGCGCGGCAGCAAAGGATGCTGCGCCTCCATGCCGGCGAACTCGGTCCCCTTGAGCACGGCCAGTTCATTGGCGAACTTGTAGCCGGTCTTATTTTCAAACTCGGCGATCAAGGGTTTCGCGATGACATACACATCGGAATCGCCTTCAGAATTGGTGTATTCACCAACGACATAATCAAACTCCGGATGCAACGCGATGGCTAAGTTCGCGGGAAGTGTCCACGGTGTCGTAGTCCAGATGACGAGCGAGGCATCGACTAAGGCCGGCAGGGTTGCCTGTGCTGCTAGTTTGAAGCTGACATAAACCGCAGGCGAAACCTTGTCCTTGTATTCCACCTCTGCCTCGGCGAGTGCGGTGCCCGCGCCGAAACTCCAGAGCACAGGGCGCTTCATGCGATAAACCAGCCCCTGCTCAACCAGCTTGGCAAAGGTGCGGATGATGTCCGCTTCATACGCGGGATCGAGCGTGAGATAGGGCTTCTCCCAGTCGCCAAAAACGCCGAGGCGCTTGAAGCTGGCGCGCTGAATGTCGATGTATTTGCGCGCGTATTCCTCGGACTTCCGGCGCACTTCCACGGGACTGAGCCCGGTGCTTTCCTTCACCACCCGAAACTCAATGGGCAATCCATGACAATCCCAGCCCGGCACAAACGGCGCTTGAAAGCCCAGCATCGTTTTCGATTTCACGACCAGATCCTTGAGAATCTTGTTCAGCGCCGTGCCCATGTGGACATCGCCGTTGGCAAAGGGCGGACCGTCATGAAGCACAAACCTCTTGGCATCTTTGCGCTTCTCCTGGATGCGCTGGTAAATTTTCGAAGCTTCCCATTTCTTTAATCGTTCCGGCTCGCGCTCCGTCAGGCTGGCGCGCATGGGAAGATCCGTGACCGGCAGGTGCAGCGAGTCCTTCCAGGGATTGGGGGCTTCTTTTTCTTTGGCGCTCATTTCAATTTTGGGAGCGCGGAGCGTAGCGCGGGTGACCGGAAAGGCAAATGAAGGCGAGTAGTCCGTGTGTCCTCACGCGGTCACCGTGCCCTGAATCAATCAGGCAACTATTACTCCATCCTGAAGACCGCGTGAGGACACGCGGACTACTTCACTACAGTTACGCGGGCTGTTTGAAAGCCCGAATGCCGGTGATGCGCACCTTCTGGGTGACGCTCAGATTTTCCGTCGGCAAGTCTGCCTCGGTGCCAGCGGCTTTTCCAATGATCGCTTTGGCGACACCTGACAAATAGGAAAGAATGTGCTGCGTTGGATCGCCATCCCAGGCGCCGAGAATCGTGTAAGTCACGCGTGCACCGGATGACACATCCTCCAGATCCACGATGGTGCCGATGCCGACCGTGTCCGTTTTGGCGTCGGTGAAGTCCGTGCCGCGAGCATGACGGAGTTCACGCTCATATTTGGACTGCATGCGCAGGAGCACGGCCTGCTGCTGGCGGGCGGACTTGTATTCAAAGTTCTCCCGCAAGTCGCCGTATTCGCGGGCAATCTGGATGTCTTTCTTGTTCTGAGGAATTTTATGTTTAACGAGATCTTCCAGATCAAGCTTGCGTTTTTCCAGGCTCTCCCAGGAGACGATGAGCGAGGCATCCTGCGTGACCGCGCCTTCCTCCATGATTTGCTCCATTTCCGGACGGGCCTTGATGATGCGCCCCATCAGCGAGCGACGCGTCAACTCATCCAGCACCGGCGTGTTGAGAATGCGACGGGCGAACCTGCGCAATTCATCTTCATCGGCATCAACAATCATCTCGCCCACCAGACCAGCGTCATCCGACATGGCATCGTGCAGTCGGCCCGTCTTCTTCGGTCCACCCGCCACATGATCCGCGACCAGGGCGTCAATGATGGAATTTCCCAGGTCGAGATCGAAGACGCTCTCCGCCAAGCCTGCGCGCTCCTGACACATCCAGATCAAAAGATCGGTACTGAGCCGGCGGTTGCGCACGGCCTTTTTCAGGAAGTCTGCCAGGACATCGAGTTCATCGTTGGCATCCAGAAGTGAAGCCAGCTCGCCGACCGCGCGGCCACCGGTCTTCGTGATATGCGCCAGCGCTTCCTGCACCCACTCCCGCTCGGGGAACGCAGCGGGAAAAGCCTGATAGACACGCGTCAGCATCGCGGCGGGCAGGCTGTTCACCGCAGGTGGCAGCATTGGCCGCGCTTCTCGCAGCAACTCGACAAGCGCCATGTTCCCGGCGGGAAATTGCACCTCACTGACAGACTCAAGCAGCTCATCCCTGGCGAGCAAAAGCTGGAGTGATCCTTTCAAATGAAGCTTCCACGCCTTGCGCACGGTGTTGCTGATATCCTCCAGCACTGGAGCCAGCTCCACCACTGGAGCCTGAAATAAATCCAGATCCTTCCGGATGGAAGCCAACGCGGACATCTTCGACTTCAAGTCGCGGGCGGCCAGAAAATTGCCCACCATCGTATCAGCATGACTGCGATCCGAGGCGCGCAGCACCAGCGGCTCCGTGCGCTTGACGGGCACCACAATATGGCGGGTGCTCTTCAACGCCTTCTTCGCAGCAATCCACCAGCTCTTGTAGGACGCTGCGGGAATCACCTGCGGCGTCAGAAGCTGCTCCAACTGATCGAGCGTGAGCGAGCTGCCATGACTTTCCAGCGCCAGACTCACCAGCGCGGCGGGATCGCTCTTGGCCATTTTCTGCAGCGCGGAAAGCTCTCCCACCCGGCGGGAAAGAAAATGCTCAGGCGGCAGCACATCCAGTGAGCCGGCGGCAAAACTGAGCTTCATCGCGTGTCCGGGCTTGCCCTCAAAATCGATCGCCATCCGGTCGGCCAGCAAATCCCATTCCTTCACACGGCCCGCCCCCCAACTCTTATGCTGGCAGAAGACCCCGACCGTCAGCCGGGATAATTTTTCTCCATCAGATTGTGATATCTTGCCTGCTTTAACCAGTTTTTCAACCTCCGGAATGATCATGGGACGCTCATCTTATAGAGGCAGAGCGTTGTGGCAAAGTAAATATGGCGGGCAGCCTCCAAACGAGTGCTTACGCATGAACGGAGTCAGCAAGTGGGGGCGCTATAAAAAAGCCGCTATGGTCTCTCGCCATTGAGTGCCAGAAGCTGAGCATCAGATTGAGGTAGGGACGGCGCATTGAGTTGCGCCGTCCCTCCCACCGAACCGGACTGGCGGATTTCCCGCATCCGGCTCTCCAGTCAGTAG
>VFKE01000078.1 GCA_009885695.1 Verrucomicrobiota bacterium | reverse complement strand
GCGCCATTGAAACGGCCCTAGCAAAATACTGCTGCTACGACAAACGAAAAAAGCGTCGCAACTTCAGCGAAACATGGGAGGGACTCGCTTAACTTGACGCGCATGCCCGCAGGGGTGGGGATTTCTTGCGTCAAGATACCGGTGGTGTCGTTCCGCTCAACCACCAGCTACGGTGCTGGGAAGCCTCCGGCTTGAAAATGGTAGCCTTTAGCTTTCTGGTCACTCGAGCCATCTGCCAGACAGGATCTCAGCTACGGCTGGACAAATAACTTGCAGGCGGCTTCATCGCGACGCGTGGTGATATCACCTGTCGTGCTCACGCTCATATTCAGATCGCGCACCCGGCCGTCGTTCAGACGATAGATCCAGCCATGCACGCTGATTTGCTGACCGCGTTCCCAGGCGCTTTCCACCACGGTGGTCTGGCAGACGTTCACGACTTGCTCGATGACATTGAGTTCGCAGAGGCGGTCGGCCCGGAGTTCATCCTCAACAAGCCGGGCAAGCTGAGTGTCGTATTTCTGCTGCACGTCTTGAACATGCCGCAGCCAGTTGTTGATCAGGCCGAGCTTCTGATTCAGCATCGCGGCGCGCACGCCCCCGCAGCCGTAGTGACCGACGATCATGACGTGCTTCACCTTGAGCACGTCGACGGCGTATTGCAGGACGCTGAGGCAGTTGAGATCGGTGTGCACGACCACGTTGGCGACGTTGCGATGGACGAACAACTCGCCGGGCAGCAGGTTGACGATCTCGTTGGCCGGCACGCGGCTGTCGGAGCAGCCGATCCAGAGGTATTCCGGCGCCTGTTGATTGACGAGGCGGCTGAAAAATTCCGGATCCTCCGCCTTGATCGTTTCCGACCACTCGCGATTTCGCTGTAATAAATGGGTGAGGGAGTTGGCTGGCATGGTTCAGTGATTAGGCACCATTGTCAGCTTGCGCTGCAAAGCAACAAGTGTTCCATGCGCGCCAGCGTTGACATCTTGACGGGAACCGGTTTTCTGCGCAAGATCAATGATTAACATACCTTAAACAATGGCTGCACCTGAACACGGTTACACGGAAGCTTCCATCAAGTCGCTCGACTGGCGCGAACATATTCGCCTGCGGCCCGGCATGTATATCGGCAAGCTGGGCGACGGCTCCGCGCCCGAGGACGGCATCTACGTTTTGCTGAAGGAGGTGCTCGATAATGCGGTGGACGAATATGTCATGGGTTATGGCAAGGAAATCGAGATCACCATCGAAGATGACAACACCGTGACCGTGCGTGACTACGGGCGCGGCATTCCGCTGGGCAAGCTCATGGAGTGCGCCGCGCAGATCAATACCGGCGCGAAATACGACTCGGAGGTCTTCAAGCGCAGCGTGGGACTCAACGGCGTCGGCATCAAAGCGGTGAATGCGCTCTCGGATTTTTTCGAGATTCAGGCGTTCCGCGAGGGCAAGACCCGCGCCATCGAGTTCTGCCGGGGCGTGGTCAAGGCCGACATGAAGAATCCAAAGCCGTCCACGGACAAAGAAGGCACGCGGCTGGTTTTTCATCCGGATCCGACGTGTTTCGATTCCGACTTCGCCTACCGGCCGGACTTCATCCGCGAGATGCTGCGTTATTATTCATGGCTCAATCCGGGGCTCACGCTCCGGTTCAACGACGAGGTCTTTCGCAGCAAGGATGGGTTGATGGATTTGTTGCGGGCCAAGCTGACGGAGGAACCCGTCTATCCGATCATCCATCTCGAAGGCAAGGATGTGGAGGTGGCGTTCACTCACACCAGCGGCTACGGCGAGGAGATTTACTCATTCGTGAACGGGCAGAACACCACGCAGGGCGGCACCCATCTGGCCGCATTTCGCGAGGGCATCGTCGCGGAGGCGCGTGAGTTTTACAAAAAGCAGTTCGATCCCGCCGACGTTCGTGGCAGCATCGTGGCTGCCGTCAGCGTCAAGGTGCAGGAGCCGGTCTTCGAGTCCCAGACGAAAACCAAGCTCGGCAGCCAGATGATGGAGCCGGAGGGGCGCAACCTGCGGACGCACATCGTCAACACCATCACCAAGGAGTTCGACAACCACCTGCACAAGCATGGGGACGTGGCGAAGGCCCTGCTGGAAAAAATCAATGCCAACGAAAAGGAGCGCAAGGAGATCAGCGGCATACAGAAGATCGCCCGCGAGAGCGCCCGCCGCGCCAAGTTGCACAACAAGAAGCTGCGCGACTGCCGGATTCATTTTGATACCAAGGACAAGCAGCGGGAGGAGAGCACGCTCTTCATCACCGAAGGGGACAGCGCCAGTGGCAGCATCACCAAGAGCCGTGATGTCACCACGCAGGCGGTATTTTCCCTGCGCGGCAAGCCGCTTAACTGCTTCGGTCTGAGCCGCAAGGTCTGCTATGAAAACGAGGAGTTCAACCTGCTGCAGCACGCGCTGAACATCGAGGAGGACCTGGAAGAGTTGCGCTATAACAAGATTATCCTGGCCACCGATGCGGATGTGGACGGCATGCACATCCGGCTCTTGATGATTACCTTCTTCCTGCAGTTCTTCCCTGAGATCATCCGGCGCGGTCATCTGCATGTTTTGCAGACCCCGCTGTTCCGGGTGCGCAACAAGAAGGAGACTTTCTATTGCTACAGCGATGAAGAAAAGCGCCGGGCGATGGAAAAGTGCGGGAAGAATCCGGAGATCACCCGGTTCAAGGGGCTCGGCGAAATCAGTCCTGATGAGTTCAAGCATTTCATCGGGCCGAAGATCCGGCTGGAGCCGGTCTTGATGCCCGAGCACAAAAACATCAAGGAGCTGCTCACTTTTTACATGGGGAAAAACACGCCCGAGCGCCAGGATTACATCGTGAAGAACCTCCGTGTGGAGCAGGACATCCTGTTCGATATGGAGTCGCAGCGCGATGATGTGCTGACGGTGTGATTCCTGTGATGTTCAGTCACACGGCGTTTAACGACCATGATGGCAATCGTCTGATTTTCGGCGCGGCAAGGTTCTCGAACAAAATTAAATTATGGTGCTCGGGAGGGGACTCGAACCCCTAAGCCTTGCGGCACAGGATCCTTAATCCTGCGCGTATACCAATTCCGCCACCCGAGCCTGAGTGTTGAAAGGGCGCGGAACTAATCCAGCGCAGCGGCTTTTGCAACCATACATTTCGTGAAAAGTAAATCCTTGCCGGTTCAGTCAGGCTCGGTGCCTGTGGCTTCAATGAACTGCTGGCGGAGGCTCTGAGCCGCGTCATGCCAGCGGCCGATTTCATGTTGCAGATCCATGTTCTGCTTTTCCAGCCAGGCGCAGCGCTCCTGCAATGGCAGCATGTCGTCAGCGTTGGAGGTGGCCGTGCCGTTGGCGGCAGGGGCGATCTCTTGTGTGCCGCGGACGCGCTGGGGACTGGCCATGAAGAATGCCAGTTCATTGATCCGGGTCTTCGTGTTTTCGAAAGTGTTGATGACCGTGGTCCGCTCATCGATTTCTCCGGTGGCGAGGAATTCCTGCAAGGTGCCAACGCTGGTGGGGCCGTAGAGAAAGCCGTCTGGCATTTCCACCAGCCAGTCCATCTGGAGTTCAGTCACCATGGGCGCGCGCTGCCATGATTTGCGGTTGTCGTTGGAGACGCGGTCCATGGGGGAGATTTTCGCTTCTGCCGCCCAAATGCGAAGCTGGCTGAGGGGAGCGGGTCCGAAGATCTCGTTTTCACTGACCTTGAGAAGATACCACTGGGTTTCCATGGCTGGAAGATTACGCGCAAATCATCCCGGCGGCCAAGTCTAAAATTAAGAATCCCGCCAAGGTGTAAAATCGCGCTGGTAGGGCTGGATGAGATGCTTATGTTCCACCATGGGAATCATCCGATTGGTCATCGCGCAGCGATTCATGGGAATCTTTGCGCTACTGGCTGTCGGGTCCATCTTGTTCACCGGCTGTCATTCCGTGTCCTGGAAGAAGGAAAATCAGGCGGATATTAAAGATTCCAATGCCACACCGAATGACACCGGGGGGGGCGACATCGGGTTTCTCCTATCCATGAACTACAGTGAGGCGAAGGCACTGAGCCCGCAGAGTCTGGAATTGCCGCCATATTACAAGGTGGCGGCTGACGAGATTACCGTGGTCTCGACCAAGTCTGACGGAACACCCAAGAAGGTGCGGGCGAAAGGGCATGTATTTTTGCAGATTGAATTTAGCGAGGAACTTAGCGGGCTGGGGCAGGAGGCATTGATCGGTGGCGGCGAGGTGATTCTTCGTGGCCGGCCGCTGTTGCGTCGTGGACGCAGTGTGGTGGAGGGGTTGGCAGATCGCACTGTTTTCTATATCGAAGGAGTGCGGTTGCAGGTGATTGGCCTTCACCGGATCACGAGTGATAGTGGCGTGACGCCTGCATGGCGCGGTTCATGGAAGGACGGGCCCAACCCATTATTGCCCGCTCTGTCGCCTGGGGATTTTCCAACAGAAATGCGGGCGTCACCTCTGCTGCCGCCGCCGTCGAAGGATGATCTGCTGAATAAGTCGCGGTAGCGCAAAAGGACAACATTCGGGTTGATCTCGCCCGCCGAGGCTGGCTTGCCAGGCGAGACATCCGAAACACCTAGCATCAGGACGACCGTGCTACTCAGGAGTCGATGGCTATCAGAGCATTTTAAAAAAGGGGCTGAAGTAGCTAAGACTTAGCGTTTGGGGTGTTTATACCAGTATTTGAGCTGTTTTAGAAGTTCCTTGTGGTCGCCTCCATTGAAGCGCCATTCGCACTCCTTG
>VFKE01000028.1 GCA_009885695.1 Verrucomicrobiota bacterium | reverse complement strand
TCCGGGGACGGCTGCGTTCGGCATCGCTACGCTCGCCTCACTCCGCCGTCCCCGGAGGGGCGCGCGAACCAAGGCTAGACGCCTTTTACAGAAACAAGTTTACACTCCCGGCTTGTTTCAGGCCCTTGCCTTGAAGTGCACTTTTCAATATGATTCTTTTACGTCGCTTCGCGCTTTAGCAACCGATGATCATGAACTCGCAGGAGGATCTTTTTTCTTTTCTTTCTTTTTTTTCCTTCCTGTTATTACCTTCTTATCCTCGTTCTCGTTATTCGCCTGTGTCCCACCTCCACCCGCTCCAGAGTAGCCTCCGCCGAAATATCCCGGACCAGAACTGGTGACAGTGTTGTCGGCATTTTCGCTGCTGGTTGTGCCGGTGGTGTCATCAGCAGGGTTGGACACAGTCGTTTCATTATCCAATTTTGTTGTCGTGGTGCCGTCGCCTTCTGTGGTGGTGGTGCTACCGTCGGGGTTCGTGGTCGAGGTGGTGGTTCCCTTGCCTGCGTTAAACGAACCTGCTGCCTCCCCGGGGAAGCCCAAGATGGCGGGGCTGACGATAGTGGTGCCAGCCTTGTCAGCGATGAACCGGCCTCCGCCTTCAACTGTGCTGACGCCAAGTTCATTTAATGTGTTGACGATAGTGGCGAGAAACTCAGACCAGCCGGATTCGAGTCCATGCGCCGCTGCCCGCTGGTAATTAGGCTCAAAACGCAGGGCGACGAACCTGGCTGTCACCGATTCCTTGAGCGGAATATTGATGTGTCCCACACCCGTGGGATCCTCGCCGATGGCTACGGGCTTGGTTGTGGTAAAGATGGCCGGGTTCAAGCTCAACTTGCCCCGCCAGTCCATTTCTTCAGGCAGCCTCTCGAAGATGAATACTTCAAGGCGGACGGGCTTTTTGACATAGGCGGCGGAAAACTTCTTGATGATGCGCAGGTATGCCAAATCGTAAATGATCGTGAGAAACCGCTCATTGGTATGGGGGAACTTCAGTGTTTGGCGCGGATTATTGGTGGAGTTGTTATCAAGGTTAATTGGCGTGGGATGGGCGTAGATCGGGGTGCCGATGCTGTCAGCATAGTTCACCAATGATTCATTACCCTTGATGGTCCGGATTTTTTTATCAGAGTCCGAATCCCATGATGATTGGTCTCCGGATGCATTATCTTTTCCGGACTGGATTTTATTCTTTGTCTTGGTGATGTCGCCATCCGTCAGTGCCCCGGCTAACTGGAAGGCCCGGAGTTGGCCGCCCTTGGTGGCATTGAAGGACACTTTGAAATATTTACCCAGCATGCCGGTAAATCGGCAGTCAAAATGATTGGCTCCGCTGTATGCGCCCCCGGAAAGATGGACCCAGTTCATGGAATCCGTGCTGCCGTATATCTTGACCTCCCCTTCGGCATCTTGAGTCAGAAAATTGAAGGACTGGACCATTGACTGGCGCGCCAGTTGCAGGATCACCTCGCTTTCTCCCTTGGGAATGGCGAAGTAATCGCCAGGATCATCCGAGATGATGGCATTGGGCCGGGTGATGCCGTCACTGGATTTAATTGTGGTACCAACCAACGCATTCGAGGCCATGTTGACGCACATGTTCCTAGCGGATGGAAGACGGGTCCAAGCAGCAAAAGCGTCTCCTCCAAGACAAGACACCGCAAGCACGGTCAGGGTGTGGCGGATGAATTGATAAGATTTCATACCCTCAAGGCGCGGACTGATAGAAAACTTCGCTTAGGGAAATTACTGAGTGTAGCATACTCAAATGAGACCATAATATTATGTCAATGTAAATACAATACTTTGACAATTTGGTTTAAAGTCGGGAAAGATTAAGTGACATATTTGTCTATGTCGGGCTGGGTGTTTTTGCCCGCGGCTTCAAGCCTGACATAGCTGGCGGGCATCTGGTCTGCATGTCCTTCGACCTGCCGTGACAAGCAAGATGCTTATCTTCCTTTTTTCAACAGGCTGCCATGCAATATTTATGCCATGAGAGGGGCTGGCAGAATTAAGCCTGTGTCGCGCCTGGTGGCACGCGATGTGACTTGGGAGGGGCTTCAGTGAAACGAGCAGCCGGTTGGACTCAATTTTGAACTGGCAGGTTCTGCGCCTCTTTCCACGTCTTCCAACCTCCGCGCAGCACATGGAATTCCTCGATGGGGAGACGCTGCGCGAGGTAGTCCCTGATCTTTCGGCTGGCCTGGCAGGCGCTGGAGTCACAGTAGATCACCACGGGCTTCCTATTGTCCTGCAACAAGGCAATGTTATCGATCAACTGCGACTCTAATCCCTGCTCGTTGATGTTGATCGCGCCGGGGATGTGCGCCTTGCCAAACATCTCGGCGGGCCGGGCATCAATCCAGAGGACGTCGTTGCTCCAAGCCTGGGAGATGTGCTGCAAAGTGACCTCATCATCGCGCAGCGGCTCATCCACTTCATACCATGCAGGTGCTCGCGGATGCAGGAAATGAGTTCCCGCCGCGGTCACCAGCGTCAGTGTGAGCAGAACCAAAATTTCCCGGTGGATTTTCATTTCGACTCCACCTTCTTAAGTTTCTCAGCCTGCTCGGGACGCACGATGTTGTAGAACGCCAGTTGTCGCTGGTACTTCGGAATGACGCTGTCGGTGCGTAAAGTCACCGCACCGATGATGACATCCGTGGTTGCGCTGGGCGTGACGATGATGCGGTATTCCCTGCCAGGTGTTACTTCCTTGAAGCTTGCCGTCACGGTCTGGCGGGTGGATTCAACTTGTGTCACATGAATTGGGTCCTTGCCGGTCATGATGACGGTGAATTCTTTTGGTTCCGGCTTGTCGCCGATGATCCATTGCACGAGTTTCGGTTCCACGCTGACGATCACCGGGATGTCGATCACCGTCGTGAGTATCGTGTCAGGCGACTCCGGGTCATCCGTATAAATGTGCAGCACCTTTTGGTGTTTCCCGGTGAAGCTGCTGACCTTGAATTTGGCGCGTCCTTTTCCCTTCTCTCCCGGTTCATAGACAGGCTTGTCCAGACTGGCTTCGAGGCAGGAGCAGGAGCTTTCCAGTCCGGTGACCCGGATGGGCTTGTCACTTTTGTTGGTGAAGGTGAAATCGGCCTCCACCACTTCGTCTTCCGGCTTGGGGAAAAGTTCGAGCGGAACTTGGTCGATCACCAAGCCGGCGTGCAACATCCCGCCAAGAATCATGGGCATGAATGCCATCAGAATACGCATGAGGCATTCTTACCACGCCATGGGCGATCTTCACGCGGAAACAATGGCCGCATCATTGACGGACGCCGCGCCTGCGGTAATTACCACCGCAACATGCCCCGCGTCATACCCATGCTGAATGTGCGGCTCATGCTGCTGCTCTTGATCCTCGCAGGCAGTCTGGGCTGGCTCTATCGATCCAGTGAACTCGCCAAGCGCCCGATGCACACCGACGAGGCGATTCTCAGCATCAAGAGCATTGAAGTGCTCAAGACGGGCCGATTCCAGTATGATCCCCATGATTACCACGGTCCGCTGCTGCATTATTCGACGCGCTGGCTGGGAACTCTCCTCGGCTGGTCGCCGGATACGATCGATGAAGAACAATTGCGAGTGGTCACGGCCATTTATGGTCTGGCGCTCATTCTCATCCCGCTGTTGCTGGGCGATGTCCTGACCCGGACGGGCATGGTCTTCGCGGCGATCTTCATCGCGGTCTCGCCCATGATGTGTTTCTACAGCCGCTACTACATCATGGAGACGCCGCTGGTATTTTTCTGCGGACTGTTCATGGCCGCCCTCTGGCGCTGGTCGCAGTCGCAGAATAAACTCTGGCTGCTCATTGCGGGCGTCTCGCTGGGCGCCATGCACGCGACCAAGGAAACTTTCGTGCTCAACATCGCCGCCATGGCCGCAGCCTTTGTCGCTGCCAAGGCCATAGGAGGCAGCTTCACATCGCATCACACGGGTTACAGTTTCAGTGACACCCGACGCTCAAGCGGCAAAACTTGGTGCTGGGTAATGGTGCCGCTGGTGGCAGTGCTCTCATCCGTCGCGCTCTACTCGAACGGATTCCATGACTGGAGCCAGGTGCGCGACAGCGTCCTTACCTATCAAAACTACCTTCACCGTTCGGATGGTGCGGGGCACGAGAAACCCTGGCATTACTACCTCACACTTTTGTTCTGGAATAACAACGCGCTCAAGACCTGGACGGAGGCGCTCATGGGCGGACTGGCGGTCATCGGCTTCATCATCGCACTACTCGATCTCAATCGCCCGTCGCATCACCGCACATTTCTTGTTTTTCTGGGTGTCTATGCCCTCAGCCTGCTCGCGATCTACTCTGCCATACCCTATAAAACGCCGTGGTCAGTTCTTGCGGTGGATCATGTCTTGGCCATTCTGGGCGGCGCAGGCGCAGCGGCGATCTTCCGCAGGTTGAGTCACTCCGTGATCAAGATCGCATTCGGTGCCGCGCTCATGGTCGGCATCTACAATGTCTGCCAGCAGACCAGTCTGGCCATCGACTTTAACAAAGAGCCGCTGGCGAAATATTCCGCGCACGAACTCAATCCCTACGTCTATTCGCACACCTCCAACAAAATTCCCGCCCTCTCCCGGCTCATTCACGATCTCGCCGCACTGCATCCGGAGAATAATGACATGCCCGTCCAGGTCATTCAGTCGGAGAGCGGCTGGCCATTGGGATGGTATCTGCGGGATCTGAAAAAGGTCGGCTACCATCAATCCTTGCCGGACATATTAACTCCGCCGGCGGTGATCGTGGCCGACATCGCGCTGCAAGACGAAATTCTCTCCCGTCTTGCGCCGAAAGCCGCTCCCATCTTGGAACCCGATCCAGATTTCATTGGCCCCCTTCAGCCACCCGCTCCACCCCCGCCGGTATTCATTTACAGAACTGATGAGGCGTGCAGCCTTCGTCCGGGCGTATTGCTGACGGTTCTGATCGAAAGGAGCCTCCGCGAAAAGCTGCGGGCGAAGCAACAAGTGGCTCATTGAACTGTAATTCTGGTTATGGCCAGCACACCCTCTCTTTTCCGCTTCGTTCACGAGGCGATGAACACCCAGTTTGAGGTTCTCATCCTGGAGACCGATGCTGATCAAACTTATGCCGCCCAGGCGGCCCACGCAGTATTCGATGAGCTCGACCGTCTCGAAGATGAGCTTAGCCGCTTCCGATCCCAGAGTGACATTTTCCGCATCAATCATCTGAAGAGCGGTGAGAACACACTCGTGGGTCTCGCCACCCTCGACTGCCTCAACATCGCCAGCGCCGTCCACGCTGAGACCGCCGGCGCGTTTGATATCAGTGTCGGCCCGCTTTTGAACATCTACCGCGACGCGGGCGGCGGCCTGCGCATTCCACTTTCAGATGAAGAAACGTGGGCCCGCGCCCGAGTCGGCATGAACCGCTTCGATCTCGATGACGAGGAGCGTGTGGTTACCGTTCACGCGGATGAAATCGTGCTCGATCTCGGTGCGATCGGCAAGGGTTATGCGCTTGATCAATGCGCCGATTTGCTTGGTGACTGGAGCATCAAAAATGCACTGTTGAACGCCGGCGACAGCACCGTGCTCGGCATGGGTGCCGCTTTTGGCAGCGAAGGCTGGACTGTCACTGCCGGTGGCAGGGGTAAACGGGAAGTCCTTCTGAGAAACAACGCCCTCAGCGGCTCCGGGTTTCATGTCAAAGGCGCACACATCATCAATCCGCGGACGATGCGACCCGTTCCACCCAAACCCGATCGCACCTGGTGCATCGCGCCGACGGCCGCGCTTTCCGATGCGCTTTCCACAGCGTTCATGGTGATGAAGCCTGAGGAGATCGCAACGCTGTGCCTGAGAAACGAGGGTGTGGTGGCAATTTTGGATTAGAACGGTTTAAATAATTTCGTAGCCGTGTTCGTGTTGCGCAGCCGCGAAGCGAAAACGCGGGAAATATGCATACTTCGTTGGCTGCCGTGCTTTCTTCCCGCACTCTCGCTTCGCGGCTGCGCAACACGAGATGCGGCTGCGTCTTTTTTGAAAATGATCTATACTCTCAATGTGCTCAATCAACAGCGTAGCTCGGGATCCTGTGCCGCCAACTTTCATGGTTGACTCGATATTGCCTGCTGCAAAAGTGACCCGTGAATTCGCACGGGTCCTTTCTCCAATCAATCGCCGCCAGCTTGGCTCCCGAGCGCGTGCTGACACAGAAAGAGGATTTGATTCCTTACAGCTTCGACGGGACGGCGGCGCTCAAGCAGCGGCCGCTATGCGTCGTTTTTCCTCTGGATACAGCGGAGGTCAGTGCCTGCGTGAAATTGTGCGCGGAACATCGCGTGCCGGTCGTGACGCGTGGCAGCGGCACCGGTTTGAGCGGCGGCAGCGTGCCTGTCGCGGATTGCGTGGTGCTTTGTCTTGTGAAACTAGACAAGATACTCGAACTCGACACCAGAAACCTGACGTTGCGGGCGCAGTGCGGCGTGATCACCAAGGAAATCGACGATGCCGCAGCGCAGCACGGTCTATTTTATCCGCCCGATCCCGGATCCATGAAAATCTCCACCATCGGCGGCAACGTCGCGGAAAACAGCGGGGGTCTTCGCGGACTAAAATACGGTGTGACACGAGATTATGTCATGGGCATGACCGTGGTGCTGCCGGACGGTTGCGTGGCGACCTTGGGCAACAAGTGTGTCAAAGACGTGGCCGGTTACTCGCTGAAGGATTTGTTCAT
Organism: Verrucomicrobiota bacterium; assembly: GCA_009885695.1. GTDB lineage: Bacteria > Verrucomicrobiota > Verrucomicrobiia > Verrucomicrobiales > Verrucomicrobiaceae > VFKE01. Next base: position 34,715 of record VFKE01000028.1, on the reverse strand, counting down.
CGGCAGCGAGGGCACCCTGGGAATCATCACCGAAGTCCTGTTGAAGCTGCTGCCCCGTCCGGTGGCGCGACGCACGATGCTGGCGCTCTATGATTCCATGGAGGCTGCGGCCCGCACGGTAAGTGCGATCATCGCGGCGAGGATTATACCCTGCACGCTGGAGTTTCTCGACCGCATGACGGTAGGCTGCGTGGAGTCTTATGCAAAGATCGGCCTGCCGACGGATGTGGAGGCGCTGCTCTTGATGGAGACCGACGGTCATCCCGCAGCGGTCGATGACGAAGCTGCGCAGATGGTTGAGATCGCGAGGCAGAACGGAGCGCGCGAAATAAAAATGGCCTCCGATGAAGCCGAGGGTGCACGACTCGCCTCGGCGCGGCGCAACGCATTCTCGGCGCTTGCCCGCGTGAAGCCAACAACGATCTTGGAGGATGTGACGGTGCCGCGCAGCGAGCTGGCTACGATGGTAAAATTCATCGCTGAAACTGCCGCAAGACATCGCCTTCAAATAGGCACCTTTGGTCACATGGGTGATGGTAACTTGCACCCCACGTTTCTTACCAACGAGCGGGATCATGAGGAGATGGTGCGTGTGGAACTGGCGCTTGAGGAAATTGTCGGACATACTATCGCTCTGGGCGGCACCATCACGGGCGAGCACGGAGTTGGCCTTGCGAAGAAGATGTTCCTGCGCCAGCAATTGGGTGATGCCAGCTTTGAGCTTTTGCGGTTGGTAAAAAATGCCATCGATCCAACTGCGATCTTGAATCCCGGGAAAATCTTTGATTAACTTTGTTGCTCACATGAATCGCTCCCAATCCAGAATCCTTATCTTCGCCGGGCTGTCCATCGTGCTGCTGCTCATGGTGCTGGTGCTTTTTTCGTGGGTGCTCTGGGGCTGGCCACCATTCGAAGTGAAGGGATTTTCGTGGAATTGAACGTAATGAGTGGAGAGGCTGCAGTCCATCCGCGCCTGGCGCGGATGGATTATTCCATTCTCCAGCAATGCATGCACTGCGGCATGTGCCTGCCCACGTGCCCGACCTACGTCGAGACCAAACACGAGCGCAATAGTCCGCGCGGGCGCATTGCGCTGATGCGGGCCATCGCCGATGGGGAGATGAACGTGAGTCGTTCCTTTGGCGACGAGATGTATTATTGTCTGGGCTGTCTTGCCTGCGTGACGGCGTGTCCCGCAGGCGTGAACTATGTGGAACTGTTTGAGGCTGCGCGTGCGGATGTGGAGCAGAGTAAAGTGCTGGAGAATCCGCAACGTTCCTTCTGGCGCTGGCTTACACTGGAAATTTTTTTCATGAAACCGCGTCTTTTGCGGGCAGCGGGCGTGCTGCTTCGCTGTTACCAGCAATGCGGTTTGGAGTGGCTCGCGCGGACACTCCGCCTGATATGGCTGCTGCCGGGAAACTTGCGGAAGTTGGAGCCGCAGACACCGCGAATGTCGGACAAGTTTTCCAATGCGTTGATAGACGAGGTTGAATGGCCTCGTGGTGAGGTGAAGCATCGCGTCGCGCTGCTCACCGGCTGTGTCCAGGACCTCGCCTTCTCCGACATCAATCGGGACACGGCGGACGTGCTGCTGGCCAATGGATGTGAAGTGGTCACGCCGCGCGTGCAGTTTTGCTGCGGCTCCCTCCATGCGCACAATGGTGCACCGCATCTCGCGGCAGAACTGGCGCGCAAACAAATCGACATGATCGATCCAGAGAGCGTGGATGCCATCATCACCAACGCCGGCGGATGCGGCTCGCACTTGAAACACTACTCAAATTTATTGGGAGGTGACCCCGCGTATTCCGAACGCGCAAGACTGTGGGACTCGAAGGTAAAAGACATCCACGAATGGCTGGTCACGACCGGCTTCCGCAAACCGGCCGCGGGCTGCGGCATGAGTGAGGTGACCTATCACGAATCCTGTCATCTTTGCCATGGTCAGAAAATCACCCGCCAGCCTCGCGCCATCTTGAACGCCATCCCCGGGTTGCGAGTCATCGAACTCAACGAGAGCAATTGGTGCTGCGGCAGCGCGGGCATCTACAATATCACGCAGCCGGAGGAGTCAGCCAGGTTGCTGACGCGCAAATTGGACAATGTCGAGCGGACTCACGCGCCCGCGGTCGCCACATCCAATCCGGGCTGTCATTTGCAACTTGCGTTCGGCTTGCGGAATCGCATCCAATCCATGTGCCGGACGGTGACACAGCCAGTGTCGATGCTCGCTGCGGCCTATCGCGGCGAACCCACGAATGAGGGACAGCATGACTCAAGATAAGCGGCGATAACGTCCTGTATTTACATCTTTTATCAAACAAAGAGATTGCACGATGCGGCTTGTTTTGCTGGAATGGCGCACCGACCGAAAAAAAGCAGCCGCCAGCCCGCATCGAACGATCCATGAGTTCCGCACCCGCCTCCGCCGACCGACCGGACATGAAACTCTTCTGGGCGTGCTTCATCGCCCTGGTCGCCACCAGTTTCGTCTTCGGGGTGCGGGCCAGCACCATCGGCCAGTTACAGGACAGCTTCAATCTTTCCGAGGCCCAGAAGGGGAACATCAATGGCGCGGGCATGTGGCCCTTCGCACTGAGCATCATCTTCTTCAGTTTTGTGATCGACCGCATCGGCTACAAGACCGTCGCGTTCTTTGCCATTGGTTGCCATGTTGTTTCACTGATCCTGACTCTGCGGGCGAGCGGATACGAGAGTTTCTACTGGGGAACATTGCTCGTCGCTGTGGCCAACGGCACGGTCGAAGCGTTCATCAATCCTGTCGTCGCCACGATCTTCCGCAAGGAAAAGGCGAAGTGGCTGAACATCCTTCATGCTGGCTGGCCGGCGGGGCTGGCCTTGGGCGCGCTGTTCAGCGCGATCTTCTCTGGCCACACGTGGCAGTTTAAATTCGGGCTCTGCTTCGTGCCGGTCATTATATATGCGCTGCTGATTCTGCCGCGCAGCTTTCCGGTGCAGGAGCGCGTGGCGGCGGGCGTGAGCTACCGTGACATGTTGAAGGAAGTGGGCGCGATTGGGTTTCTTATCATTGGCGCTCTCGTCTACGTGGCCGTCGTCCAGATGATGGGAAAAGAATATTCGCTGACTGCGGCCATGGCTGTTGGTCTCGCCGCCGCCGTCGCTGCTTACCTTTACACGCACTCGCTGGGCAACTGGCTCTTCATCTTCGTGCTCATCACCATCGGGCCATTGGCAACCACCGAACTGGGCACCGATGGCTGGATGCCAGAGCTGCTCAAGCTCAATGGCCCCAAGGACTTGCCCAACTTCGCGACCTGGATCTTCGTCTATGTGTCGGTTATCATGACGGTGCTGCGCTTCAGCGCCGGACCCATCGTCCACAAGTTCTCGCCCATTGGTCTGCTGGTGATCAGTGCCGCCATCGCCATTGTCGGTCTGCTGTATCTTTCGCAGTCCGCGGGCTTCACCATTCTCGCCGCGGCTTCCGTCTATGCCCTCGGCAAGACTTTCCTCTGGAGCACCACCCTCGGCATGGTCAGCGAGCAGTTCCCCAAGGGCGGGGCGCTCACCCTCAACGGTGTGTCCGCAGTCGGTGTGCTATTCCTCGGCGTGATCGGAAGCCCGTTGATCGGTTACAAGCAGGACATCGATCTGAACAAGACGCTCGCCGCCAGTCACGCGGTCTTGCTCCAGAAAGTCAACGGCGAGCCCAAACCCGCGATCTTCGGCACGTCGCCGAGCCTCAATCAGGAGAAGATCAAGACGCTCGATGCCGCGGACAAGGAGGAACTGGAGAAAGTGCAGGCCGGGGTGAAGCAGCATGTTTTCGTGAACATCGCGCTGCTGCCGACTTTCATGCTCGCATGTTACATCCTGATGTGGCTCTGGTTTAAATCCAGGGGCGGCTACAAGCCCATCGAACTCGGGCACGGCGAGAGGGCTGATCCGGGATTCTAAAGCATCTTCGGTCTTGCATCTTTTCGTCTTGCATCTTCAATCTCCGCTTCCCCATCCTCACTCCAACCAACCCAACACACACCAAAATGAGCAGTAACGAAGGCATCGCCCCCAATGCAAAACGCCTGCTGTTCGCGGGATTCATGGCCATCCTCGCGGCTGGCGTCGGTTATTCTGTCCGCGGAGGCATCCTCGGCCAGTGGGCCGTGCAGTTCGGCTTCACCATGTCGGAACTCGGTGCCATCACCGGAGGTGGTCTGACCGGCTTCGGCATCGTCATCATCCTCAGTTCGCTGATCGCGGACAAGATCGGTTACGGCAAGCTCATGATACTGGCGTTCGGTCTGCATTTTATCTCGGCGGTGATCACTCTCGCCGCGCCCTATGCGTTCGCGGCGGGTGGCAAGCCGGCTGCATTCAGCTGCCTCTTCTGGGGCATGTTCATCTTCGCGATCGGCAACGGACTCGCGGAAGCCGTTGTCAACCCGCTCACGGCGACATTGTTTCCGAAAAATAAATCGCACTATCTTAACATCCTTCACGCAGGCTGGCCTGCGGGTCTCGTGCTTGGCGGTCTCGCCTCCGCGTTCCTGGCGGCAAAAACAGATGACGCGGGAGCAGTCATCACCGCTGCGGTGGACTGGAAAATTCAGATGTCTCTCTTCCTCGTTCCGGTGATTGCCTACGGTCTGCTCCTGCTGGGTCAGAAGTTTCCGAAATCTGAGGCCGCCTCAGCGGGCATTACTCTCGGTGAGATGATCGGAACTATTTTTGCGCCGCTGATGCTGGTGCTGCTCGTCATCCAGGCGCTGGTAGGCTATGTCGAACTTGGCACTGACTCCTGGATCAGCAAGATCACTGGTGCCATCATGGGCAGCCCTGCTGCCGGATTGAAGCTCTTTGTTTATACTTCGATGCTCATGTTCTGCCTGCGTTTCGTTGCTGGCCCCATCGTTCATCGGATCTCTCCGCTCGGCCTGCTCTTCGTCAGCGCCTGCCTCGGGGCGATTGGGCTTACGCTGCTTGGCAGTGCCAGCACGGTGACCGCCTGCATCATTGCTGCGACTGTTTATGCGTGCGGCAAGACCTTCCTCTGGCCGACCATGCTGGCTGTGACCTCGGAGCGTTTTCCAAAAGGGGGGGCGGTCGCTGTCGGCATGATTGGCGGCATTGGCATGTTGTCCGCCGGTTTGCTCGGTGGTCCAGCCATCGGATTCAAACAGGACTTCCATGCTTCGAAGAATCTTCAGGAAGTCTCCAAAGAATCCTTTGAGCGCTACAAAGCCGGCAATGAAAATACCTTCTTCGGGTTCAAAACCATTGGCCTTGATGGCTCAAAAGTGGGCGTGCTCGACGATGGGGGCAAGGAGTTGAGGCGCTCCGGTGAACTGCTCGCAAAGGAGAATAAGAAGGACGAGAATCACGCCAAGCTCGCCGCATGGTGGGAGGGTGCCAAGGCTTCAGCTGAAATAGACAAGAAGCCAGTGTCTGGCGCTGGTATTCACGGTGGCAAGATGGCGCTCAAGCTCACGGCGTATGCTCCAATGGCCATGGCCGTTCTCTATCTGTTGCTCATTATCTACTTCAAGTCCAAGGGCGGATATAAGGCGCTCAACGTTGAAGAGGAACTCAAGGAAGAACACGGCACCAAGTAAATTCCCAGCAGGATCACTTTGTCGAAAGGCGGCTGGCTCCGGTCAGCCGCCTTTTTTGTGGCACAGGCTTGCAGCCTGTGTGTAGCCCGGGCATTCTGCCGGGGCTCCGATGCTGGATCCGATCAAAGATCCGCCGAGAATCGGCGGGCTACACACAGGCTCTGAAAGCCTGTGTCACTTGCCACTTTCTGTCTTCTGCCTTGCGCAACGCGCGTGCCCTTGCTATGCGAAGCGATGCCCAACAGTTACAAAATCGCAGTTCTCGCCGGTGACGGCATCGGCCCGGAAGTCATGGCGGAAGCACTCAAAGTGCTTCGCAAAATCGAAGCCAGCCCCGGCATCAAGTTCGAGTTTAACGAACAGCTCGTCGGCGGCGCGGCCATCGACGCCGTGGGCCAGGCTTTGCCCGCCGAAACGGTTGCTGCCTGCGCGCAAAGCGACGCCATTCTCTTTGGCAGCGTGGGCGGCCCGAAATGGGAGAAACTGCCACCAAACGAACAACCCGAGCGCGGCGCGTTGCTCCCGCTGCGAAAACATTTCGGATTGTTCGCCAATCTGCGGCCTTCGATTTGTTATCCGTCGTTGACCCATGCGTCACCGGTGAAAGACTCCATCATCGAAGGTGGATTCAATGTCCTGTGTGTGCGCGAACTCACGGGCGGTCTTTACTTCGGCCAGCCCAAGTTCTGCAAGGAAATCGACGGCGAGATGACCGCGGTGGACACCATGGTTTACAAAAAAAGTGAGATCGAGCGCATCGCCCATGTTGCCTTCAAAGCCGCGCAAGGTCGGAGCAAGCACGTCACCTCCATCGACAAGGCCAACGTCCTCGAGAATGGAATCCTCTGGCGTGCGACGGTCGAGGAAATCGCGCGGCAGTATCCTGATGTGAAGCTGGCGCATCTCTACGTGGACAACGCGGCCATGCAGCTCATCAAGAATCCCAAGGGTTTCGACGTGGTGCTGTGCGAGAATTTGTTTGGCGATATTCTCAGCGACGAGATGGCGATGATCGCCGGTTCGCTGGGGATGCTGGCCAGCGCCAGTCTCGGCAAACCAAAGGGTGATGGACTTTACTTCGGCCTCTTCGAACCGAGCGGCGGCACCGCGCCAGACATCGCAGGGAAGGGGATTGCGAATCCGATTGCGCAGATACTTTCAGCGGCGCTGATGCTGCGTTTCTCGCTCGGTCTGAAAAAAGAAGCGGTGACCATCGAAGCTGCGGTTCGCAAAGTGATTGATGACGGCTTGCGCACGGGTGATATCTACAGCGGAGCCGAAGGCACGCGGAAGGTCGGCACCAAGGAGATTGGCGACGCGATCACTGAACGGGTTTGAACTCTTTCTGCTTTAAGCATTTTGAAAATCTCGTAGCCGCATCTCGTGAGAGTGCGGGACAAAATCGCCTGGCTGCAAAACATCCACCTTCCCGCGTTCTCACGAAACGCGGCTACGTTGTTATAAAAATATCAAATCAGCGCATCCGCTTCGGCGAGGGCATCCTCATGGTCGCGTTTCTTGCCGGGGCCGCGCACGGTCTCGGCTACATTGGGTGCACCGTCTTCCTGTGCCGCTTTCTGATTCGTCATGCGCACGCCAACCGGCTTGCTGATGCCAAACTCCTGCATCGTGACACCGTAGATCACGTCCGCACGGGACATGGTGCGCTTGCTGTGAGTGACGATGATGAACTGGCTGTTCGCGATGAACTTGTCGAGCATCTGGATGAAGCGGCCAATGTTCGATTCGTCGAGCGGCGCATCAAGCTCATCCAGCACGCAGAACGGGCTTGGCTTCACCATGTAAATGGAGAACAAGAGCGCGACCGCGGTCATGGAGCGTTCGCCGCCGGAGAGCAGGCTGATCGTCTGGAGTTTTTTGCCAGGAGGCTTGGCTTCGATTTCGATGCCGGACTCGAGGGGGTCCTCCTCGTTTTCGAGGCGGAGGTCAGCCTGCGATCCCTGGCCGAAAAGCTCCTTGAAGTTCTGGCGGAAATTCGCGCGCACGGCGGCGAAAGTTTCGCTGAACATGGTTTTCGTGGTTTCGTTGATCTTGGCGATGACCTGGAGCAGTTCTTCTTTGCTCTTGACGAGGTCGCCATGTTGCGTGGCCAGGAAGTTGTGGCGCTCTTCGAGTTCTTCAAATTCCTGGATGGCTTCGAGATTGACCGGGCCCATGCCTTCAAGGCGCTGGCGCAGTTCGGTGACGATTTCCAGCACCAGATCCCAGTCGGGCTGGTCATCGAGTCCGGCGATGATGCTGTCGGCTTCGTCTGTGGCGGACTGAACTTGTTGAACTTCAGCTGAATCTTCTTCAGTCGCTGTTTCAGCTTCGTTCGTGTTGCCATCGGTTCTGGCTGAGAGGGTGGCCTTGCGCCTGCTGTTGCGCTCGTGCTGTTTCTTCTGCTCGTTGAGTGCGAGCAGAAGTGTGTGCGGATCAGGCTCGAAGGTGTCGAGCGAGATTTGATAGCGGTCGTGAACTTGGGTGACGAGGTTTTCCAATCTGAGATCCACTCTCGTTTGTTGCACCTCGGCGCGGTTGCGGTGCTCGTTCGCTTCAGAATGACGCTGGCGCAAGGCATTGAGCTCGTTCTCCAGCAGTGTGACCTTTTCAAAGGCGGCGTTGCGGCTGTCAGCGAGTTTTGCGCCTTCATCTTCGACCACACTGTGCTGGCGGCGCGCGTCTTCAAGCTCCTCCGCGAGATGCCGGTTTTCGTTTTGCTTGGACTCAATGCGCTGCTCCCAAGTGAAGACTTCGTTCTCATAACGGGTGATGGAATTTTGCAGTTCCTCTAACCGACTAGCCAGCGGAGCCTTCTGACGCTCTACGCCCTGGAGCGCATTTTGTTCAACAGCGAATGCGGTCTTGAGTTCGTTCAGGCGTTCGGTGGATTCGGATTCACGCCGGATGATGTTCTCGAGTTCGCGCTCAAGCTCCTGCTCGCGCTGCTGGTTTTCCTCAAGCTGCCGGCCACACGCTGCGGCGGTCTCGTGGTGGCCGCTGATGGCCGCTTCGGTGGTGGTCAGGCGTTCGCCGATCTGGTTTTGCTCCCATTCGAGGCTGTCGAGCTTGGCGGTGGCCTGTTGCAAGGCGCGCTGCACGACGCTGACTTTTCCGTGGAACTGGCTGAGGCCATCACGGTTCTTTTGCGCCGCATCGCGGGCATTGGCTTCATCGCGCGATTGTTCTTCGATCTTCACGCGCAGTTCCTCGATCTGATCTTCCTTTACGCCGGCGGCCACTTCCAGCAGCCCAGATTCTTCGCGCAGTTTGCGCGACTCCGCTTCCCGGCGCAGGGTGCTGGAGGCTTCCTCCTTGCCAGCGCCGCCATGGATGACGCCGTAAGCGCTGATCATGTCTCCGTTGAGCGTGACGAAACAAAGCGCGGGATGCTCCGTCTTGAGGCGGAGGGCGGTCGTGAGATCCTCCACGATGACCACATCGCGCAGCAGGCGGTTCATGAGCGGCTGCACTTCCTGTTTGGCTTTCACTTTGTCGAGCGCCCATGCGATGGCGCCATTGGGCATGAACTGGCGGTCGGTGCCTTCCTCCGCGTGGAGGAAATCCTGAAGGGCGAGCGCGGCCCGGCCAAGTTTGCCTTGGTTGAGCTTGCTGATGATTTCATCGGCCAAGGACGAATCTGTCAGCAGCACGGCTTGCAAGTGATCGCGCAGTGCGGTCTCGATCGCGGAAATGAACTGGGGATCGACCTCGATGGCGGAGGCCACGATGCCGTTGAGCTTGTCCTTGAAACGCTCCGGCTCGTCGAGGCCGCCGAGCACGTTTTGTGTACCGTAGTCGAGGCCTTCTCCTTTTTCGATGATTTGATGCAGGGTCTCCAAGCGCAGGTTGCGCTGGGTGAGATGGCGCTGGATTTCATTCAGTTCTTCAATGGCGCCTTCGCGTTGGAGGCGCCGTTCTTGAATGGAGCTGGCGATGTCCTTGAGCTTTTGATCGAGATCGTCGCGCGATGATTCCAGTTCCTGAATCTGAAGCTGGAGATGATCGAACTCTACCTGGCTGGCTTCGCGCTGCTGGGCGGCGGCTTGCTTGTCATGCTGCAACGTCTCGTGGCGCTGGCGGTCGCCGCTCATCTGGCCGGAAAGATTTTGCGCGCGGGCTTCTTCCGTGGCCATCTGGCTTTCGATGGTGCGGAACGTTTCGCGCAAGGTGCGTCGGACGCTGTCGATGCGGAGCCGTTCGGGGATGATCGCGTTGTGGGTCAGGTGATGCTCGTCCAGCGCGGTCTGCCGGCTGGTGAGCGCGTTGTGGATTTCGGCAAACTGTTCATCGGCGGCGGCGAGTTCTCGGCGCTGGCGTTCCAGAAGTTCGCGGGCGGAGGCGGCGTCTTCCTGGTTGCGTTGGATGCGACCGGCGAGTTCCTCGGCGTTCTCGTTGTTGAAGCCGATCTTGCTGTCGGCACCCTGAATGCGCGAGTGCAACTCCTGCGCTTGCTGGCGGAGGGAATTGATCCGTCCCTCGACCTGGTGATAAGCTTCACGAGTTTGCGCGGCATCGGCTTCGCGATCGTGGATTTTCTTCTGCATCTCCTCGCACTGGGTGAGAAGCACTTTGATCTGGGTTTCGGACTCGGATTTCTCCGCCTGGAATTCGGTGAAATGGCGGTGGCCGAGGTGGGTGTCGAGCACGCGCAAATCCTTGTGCAGCACTTGATAGCGTTTGGCTTTCTGTGCCTGGCGCTGGAGGCTGTTCATCTGGCGGCTGACTTCCGCGATGATGTCGGCCACCCGCAGGAGATTGGCATCGGTGTATTCCAGTTTGCGCAGCGCCTCTTTTTTTTGTGATTTGAACTTGGTGATGCCGGCGGCTTCCTCGAAGACCGCGCGACGGTCTTCGGGTTTGGCGCTGATGAGCTGGTCGATTTTTCCCTGCTCCATCACCGAGTAGGCCGCGCGACCGATACCGGTGCCGGAGAGGAGATCCTGGATGTCCTTCAAGCGACAGATGGTGCCGTTGATGCGATACTCGCTGCGACCGTCGCGGAAGACACGGCGACCGATGGCGACTTCGTTGAAATCCACATGCAGGCCCTGCTCGCAGTCGGCCAAGGTGAGGATGACCTCCGCCATGCCGACGGGCTTGCGTTTGTCCGTGCCGTTGAAGATGACATCGGCCATTTCATCGCCGCGGAGAGCTTTGGCCGAAGTCTCGCCCAGCACCCAGCGGATGGCATCTACGACGTTGGATTTGCCGCAACCGTTGGGGCCGACAATGCCGGTGACGCCCTCGTGGAATTCAAAGGTGGTCTTGTCGGCGAAGGATTTGAAACCGTGGATGTCGAGTGTTTTGAGATACATGGCGTAAATGAGTGTTGGAAACGGGAAGATTCTCGCGGCTGATTAAACACCGAGAGTCGGGGGTGCGGCAAGCAGAAAATGGCCTATCGCAAGATATAGTGGGTATTTTTCAGGGATCGGCCCAGATATGGTGGTTTGGGGGTGGCGGAATCCTAAGTCGAGCTGGTAGCAGATAGCCCGCCCAATGCGGGTGTTTGAGCTTTTTCATAGGAGCGCGGGTGTCTCACCCGTTCCTTCCCCTGCCAGCACGGGCAAGATGCCCGCGCTCCCTTTAAATTCATCCAGCGGACTGAACACCACCCCCTGCATCGCCTTAAGCGTGTGGACCGTCATCGCCTGGCCGCTGGCGCTGTAGCTCATGGCGGGCTTGTCCACTTGCAGCAGAGCGACGGCTCCAGCGCGCAGCAGTTCCGGGGCGCGTATGCCCCCCTTGTTCAATTGCAGCAGCCTGCGCGTGCATGGAGGACGGGTAAAATAAGCACAAAATGAGCTTCACTTTCATCCTTCCTCCTTCATGCTTCATACATTAATCACCCCTCCCACCCCGTCCCAGATGCACGCCCTGGGCCACTCCGGCCCGGCACCCGCGAAAGCAATTTCCTAGCAGCAATTTCCTAGCAACGATGATCCACACCTCCCTCGATCTCGACAAGCCAGGCAAGCAGCAGGGCTTTCTCCAAGTCCCTTACTCCCACAACCTCGGTGGCTGGGCGAATGTGATGATCCCGATTACCATTATCGCGCGCGGCAAAGGACCGACGGTGCTCGTGCTCGGCGGCAATCACGGCGATGAATATCAGGGCCAGATCGCCATCATGAAACTCGCACGCGAGCTGTCGCCTGAGAAGGTCACGGGCCGCATCATTGTCATCCCCTCGTTAAATTTTCCCGCCTGCCGCGCGGCGACGCGACTCTCACCATTGGACGGCATGAACATGAACCGCGCTTTTCCAGGCGAAGCGGAAGGGCCGGTGACGAGCCAGATCGCGCATTACCTGCGCACGGTGCTCTTTCCGATCAGCGATGTCGTCATCGACATCCACAGCGGTGGTCGCAGCATGGAGGTCGTGCCGTGTTCGCACATGCATCTGGTGCCGGATCGTGAGCAACGGGCGAAGATGTTGGCCGCCATGCTCGCATGGGGCACGGAGTTCTGCTTCATCTATGCCGACATCGCAGGAACCGGCCTGCTGCCCGTCGAAGCAGAAAATCAGGGCAAGCTCGTCGTCACCACGGAACTCGGCGGCGGCGAGTGCATCCCGGCCAGTGTGCATCGCATCGCGCAGAGTGGATTGAAGAACGTGCTCATCCATGTCGGTGCGCTCAAAGGTCGGGAACAAACGCGCAAAGCACCCGCGATCATCACGCAGGCCACGAAGCGTGAGGACTACATCCTCGCGCCCGAGTCCGGCATCTTTGAGATCATTGTAGATCTTGGCGCGAAGGTGAAAAAAGGCCAGATCGTCGGCCACATTCATCATCTGGAGCGTCCTGATCGAGCGCCGGAGGAGATCATCGCGCAGAGCGCCGGTCATCTCATCATCATGCGCGCCCCATGCCTCACGCAGCAGGGCGATTGCGTTGCCGTGACCGCCAGACAAGTCAGCGAGCGCGAGGTTTTGCGCGCATGAGCGCGGCAAAAAAAGCGGGCGTGCTCGTCGCCTTCATGTGGTTCGCATATTTCCTGAACTACTGTGACCGCCAGGCGGTGTTCTCGATGTTCCCGTCGCTGAAGGCCGATCTTGGCATGACGGACAAGCAACTCGGCCTCACCGGCGCGATGTTCCTTTGGGTCTATGCCTTCGGCTGTCCCATCGCGGGCCAGCTCGCGGATCGATTTTCAAAACGCCTGCTCGTCGTGCTCAGCCTCATCGTATGGAGCCTCGTCACCGTCGCCACGGGTTTCGCGAGTTCCGCCTTCATGATGCTCGGGCTGCGCGCTGCGATGGGCGTCTCCGAGTCGCTGTTCATGCCCACTGCCATCGCGCTGACGGCCAATGCGCATCCACCGGAGATGCGCTCGCGCGCCATCGCCGTGCTCACCACTGCGCAGATCGCGGGCACCGTTACGGGCAGTTGGTTTGGCGGCTGGATGGCGGATCGCGGTGAATGGCGCGGCGCGTTCTTCATTCTCGGCGCCGTCGGCCTGCTCTATGCGCTGCCTTACTTTTTGTTCCTTCGTGGAGTGAATGAAAACAACTCCACCGAGGCTTTATCAACGGGCAAACCGCTCGCCTTCCCCATCCTGCTCCGTGTGCGCACCTACCTGCTGTTGTGCGTTGTGTCCCCCATTTTCGTCTTCGGCCTGTGGTTGCTTTACGGCTGGCTGCCGAACTTTCTCAAAGACAAGTTTGCGCTCAATCAGGCCGATGCCGCCTTCAATGCCACCGTGTTTCTACAAGCCACCACCGCCGTCGGCCTGCTCAGCGGCGGCGTTGTCGCAGACAGGCTCTACCACCACACAAAAGCCTCGCGTCTCTGGCTCATGACCGCCAGCCTCATCCTCTGCGCGCCCTGCCTGCATTTCCTCGGCAACAGCGATACGTTAAACACCACACGCATCGCCGCCGCATCATTCGGTCTCTTCAGCGGCCTGCTCATGGGCAACCTTTTCCCCGCCGCCTTCGAGGTCGTCCCCACCGACACCCGCGCCTCCGCCGTCGGCATCCTCAATTTTTGCGGCGGCATCATGTCCGGCTTCGCGACATTGTTCGGCGGCCTGTGGAAGCAAACACTCGGCATCGATCGCCTGCTCTCGATCACCGCGCTCGCTTATCTCGCGGCAGGCATCGCGTTGATCGTTGGCATCAAGAAGCTGTTTCCTCGCGATTACGCGCTAATCCAGAACACTCAATGAAAATGAGCCACCCTCATTTTGCCACTTTCTTCGTCCCCGAGTTTGTCGGCGGCGTCTCCGCTGCCGACAAATTGCCGATGTTGTGCGTCTTTGTTGGAATGATTTGCAAATCGCCGCCGAGATTCCACCGTCTTGACTGCGCACTTGCAGCCGTTTTCAGGATCGAACCTGAGAACATCGTCCCAGTTCCATCAACTCCATCGCCGCCCAGTATTCCATGTCTCTCGTAACAACCCTTGTTGATATAGCAACACGCCTTCGGCATAGGAGATTCCCAAACGAACAGGCGGTCTCTCATGGCATTGTCCTTCGAGTATTTCAGGAACTTGAATGGGGCACCTGGGATACGAGCGTTGTCTGGCCTGAATACCAAACGGGCGAAGGACGTGCAGATTTTGCTCTCTGCCATCCGCCTTCAAAGCCTGCGGTGGTTTTCGAGGCCAAACAGCCAGGCAAGGCAAAGGATGGTGTGAGGCAGGCGCTCGAGCATGCCTTCCATGCGGGTGTTCCATTCGCAGTGCTCACCGACGGCAGAACATGGAGACTCCGGCCCGGCAATCGCAAAAGCAATTTCCTAGCAGCCACCCCGCTCGTCGCCCTTTGGCTCGGATTCGCTACGCTACTTTCGGCCGCCGCACTGCCCGAAGGCGTCCGCCGCGTAACCGTTCTGAATTATCCCGACTGCTTTGAACTCTCCAACGCCGACACCCGCGTCACTCTCTGCCATCAGGTCGGCGGGCGCGTGCTCGAATATGCGTGGCAGGGGAAAAACGCGCTCTACCTCGATCCCCAGGAAATAAAATGGGGCACACCGGGCGGCCCCATGGCTCCGTCGAGCGCCGGCCGTTTCGACATCGGGCCCGAACAAATCATTCCGCACCGGGAAAAACTCTGGTCCGGCGCTTGGTCCGCCGAGGCCATCGGCCCGCGGGCTGTGCGCCTCACGAGCCTGCCCGATGAAGCGACGGGCGTGCAACTCATCCGCGAATTTCGCCTCGACGCGAAGACCACCCATCTCAGCTGCCAGCAGATCATCCGCAACGTGTCGCGCGAGACCAAGCACTGGTCTCACTGGAGCCGCACCTTTGCGGTGCACGGCGGCATCGGGGTCGTGCCGCTCACGCCCGAAATCCAGCGATTTCCGCACGACTTTGTCATGTATAGTCCGGGCCCCGATCCGGCCATCCTGTTTCGTCCGACCGACCCCAACGTCCGTCGGCGCGGCGCGTTTCTCGAAGTGCTCGGCCCGACCCGTTACCCGAAACTGGGCTTTGACTCCCACGCCGGTTGGTTCGCCTATGTGATGCCGCACCACCAGGCGTTCGTAAAACGCTACGCTTCTCCGCGCGACGCAGTGTATCCCGAAGTCGCCGGGCTGACGCTTTGCTTCTGGTATCCGGTCGCCAGTGTCGTCCCCGCCTGCGAGCTCGAACCGCACGGCCCGCGCAACGATATTCCGCCCGGCACGAGCGCGAGTTACACCGAGCACTGGTATCTGCTGCCCCATGCCTTCCCGGCCGCCGGTGCCCAACTTGATCTCGACCAACTCGCCGCGCAGGTCGCCCGCGACGCCCGCTAAAACGAGCCCATCGAGCCGCCCTGGCAGGCCATCAGGCAATGGATACCCGCCGATGACGATGAGCCGGTCTTCGAGTAGTTCGACGCCCATCAGAGCAACGAATCCACATGGAAGTCCCAATCGATGATGAGCGCACTCTCGTTCTTGACGCCGATTAAGCCAAACACCAAAACGCATCCCCTCGCGAACGAAAAATACCACTGCCAAAAATATCTTGGCACAGCGGAGAGCAGAAGTATGCTCAGCGCGTTGAAGCTGCGCCACGAAACCCGGGACCACCCACCGTCCACGCGACAAATCAGACGCGACAAATCAGACGCGAAAAGCATCGTGTCCGTGATGATTCGTCTTTCCACATTAGGTATTCGTCATTTTTTCACCCCTCTCTCCCCCCATACCCCAAGTTTTCCTCACCATGAAAATCACCAATGTCGAAGCCATCTATGTTTCACAAAAAGTCGTCCGCGCACAGTGCGACAGCGGGCAGGACGCGCTCATCGTGAAAGTGAGCACCGACGCCGGCATCACCGGCCTCGGCGAAGTGGACTCCGCGCCGCTCGCGGCGAAAGCCGTGATCGAAGGACCGTTTTCGCATACGATCAGTACCGGATTGAAGCACCTACTCATCGGCGAAGACCCGTTCGAGACCGAGCGGCTCTGGCACACGATGTATCAGCGCACGATCTACTCGGGCCGGCGCGGCATCGGCCTGCACGCGATGAGCGGCATCGACCTCGCGCTTTGGGATATCAAGGGCAAGGTGCTCGGCCTGCCTGTCTGGAAATTGCTCGGCGGCGGCTTTCACAAAAAAATCCGCTGCTACGCCAGCACGCTCTTCGGCGCGACGCCGAAGAAGACCGGTGACATCGCGCGCCGCATCCGCGACCGCGGTTTCGACGCCGTGAAGTTCGGCTGGGCACCGATGGGCAAGGACGCGAAGACCGACGTGGAGCTCGTCCGCCAGGCACGCCGCGGACTCGGCGACGATGCCGACCTGATGATCGACGCCGGCCTGGTGTGGGATTCGCGCACCGCCATCCAGCGCGCGAAAGCATTCGCCGACTTCAACATCTTCTGGCTCGAAGAACCCCTCCCGCCCGACGACTACGAAGGCTATGCCAAGCTCACCGCCGCGAGTCCCGTTCACATCGCCGCCGGCGAGCAAGAGAGCGGGCGAGCGTCTTTTCTCGACCTCATGGACAAGGGTCGTGTGGACATCGTGCAAGTGGACCTCACACGTTGTGGCGGCTTCACCGAGGCGATGAAGATCGCGAGCCTCGCCGCCGACCGCGGCCTGCGCGTCGCGAACCACGGCTTCAGTACCTACATCAACGTGCACGCCGCGCTGCACTGGCTGAACGCAATCCCCAACGCGCTCATCGCCGAATTCGTCGTACAGGAAAACACCGACCTGCGCGAGCGCCTCACGAAGGGCCACGTCCGCATGAAAGACGGCGCTCTCGTCATCCCCGACGCACCAGGCCTCGGCCTCGAACTCAACGAGGAACAAGTGCGGAAGCATCGCGTGGCGTGAGCTGAACCGAATCCTCCAGGTCATCACACCTCTCGACTTCGGCAAATTCGGTAAAAGCGAGATAAAGGGGTCTGTCAAGAATGGCGCTTAGTTAAGCCGTAAGGCGGACATGTTGTCCTTCCTGTCTGGTGGGCTTCTAGCCCGCCTGTAACGGACTGCAAGTCCGTTAGACATGGCGGATGTCACATCCGCCTTACACTCCGAAACACCGACTTAACTAAGCGCCATTCCCGTCTGACCCAATGCGGTTCTGACGCGCCCCAGTCATCGCTGGATGCATCTGATGGCACCGCCACATGAGATTCAACGATTCGTTGCGCCCGCGCCGGAACGACTTCAGTGTATTGACTTGCCCTGCCTGCGACTCAGAGTGATCCGATGTGCCATCCGCCAGTGAACCCTTTAATATCTTCTTTAACTCTGTTCCGCCTGCTGCTCGGTGCCTTGATCACGCTGTCCGTGACTGGCTGTAGCTCGTTGAAAAAGGCTGTGATCAACAGGGCGGGCGACGTCCTCTCGGGCTCGGGCACCACCTTCAGCAGTGATGACGATCCGGAATTTGTGAAGAATGCGATCCCTTTCAGCCTGAAAATGATGGAGAGCCTGTTGGCGGAGACACCGAAGCACCGCGGCCTGCTCCTGGCTTCGACGAGTTATTTCACACAATACGGCTACGCCTTCATCGCGCAGGAGGCGGATGAACTGGACGACAAGGATCTGGTCGCCGCCAATGAAATGCGCGACCGGGCCAGCAAGATGTTCCGCCGCGCCTGGAACTACGGCATGAGGGGGCTGGAGGTGGACCATCCCGGGTTCGAGAAACAGTTGCGCGACAATCCCAAACAGGCTGTGAAGCAGCTCGCGAAAAAGGACGTTCCGCTGGCCTACTGGACGGCAGCCTCGGGCGGGCTCCGCATCCGGGCCGACAAGCCGGAGACGGTGGGTGATCAGCTGATGGTCGAGGCCTTGATCGACCGGGCCTTGGAACTCGACGAGAGCTATGATCGCGGGGTGATTCATGCTTTTCTCATCAAGTATGAAATGAGCCGCCAGGGCATGAAAGGCGATGCTGCGGCACGCTCGCGGAAGCATTTCGCGCGTGCGGTGGTTCTGTCGAACAGGATCGACGCCGGACCTTACGTATCGCTGGCGGAGGCCGTGGCCGTTCCGAAGCAGGACTCGAAAGAGTTTGAATCCCTTCTCAACAAGGCGCTGGCCATTGATGTGGACGCGCATCCGGAACTCCGGCTCTCCAACACCGTGATGCAACGCCGGGCGAAGTGGCTGCTGGCACGTAAAGATGATTTGATCCTGCCGGAACTGCCTCCGGAAAAACCAGCTGCGGAATCTGGCGGCTCCGCCACTCCCCTCCTTCCCAATCCATGAATCAACATCCTCTTCCTCGTCGTCGTTTTTTGCGCACCACCTTGGGCGCGTCCCTCGGTCTGGCATCGCTTCAACCCGGTGCGCTCGCCGCGGCTCCGTCCAAGATCCGCCTCGGCACCCTGGTGCCCAAAGGTTCGAGCTACTACCGCCAGCTTCAAAGTATGGGTGAGGCCTGGAAAAAATCATCGAACGGCGCGATCACTCTGACAATTTATCCGGATGGCTCCATGGGTGGTGAAGCTGAAATGGTGCGCCGTATCCGCCAGGGACAGTTGCACGCTGGGCTGCTGACAGCGGTGGGCCTGACCTTGATCGAGCCCGGCGTCAGCGGATTGCAGAACATGCCGATGATGTTCCGTGACCTGGAGGATGTTGATTACGTCGGCGAGAAAATGCGGCCGATGCTGGAAAAGCGGCTGGAGGACAAGGGCTTCAAAGTACTGTTCTGGGGCGATGCCGGATGGGTACGATTTTTTACGCGGTCGGAGGTGCGGACACCGGATGATTTGAAGAAGCACAAACTCTTCGTGTGGGCGGGCGACCCCGAGCAGTTCGCCCTGATGCGGGATCTGGGGCTCAAGCCGGTGTCTTTGGAAACAAACGATATTCTGCCGGGCCTGAAAACGGGATTGATCGACGCGGTGCCTATGCCGCCCTTTCTCGCGCTAGCCGCACAAGTGGACACCGCTGCTTCGCACATGCTGGCGTTGAATTATGCGCCGCTGGTCGGCGCTGCAGTGGTAAGCAAATCAGCCTGGGATGCAGTGCCGGAAGCGACGCGGGTGGAATTGATGAAGGCCGCGACCACGGCCGGGAACGAGATCAAGATCGCCAGCCGCAAGGAAGCGGATGAAGCTGTCGCCGCCATGCAGAAGCGCGGGCTCAAAGTTCACAAGCCGTCTGCCTCAGATGAAGCCGCGTGGCACGCGATGCTGGACAAGGCATATCCCCGCATCCGTGGCAAAATGGTGCCTGAAGACATCTTTGATGAAGTGAAGCGACTGCTTGAGGCCAGGCACGGCGAAAAAGGGCAGAAGCCATGAGCAGTCCGGTCCCGGAATTTTCTGAAACACCAGGAGTTCTGCCGTCCGGCTGGCGGCTCTGGCTGCGGCGCGTGGAGAATGCGCTGCTGGTTCTGGCGCTGGTGGCGGTGGTATTGCTTCCGCTGATCGAAATCGTGCTGCGGAAATTCTTCCACACAGGAGTTCCGGCTCAAAGCGCGTTCCTCCAGCACCTCACCCTCATCATCGGGATGGCGGGTGGAGCGGTGGCGGCGCGCGAGGGCAAGCTGCTCTCGCTTTCAGCGTTGACGACGGTGCTGCCGCCGCGCTGGCGCGCTGCGGCCAACGGCTGGTCAGGCAGTGTCGCTGCGGTCATCGCGGGCTTCCTCTGCGTTGCCAGCGCGGAGTTTGTTCGCACGGATCGTGAGGGCGGCACCATGATCATGGAAGGCTTTCCCGCCTGGTGGTTGCAGATCGTGATGCCGCTCGGGTTCGGTATCATCGCCCTTCGCCTGGCCTGGAGCGCGGCGGCTCACTGGAAGGGACGGCTGGCGGCGACGGCGCTCATCTCCCTGATCGCGTGGTTCGCGCTGCATCCGCCCGCTGAAGCGGCCAGGTTCGTTCCCTGGGCGCTGGGACTGCTGCTCACGGCAACCATTCTCGGCGCGCCGATTTTTGCCACACTCGGCGGCGCGGCGATCATTCTTTTCTGGGGACAGGAACAGAGCATCCGATCCATCGCCAGCGTGCCGCTGACGCATTACCAGCTGGTGACGAATCCTTCGCTGCCTACCATTCCGCTTTTCACACTCGCAGGTTATTTTCTGGTCGAGGGTGGCGCATCGGAAAGGCTCATCCGCGTGTTCAACGCCTGGCTCGGTGGAATGCGCGGCGGTCCCGCGATCATCACCGCGCTGGTCTGCGCGTTTTTCACTTCGTTCACCGGCGGCTCCGGCGTGACCATCCTCGCGCTCGGCGGCCTGCTGCTGCCGGTGCTGCTGGCCTCCGGTTACAAGGAGCGCGATGCCATCGGCCTGCTCACCTCTGCCGGATCACTCGGCATGTTGTTCCCGCCGTGCCTGCCCCTGATCCTCTATTCCATTGTCGCCAGCTCCAATGCCGGTTCCGGCAGCGGCTCAGTCACGATGGAGCAAATGTTTCTCGGTGGTTTGATCCCCGGATTGCTGCTGGTGGTCCTCGTAGCGTTGTGGGGGATGTGGGTGCAGCCGCGCGTCGCAAAAACCGAACGCCCCAAGTTTGATTCCCGCGAGGCCTGGAGCGCGCTTCTCGCTTCCGTCTGGGAAATGCTGCTGCCGGTGGTTGCGCTCGTGGCCCTGTTCGGCGGATTCGCCACGCCAGTTGAAGCCGCCGCAGTCACGGCGCTCTATGCCTTCGTGGTCGAGGTGGTGATCCATCGCAACTTCAAGGCGCTGCGCGATGCCCCTCGGGTGATGGCCGATTGCGGGATGCTGGTGGGCGGTGTGTTGTTGATTTTCGGCGTGGCCCTTGGTTTCACGAATTACCTCGTGTTCGAGCAAATCCCCGACCAGCTCGTGGAATGGGCCACTGCGACAATTCATTCCAAATGGATGTTTCTCCTGGCATTGAATGTCGTTCTGCTTTTCGTCGGCGGTCTGATCGAAATTTACGCGGCCATCGTGGTGGTCGTGCCTCTGCTGGTGCCGCTCGGCGCCGCATTCGGCATGGACCCCATCCATCTGGGAATCATGTTTCTGGCGAACATGGAACTCGGCTTTCTCGCGCCACCCATCGGACTCAATCTGCTGCTGGCATCCTACCGCTTTAACAAGCCAATGCTCGAAGTCATGCGTGCCGTGCTGCCGATGCTCGGGCTGCTCTTCCTCGGCGTGCTCCTCATCACCTACATTCCGGCGCTCACCACCTGGCTGCCGGGACTGTTCGGGCATGCTGCGGTCGCGCCCTGATTCGTCGTCGCGACGCTCTTGCAAAGCGACTTCCAGCCTGTGGCACAGGTTTGCAACCTGTGTGTAGCCCGACCATTCTGGTCGGCTCATGCTGGAACCAGCACCGGCGAATGCCCGAGCTACACACAAGCTCTGAAAGCCTGTGCCACTTCGCTCAACCCAGCCGCCGGCGTTTCAAGTTCTGCTTCATATGAACGATCGTGGCCACTTGCAGTGACTGCCCGTCGAAATGGTAGATGATGCGATAATTTCCCTCATGGGTTTCGCGCATGGGCCGTGACGGGAAATTCATGCACGGGATGTCCCATCGTCGGCATCTTTGCGATGTATTAGACACGCTGGATGATCCGCCCGATCTGCTGCCGCGCGTAGAATTCCGAATCACGCGCGATGAAGTCGCGAATGGCCTGCAGATCGCGCTTGGACTGCTCCGGCCACGAGATGTTCACGAGGAGATGCCGAATGCCTTTTTGATTCCTTCATGCGAATGAGTCCTGCCGGCCTGGATGTCGGAAAGGCCGCATTCGATTTTTTGCCGCACATAAATCTGATACATCAGATCTTCCCATGATGCCGCATTGGACAGTCCGCGCACCAGCTTCGCCGCCTGGGATTTGATACTTGGCTTGGTGGATCTGAGGGTGGCCATTGCGATGATTACATACAATTCGGGTGGCTGGCATGTCAATTTCTATATCCCATCTTCCAGACGCTTCCACCCGTGCCCCGGCCTTGCAATCGCGCCATCTTCGCGCATGGAATAAGTCCGCATGAACGTCTGGAACCACGCCAATCCCCAGCTCAAAGACCTCGTCTCCTACAAGCCCGGCAAACCCATCGAGGAACTGGCCCGCGAGCGCGGCCTCAAGCCGTCGGACATCATCAAGCTGGCGTCGAACGAGAACCCGCTCGGCCCCTCGCCCAAGGCCATCGAGGCCATGACCAGGGCGCTGCAAGAAGCGCACATTTATCCCGACGGCTTTGGCTTCAAGCTGCGCGATGCATTGGCGAAGAAGTTTGGCGTCACGCTGGGCCAGATCATCCTCGGCAACGGCTCCAACGAAATCATCGAGTTCATCGGCCACGCGTTTCTCAAGCCCGGCGACAACATCATCACCGCCGAGCACGCCTTCGTGGTTTACAAGCTGATGGCCACCTTGTTCGGCGCGCAGACCATTGAAGTTCCAGACCCCGGGTTCGTGCATGATCTCGATGCCATGCTGGCTGCGATCACGCCGCGCACCAAGGAAGTCTTCATCGCGAATCCGAACAATCCCACGGGCACCATGGTGACGATGAAGGCCTTGGAGCGCTTCATGGACCGCGTGCCGGAGCATGTCGTGACGGTGATTGACGAAGCTTACTACGAGTTCGTGCAGGAACCGCAGGACACGATGAAGTTCGTTCGCGAAGGACGGAACGTCATTCTGCTGCGCACATTCTCGAAAATTCAGGGGCTGGCCGGCCTGCGCATCGGTTACGGCATCGGGCCGGAGGAGTTGGTCGGCGTGCTCCACAAGACACGACAGCCTTTCAACGCCAACGCCATCGCCCAGGCGGGAGCGGTCGCGGGATTACTCGATGACGATCATCAGAACCGAACCCGGCAGGTCACCGATGAAGGACGCACCTATTTGCAGGATGAGTTCGCGAAGCTGAATCTCGAGTTCGTCCCGAGCCACGCAAACTTCGTGCTCGTGAAGGTGGGAGACGGCAATGCCGTCTTTCAGAGGATGCTCGATCAGGGCATCATTATTCGCGCCATGGCGGAATACAAACTGCCGGACTGGGTGCGCATCACCGTCGGCACCATGGTGCAGAACCGGCGCTGCGTGGCGACGCTGAAGGAAGTGTTGAAAAACCAGTAACGCGGTCGTGCCGACCGCGTTGCAAACCCTGCGCGAATGGAGTGCCCAGGCCGGGCTGAGACCCTGCACCCTGAGAAAACATAGATTGATTCGCTGTCGTACACCCCTGTGTGGCAACCTGTCGGCTGGCTGTCTCGCGTTCGGCTCAAACATGCGAGTGCAGGAGCGCCCAGCGCTGTGGATCAATGGATACGAGGGGAGTTGCGCAGCAGCCTGTGCAAAAGTGCGGGAGGCCAAGGACGCGGGTGAGGCCGTGACCATCAGCGCTGGGGTAACGACTACTTTACCAAGTTCGGGATCTTCGACCTGGAAGGTGCCCGCAAGTTTGAAATCGTCTGCCTGCGTCAAGCAGACAACTGCTGAATGGGGAGCCGGATGCGGGAGAACCGCCAGTCCGGTTCGGTGGGAGGGGCGGCGCAACTTGATGCGCCAACCTTACCTCAATCTTTTCTCCCGTGCTCGCCATGCCTGTCTCCGGTCCTCATTCCATCCAACTCGATGCCGGATAGCTGCCGAGAACCTTCACGGTGCTGCCGTCTTTGTTCACTTCATTGAGCGCTTTCGTCAATGCCGGGTCGTGAAAGTGGCCGGCGACTTCAAGGAAAAAGCGGACGTGGTGGTGAGAGGCGTCGTCATCGCCGGGGACGGGGCGGTTTTCGATCTGGCGGACATTAATGCCATGCTTTACGAAGGCTTCGAGGATATCCATGAGCGCGCCCATCTTGTCCCTGGTCGTGACCATGAGGATCGTGTTGTCATTGCCGGTGGACGGCGCAGTGCGGCGGCCGAGCACGATGAATCGGGCCTGGGAGCTGCTGTCGTCGATGGAAGGGGCGATGATTTTCAACCCTTGCAATTCCGCGCCGAGCGCGGTGCCAAGCGCCGCTGAATTTGGATGTTCGCTGGCGAAGGCGGCGGCCTGGCTGGTGCTGGGGGCCTCGCGCAATTCAGCCTCCGGGAAGTTTTGCGCGAGCCATTTCCGGCATTGAGCGATGACCTGTGGGTGACCATAGATGAAGTCCACGCTTCCCTTGGGGCCGTTTGACATGAGCACAGTTTCGGTGTGCCAGAGTATCTGGGAATAGATGTGCAGCGGTGAGTCAACCAGATGATCCAACGTGTGATGCACTGCGCCCTCAGTGCTGTGCTCGATGGGCAGCACACCGTAGTCCGCCTCCTGGGCCTCTACGCGGTCGAATACGTCCTCGGTGCTGGCCTCCGGAAGATAAAGCACACTGTTGCCGAAGCGGCTGATGGCCACTTGATGGGTCCACGATCCTGCGGGACCGAGGTAGGCGATACGCAAGTTCTGTTCCAGTGCAAGCGCGGCGCTGATGATCTCGCGGAAGATGGCACGGATTGACTTTTCTGGCAGGCGACCCTTGTTTTTCTTGTTCAGGTCAATGAGCTGGCGGAGTAATTTTTCCTCGCGATCCGGTGCGAAAATCTCCAGACCCTCCTTGCGCTTGATCTCGCCGATCTCGTGCACAAGCTCCGCCCGCTCGGTCAGGAGTTTCAGCAACTCCTGGTCTATGAGGTCGATCTTGGTGCGGATGTTTTCGAGTGGCATGGCGGATGAGGCACCGCGATTTAGGACAATGTGCGCGCCGATGGAAAGTAGAAAGTACTTCTGACTCCTGATTTGTATCAGACTGGCTGTTCTGCGGACTCCTCGATATTCAGGGTGGGCGCATCATCGGGCGCTGGTTGCGTGGTGGCATCGGGGGTGCCGGCAGCTTCCTCTGGCACAGGTAGCTTGACGCGGCGCAATTCGGCTGAGTTTGGAAGATCATCCAGATGACGGATGCCGAAGTGATCGAGAAAAAGATCGGAGGTCGAGTATAGCAATGGACGGCCGGGGAGTTCAGCGCGGCCCTCAATCCTCACAAGGCCGCGGTCGAGGAGTTGCTGCATCATCGCATCCACAGAAACTCCGCGCACCGCCTCGATGGCTGACTTGGTGAGCGGTTGGCGGTAGGCGATGATGGCCAGCGTCTCCAGCGCGGGAGCACTGAGCTTGGACGGTTTTTTGCCGGGGTAAAGAGCGCGGCACCACTCAGCATATGCGCTGTTGGCGCATAGTCTCCAACCGCTGCTGCGCTCGAGTAGCGTGAATGAGCGCCCGTCCTGCTCGTAGTGCGCGATGAGGTCATCGATCACGGAGCGAATTTGCTCATCGGTGATGCCTTCCATCGCGGACTTGTCCTCATCGGCCGGCTCGCCGGATTCCTTGGCGACTTCTTTGGCCTCGCGGGCTGTTTCACGAATGGCGCGACCGATTTCGGCCACGGTCAGGGGTTCCTGACAGGCAAAGAGGAGGGCTTCGACGATGCGGACGAGTTCCATGCGGGTCGGTCAATGTGAAAGGGCACGTGCAAAGTGCAAGGCGCTTTTGACCCAAGCCTGACGACAAAAAAACCGCACTGGTGCGAATGAACCGGCGCGGTTTGTTTTGCGTCCGCTGGATGGTGGACTTGGAATGAGGGGTTTGTTGCCTGGCGTGAATGGCGAGGTGAAAAAAGGGCAGCCTTATATCAAGACTTTCAAGGATCCCGTAAAATTTCCAAATGCTTTTGCCAACGCGGGGCTAAGGTGCGCTGACAATGAAAGGGGCTGGCTCCCGCCAGCGCAATCCGATGAAACCGTTCCTCACGCTTGCCCAAACACGCACTCCGCAAGGTGCCGATCTCACGCTGCATGCCCACGACGGAAATTATTATCTGCGGGTCAACCGCCAGCCACTCATGGGCACAAATGCCTCGGAGTCAGAGAAGATGCTGGCGCAACTTGCCTGCGAACGACTGAGCGAGAAAACAGAGGCGCGCGTGCTCATCGGCGGGTTGGGATTTGGCTTCACGCTGCGGCGAGTGCTCGAGCTTACAGGCAGAAATGCCGACGTGCAGGTGGCGGAACTGCTGCCGGAAGTCGTGGCTTGGAATCGAGAATTCCTTGGCGCGGTGAATGGCGTGCTGCTGGATGATCCTCGCGTGCAGGTTTTCGTGGAGGATGTTTTTCAGATCATCGCCCGCGCTCCGGCGGCGCATTATGATGCCATTTTGCTTGATGTGGACAACGGGCCGGTGGCGATGGTGCAAGACGGCAATGAACGTCTGTATCAAGCCCGGGGTTTCGCCGCAATCCAGCGGGCGCTCAAGCCCGGAGGCCGGGTGACATTCTGGTCGGCCAGCAAGGATCGGGATTTTGAGAGGCGATTAGGCAAGGCTGGATTCACTGTGGAAGCCGTGGCCACCAAGGCTTACGAGCAGGCAAAACGCAGCGCGCACACGATCTTCGTGGCGGATCTCAAGAGCTAATCGGAAGGAGAAGCATCTTCCGGTTTGGGCTGCATGTCGGGCAGTGAATCGAGATACAACGCTTCGACTTTGGCGCGCGCCCAAGGCATCCGGCGCAGGAAGGTGAGGCTGGATTTGATGCTGGGATGAAATTGAAAACAGTTGATGGGGATGATGCC
The DNA here is from genome assembly GCA_009885695.1 of Verrucomicrobiota bacterium. Classification (GTDB taxonomy): domain Bacteria; phylum Verrucomicrobiota; class Verrucomicrobiia; order Verrucomicrobiales; family Verrucomicrobiaceae; genus VFKE01. Next base: position 8,157 of record VFKE01000028.1, on the reverse strand, counting down.
GCCCAGCATTTCCCAGCCGTAGTGGGCTTCGAGCTGGACAAGCATTTTCTCCAGCGTGATGCCGTGAAGTGGATTGTTGGGGCCTGCTGCGTGCATGATGACGAGGAATGTAATTCGACCTGAATGGATCAATTTCCGGGAACGTGGACACGTAGCGGATTATCACTGCGGCCGCAACTGTCCTGGCATTGACGACCAGCTTCTTTCGTGCGCAGATGAAGCATGGGTGATTCTGATACATTTTTCTGGGGTCTCATGTTCGGGGCTGTCGGTGGTGCCTATTTCATCTACGGCAAAAACCAGCGAAACATCATCATGATGGGACTCGGCATAATGTTATGCGTGTTTCCGTATTTCATCAGCAACCTGGTCCTGTTGTTGGTCGTCGGAATAGCACTGACCCTTGTGCCATTTTTCGTCAGCGGAAATGGATGAGTTGGGTGTCGTGGGTGGTTCAGCCTTTCACATGAATCACCAGCCACTCTGTTTTATCGGATGTTCGTTCAACCCGGTGTCGGGTGTTTTTCGGAATCAGCAGATAATCGCCGGTCTTCATGCTGACCCGTTTCCCGTCTTCAAACGCCAAGATGGCCTCGCCCTGAAGCACCATCACCCATTCGGCGTGTTCCTGGTCATACCAGAAATTTTTTGGACTGGCGTGTGAGTGCGAGACGATCCTCTCGATTTTGACGCCAGCCGTTTCAAAGAGAGTCAGGAAGCTCTCCGAGCCGGGTTCACCGGAGAGACTGGAGAAAATATTTTGGAGAGTGGGCACGATATTCGCCTGGATAAGCCCATGGAGATGGAAGCTGGCAACAGCAAATACAGCCTCATGTTTCCGAACGCCGGTGCCGCCATGTCTGTAAAAATCCCCGCGACGAATCAGGCACGCTGATTGTGGAGCGCAGGCGGAGAGATTTACACTGTCGTGGTATCAGCTGCGCCCTCGGGGGAAGGCTCCGTAACCTCCGGTGAGGAGGGATTTGCAGACTTCTCTAGTTTACGCAGCCGTTTTTCTTCTTTCTTGGCCTTCTTTTCCAGGTCTCTCCGGCGCTTCTCAAACTGATAATTGGGTTTTTGCACTCGATGGGTCCTATGGGTTATGATTTCAACCAGCGGCGGCCACGCGCGCTGCCACAGCTGCGTCAGCCCTGGCAAGCTGGTGGACACTGGACGCCTGTTCGATTCCCTTGAGTCCGGCATAGATCTTGCCGGTCTTTTTCACAAGGCCGCGGTTCGTCAGATTTTGCAGCTTTTCATAGCAACGCAGCCGCAACATCTCTTCACCTCCGCTTACCGCGTTCTTCAACTTTAAGCCTGCATAGACCTTCAGGAAGAGCTCTTTGAACTCACAGATCGCACCTCCAGATAGGACATTTACCAGTTCATCTGTTACGTGGTCAGCCACCCGACGTGAAAAACTCGCCTTCCTTGGAAATGACATAGGAGTGGAATATAGCACACAATTGACGTGCTGGCGCGGCTTTTAAACAATTTTAGCCGAAATCGACGAAAATAATCGAAAATATTGCGACAATCAGTCGGCTGGCTTCGCGATCAACGATAAAATTCTGGAGGGCTTGGTGCCTAAACGGATGGCGATGATCTCAGGGGCTTTGCCGATGACGTGAAGGTGCCTTGCTTCCCTCTCAAACGGGGTCTCAGTCGAATGGCGCTTAGTTAAGAACTGTTTTCGCCGCGAATTCAACGTAGAATCAAGTGTATGAAGACGGAAAGCCCTCTTAACTAAGTGCCATTCGGGTCTCAGTCCTCTTCTTGGTTTTCATGGTTTCATGTCAGGCAGTTGAGGCCACAGGCTCGATTACCCCAGGTCCTTTGATGGGAATTTGCTTTTTCAAGCTGGCGATGGACGGGGATAGGAATCGGGGAGCGAGGGGATCTGTTATACCAAGACCAATTGAAAACAGGTCTTAACCTGCAAGGAGGGGCGTCGATACGCTGCCGGGTGGGGTGCCCACTTGAATACGCATCATCGGATGACATGGCTGAGGACGCGGCTGGGTAGTAGAAGCGGCGCCCTCGTCGCTTGGCTGGTGTCCCGACGCTCTCGCGTCGGAGTAGGGAGCCTGGCGACGAGGCCGTCGCCAGCAATGGGGTAAGCGACGGAGGCGTCGCTTCTACCTCTTCCCCTCCATGGGGCAAGGGCTGGGACAGCCCTTCTACTCTAGGCCGGTTTTCATCTGCTCATGGTATTACTAAGGAAGCGCTGAACAAAGGACGCTTGAGTGAAGGACTTTAATGTGTTTGTTTTTATCCGTGAATTTGCCTCAGCGAGCGATGAGCCAGCAGGACAAATGGACGATTATGCGAGGTGAAATGCTGCCCATGAAGGTTTCCCTTCGAGGTTTCGGGTTTTTTGGTGCGCTCATGCGCGAATGGCGCTCAGCAACGATCGTTTAGCAATGACCAGGTTGGCCAGCGCAAAGAGTGTGTGGAGTTGCGCGGTGTTCTTGAAGAGTCCGCGGTAACGGACCTTTCGATGCTTGAAGAGATTTTTGATGATGTGAAAAGGATGCTCCACACGCGCGCGCACCTGCGCCTTGGCTTTTTCAAAGAGCAAGCTGAGTTCTTTGACCAAGCCTTCGGCCATCGCTTTGACCTTGCCGCGCTTCGCGGCCACATACCACTGGATATCCTCACTGATCGGGACGATCTCTTCGCGCTTCTCGACGCCCAGATAACCCGCGTCGGCAAAGACTTCCTTCTCCTGGCCATGGAGCAAGGCATGAGCCTGAGCGATGTCCGCCACGTTCGCCGCCGTGGCGCTGAGGCTATGCACCAGGCCGGATTGCTTATCCACGCCGATGTGCGCCTTCATGCCGAAATACCATTGGTTGCCCTTCTTGGTCTGGTGCATCTGCGGGTCGCGCTCCTGGCGCGCGTTCTTCGTCGAGGAAGGCGCCGCGATGATCGTGGCATCAACAATCGTGCCTTCCCTCATGAGTAACTTGTGCTCGCTCAAAAGAGCGCCCACTTCCTCGAAGATCTTCCGGGTCAGATCGTGCGCTTCGAGCAAGTGGCGGAACTTCAACAACGTGGTGGCATCAGGCACCGCCTCCACGCTCAGGTCGATGCCGGCAAAGGTGCGCATCGCCTGGCTGTCATAGAGCGCATCTTCGAGCGCCTCATCGGCCAGCGCATACCACTGTTGGAGAAAATAGATGCGCAGCATCCGCTCAATGCCGATGGGCGGGCGTCCGCGTTTTCCCTTCGGATAGTGCGGCTCGATCACTGCGCAGAGCCGCGCCCAAGGCACCAAGGCCCCCATCTCACCAAGAAAACGCTCTCGGCGCGTTACCTTCTTCTTGCCGGCATATTCAGACTGAGCGAAACTCATTTGCTTTTCCATGACCACGATCCTACCAAAATCGACTTGGAAACACAATGCTTTTTAATCGATTGTATGGTAAATTGCGATTAAATCAGCGATTCCTTAGCGCTCACCCGAAAGGTGACTGCTCAAGTCCCGCTCACTCAGCTAAGTATCAGGCTATTAGCAATCGACTATCCGCTATCAGCTCCGTTTCCAGGTTTATTTCTTCTCTGCCACAGCCGGGGGCCTGGCCAATGTGGCAGGTTTCGCCAGCATGGTATCACTGCTGGACTCAGGAGCGACTTTGGCGGGTTGGGCGATGGGATTTGCCGGAAGCGTGCTCCGCCAGTTGAACTGCGGTACCGCGGTGATCTCCACCCACTGGTAACGATCTTGTTTGCGCCAGCGCAGCTCGACGATCGCGGCCAGGTTCGCCACCTCCCAGCCGAGGGTTCGGTCGAGATTCTGTGCCAGCGGCGTCCCCTTGGGGATGAAGGCGAAACCGGAGTAGCCTGGCGTGGCCGGCATGAGTTCGAAGCAATGCTTCTTGTCGAGATTCGGAACGTCCTCATCGAAGTAGTGAGTGCGCCGCACCATGACATGGAAACGCGCGGGTTCATCCTGCCACTTTTGCAGGAACCGCAACAGCAGCTTGTCTTTGAATTCGGTCAAGGTGAGCCAGTCCACTTTCCAGCCTTCGGGACTGGATTCGACCATGACCGGCAGCGGTTCTGGCAGGTCAGGACCAGACACCTGAAAGACGCAGAGCGGGGTGCCGATCTCCGGAGATTTGTCATGCCGGATGAGTTCGATGTTGCTGACGCGCATGGGACCATCCGGATTCTCAGCGTAGTAACGCTCCATCAGCGGCCGGACTTTTTCCTGCGGCTGAGTGAAGACAAGGCGTTCCTGCCAGGTTTTTGCCTGGAAAAACTGCTTGAGGATTTCAGCGACAGGCTTGGCATCGCCGCTGGCCTTGATATAAACCGGCTTTTCATCGCCCGGCGCGACGGCGGCGACCACTCCCTTGCCAGCCGACGGAACTTCCACCAGAGCCGGGGTTGAAGGTGAATGTGCGGAGGGGGGGATGGGGGCGATTGTCTCTGGTGCGATGTAATTGCGCGGCTTCACCGGTGGAACATCGTCGTCAACGGGCAGCGCCTTTTTAGCCGGGGGATCGTTCGAAACTTCCGGAGCAGTTGAAGGTGAGTGGCCAGGTGCTTCCACCAGCGCTGCCACGGGAATCTCTGGCTTTCTCGTCGTTTCGATGGGCGGAGATGGAGGTGGGGGAACCACGCCCGACGCAGCAATCGCCGGCATCGCTTCACCCTGGGCTTTCGCTGGGCCTGGGGTTTCTTCACCGCTAGAAGCGGCGGGTGGCAACGCGGGCACAACGGTCGCTGCCGAATTGCCCGCAGCACTGCCAGCCGGCTTGACGTTGGCCGCAGGCTCCTTGGCAGGAGTCGTGCTTTTCGCGCCTCCGCTCTCAGCTTTTGCTTTGACTTGCTTCAGAAGCGCCGCCACCGCGGGATCCACTCCGCCAATGTCAGATGCATCGGCTTTTTGAAAACGCGCCATCGCGCTGCCCCAGTAGAATTTGACTTGGTCCTTGAAAAACCAGCCTGCACCTGCTAGGGCGATTCCAATAAAAAACAAGGCACCAGCGAGCGCACCCCAACGACGCCCACCATCGCTGGGAGATGATCTTCTGCGCTTCCGTTCCGGAGCGGGCTGTTGTGCCACCGAAGGTGTGCTGCGGGTGAAATTTCCCGGCGGCAGTCCAGACTTGGGCGCGATGGGTTGCTCATCGGCAGAAGGTGCTGCCGGAGCTTGATGCAACAGCGCCGGTGGAAAAGGCTGTGGACCGCTTTGTGGAGGTTGCTGCCAGAGCGGAACTGCGGAGGCTTGCGGTGCCGGGTTGGGAATTGTCGGAACCGCAACCTGAGAAACAAACGCTGCAGACTGAAGCTCAGGTGCCGCCGGCTGTGGTGACGTGATTTGATTCCGGCAGGAAGGACAAGGTCCGGAGATGCCCGCCATGGTTGCCGGGACAGTCAGCCTCACCCCGCACGAGGTGCAGGAAAATGTGATGGTGTCCACGGCAGATGGGATCATGAGCGAAGAATGCCCTCACTAAATTAGTCAGGGAGCGTCTCTACCACGCATTCAGCCAAAATTATCAACATTTGTCAACTAAATCCGATTCTAGTTATATAGAAAATCCCGGTCAATTCTGGAAATTGAAGTTAGATGACGACGCCCAGACGAATCATCTCAACTGACGCGCAGACTTGAAATAGGTGCGACACTTTGGTAAATCGGTGTATCCAACTGCTTCCAAGATGAGTGCCACGAGTGACCTTGACCTCCAGCGCGTGGAAATGCCGCTGCTGGGCATGCATTGCGCTGGTTGCGCGGGGCGAATCGAGCGCGCCCTGGCGGCCATTCCCGGCGTGGCTAAGGTCAGCGTGAACTTCGCCACCGCGCGAGCCGCCGTGGTATTCAACAGCCGACAGGCTACATCAGGCGGACTGCTGAAGGCCATTCAAGCCGAGGGCTTCGACGCCCTAGCGCCCGAAACTGTCGGGATCGAAAACGCCGTGGAGAAAGCTCGCCACTCCGATGAGGCGCGATTGAAACGCCGGCTGCTCGTTTCCGTGATCTTGAGCGCGCCCGTGGTGCTGCTGGCGATGGGCAGCCATCTGGTGCCCTCCCTCGCGCCCTTTCTGAATTTTCCGGGCCGCATTTGGCTGGAGTTTGTCCTGACCACGATGGTGTTGCTCATCGGCGGGCGGGGTTTTTTCAGCGGTGCCTGGACCGCCCTGCGCCATCGCAGCGCGGACATGAACACGCTGGTCACACTCGGCACTCTCTCCGCTTGGACTTACAGCGTGATCGTCTTGTTTAAGCCGGATTTTTTTGTCACAGTTGGTGGCATCCATGTGGACCATCATGCGCCTGTGGTTTATTTTGAAGCCGCCGCTGCCATCATCACTCTCATCCTTGCCGGCCGTCTCTTGGAAGCCCAGGCGCGGCGCAAAGCCGGAGGAGCCATCCGCGCTCTCGCAGAACTCCAGCCACGCAATGCCCGCATCGAATTGAACGGCTCAGAATGCGACCGGCCCATCGAACAACTCGCGCTGGGTGACATCGTCTGCGTGCGGCCCGGCGAGAAAATCGCCATCGACGGCGAGGTTATCGATGGCGTCTCTACCATCGATGAAAGCATGCTCACGGGCGAATCCGTCCCCGCATCAAAAAAGACCGGCGAGAAAGTGATCGGTGGCACAGTTAATCTCACCGGCATGTTGCGCTATCGAGTCACAAAGGTGGGCAAAGACACTACGCTCCGTCAGATTATGCGAATCGTCCAGGAAGCGCAGGCGGAAAAGCCGCCCATCCAGCGTCTGGCCGACCGCATCTCCAGCCGGTTCGTCCCGCTTGTTCTCGTGATCGCGCTGGGCACATTTTGCGCGTGGTTCTTTCTAGCCCACGACGTGAACCGCGCGCTCACGACAGCCGTTTCCGTGCTCATCATCGCCTGCCCCTGTGCGCTCGGCCTGGCCACACCCACCGCCATCATGGTCGGCACCGCCCGAGGCGCGCAGCTCGGCATTCTTTTCCGCAGCGCCCGGGCCTTGGAATCCGCGCGCAATATCAGCACGATCGTCTTCGATAAAACTGGCACGCTCACCGAGGGCCGCCCGCAGGTGGTGGAAATCCACGCCAGCGGCCTTGCCAAAAATGAACTTCTGCGACTCGCCGCCAGCGCCGAGTTCGGCAGCGAGCACCGGCTGGCCGACGCCATCCAGCGCGAAGCCGAATCACGCGATCTCAAACTTGCCCGGCCACAGGAATTTCACTCCGTCAGCGGCTACGGCGTCATGGCCACCGTCGAAGGCAAACGCATCCTCGTGGGCAACGCCCGCCTCATGCGAGAGAGCGGCCTGAGCATCGACGAGATGGCCGCGCGAGAATCCGCCGAACACGGCCTCACTCCCGTCTTCGTCGCCATCGATGGCACCATCTCCGGCACACTCGGACTCGCGGACACCATCAAGCCCAGCGCAGAGAGTTGCGTCGCCCGCCTTGCCGAACTCGGTCTCCAGGTCACCATACTCACAGGCGACAATTACCATGCTGCCCGCGTCGTGGCCACCCGCATCGGCATCAAGAATGTCGTCGCCGAGGTTCTTCCCGATTCCAAAGGCGAGATGATCAAGGGCTGGAAAAAAGGTGGCGGCATCATCGGCATGGTTGGAGATGGAGTGAACGACGCCCCTGCGCTCGCCGATGCCGACGTCGGCATTGCCATGGGCCACGGCACCGACATCGCCATGGAAGCCGCCGACATCGTTCTCATCAGCGGCGATCTCCACGGCGTCACCACTGCCATCGAACTTTCCAGGGCCACCGTGAAAAACATCAGGCAGAATTTATTCTTCGCGTTTTTCTACAACGCCCTCAGCATCCCTCTCGCTGCCGGCTTGTTGTATCCCCTCACCGGCTGGCTCCTTAATCCCATGATTGCCAGCGCAGCGATGGCGCTGTCGTCCTTGAGCGTGCTGCTGAATGCTCTACGGTTGCGGGGTTTTGAGCCGGGGAAGTGACCTGTGATTGCAATGCATTTCAAAGAACAGCGCGTTTCCCAACTGCCGTCAAAACTCCGTGATCATTCGTTTGAGCATGTAGCGAACCGTGGCTGGCACCCCGCCGGGCATGCGCGTCAAGTTAAGCGAGTCCCTCCCATGTTTCGCTGAAGTTGCGACGCTTTTTTCGTTTGTCGTAGCAGCAGTATTTTGCTAGGGCCGTTTCAATGGCGC
>VFKE01000173.1 GCA_009885695.1 Verrucomicrobiota bacterium | reverse complement strand
GCTTCGTCGCTGAAGCGCCGCTCCAATTCCAACAGCGTGCGTGGATAATCCTCTGTCATCGCAGAAAACACTACCACTGGGGGTTAGTGGAGTCATGTCAATACCCAGAGGCGGCAATGACAAGGACTCGCTCAATGCCCTCGAGGAACTCTGCCGCATTTACAGGCATCCGGTTTACATCGCATTGAGACACAAGCACCGCTACTCACATCACGATGCAGAGGATGTCGCGCATTCGTTCATCTCCTGGCTCATCCACGGTGGTTACCTGCGCCGGGCCGACCCCGCGAAGGGGCGCTTCCGCACCTTCCTCCTGACCTATCTCGACAATTTCGTTGCCAATCAGAAGCGGAAACAATATGCCAAGAAGCGCGGTGGTGGAGCCATTCACGTCCCTGCGGAATTTCCCAGCGATACCAATCGCGATGCCGTTGAGCCCAGCGACGAAAACACGCCCGATAAAGAGTTCGATCGCGCATGGACTCTCGCCACGTTCCGGGCCGCATTGGACCGGCTGCGCGCGAAGTTTGCCGAGGAGAACCGGCTGGCGGAATTTGAAGTGCTCCAGGATTTTGTGATCCGCAAACGCGACGCCAACGACAGTTACGCCAATGTCGCCGCCAAGCTCGGCATCAACGAAGTCGCGCTGCGGCAGCGCGTCTCACGCTTCGCCAGGAAATTCCGCCAGGCGCTGGAGGATATCATCAGGCCCATGGTCAGGGAGGCGGAGCTGGACGACGAGCTGAGCTATTTGTGGCGGTGCTTTGAAAAATAATCGACCGGCTTTTTGCGGGCACACCCAAACCCATCGTCCATGACTGACAGTTGAAGGCTATTGTGGATTTGATAAATCCGTGGCCGTTATTTTTAGCATTGGTCTTCTTGGAACGCACGAGCCCCGCGTGCTGAAGTCCGCGCCCTTCCTGCGAAAGTATCCTGATGTGGCGGCTTCATGGGTTTGCGACTGGCACTTCGCGTGGGCGCGTGCGCTCCAATAAGTCTCTCATACCAATTACCGTTTAAAATCAGCGTTACTGTGAACGGATGAAGGTGGTGGCGGATGTCCCATACGCCTTCTGTTTTGAACCATTTCTTGGAGGGGCATGGAT